>CALMOM010000109.1:0-464 GCA_937873305.1 uncultured Terriglobus sp.
GTCTATTACCTCGGTAAAACTGCCCCCGTGCAGATGCGCAATGCCGCGGCCGTCCGCTTTGGACCGCATGCCAATGTCTTTGCGGGCCTTGTGGATACCAGCGGCTACGCCAGCGGCGTGCAAGAGACGTACCAGATGTACCTGCTGCTGGAGCAGTCTACCCAGTTCGGTACTGCAACTTTGCCTGCGGGTGCCTACGGCGCGGGTTATGTGAAAGATCGCTTTGTCGTCATGGACCTGGGTGGTCACGTGGTAGCAGAGGGTCCAACAACGCTGGATGAACGCGTTGCGCGGCCACGCCCGCTGCAGATACTGCAAGCGGCAGACGGAACGGTTCAGCTTTACCTGGGGCGCCGGTCGGTGGTGCTTCGTCCCCAAACGAAATAAGTCAGTCGCAGGCAGCCGCTGTCGCGGGACAACGGGGTAATCCGCGTCCGCGTTCGGGAGGGCACATGAATGTTAGC
>CALMOM010000109.1:474-2754 GCA_937873305.1 uncultured Terriglobus sp.
GGATTCAGGTAACGCAGCTGGACGCGTTACCTCGGCACCCGTGTCTTCCCCTAACGAACTTAGCCGAAAGGTGGCGGGTGCTGTGGGTTAACGTCCGCAGGGCAAACCGCGCCCGGCGCTACTCAGCAGAGGGAGTTGCCTTTGCTGCTTTCTTAGACGCTTTGCCGCCTGACTTTTTCAAGGCAGCCCAGCGTGCCTTCTGAGCTTCGGCAACCCGCCGCCGGCCTTCCGCACTCATGCCTTTGCGGGCTGTCTTTGGAGAGGACGAGGATACTGCGGTATCGCCCTGAATGGCCTCGGTCACCAATTGGCGAAGCTGTTGAAGCCTTCTAATTTCTGCGTCGATCTGCTGAAGGTACTGTTCAGACGTTTGAACAAAGTCACGTGCCATGCACTAAGAGTAAGTCAGAATCGCAACAAAGTGTAAATAAGTGTCATTCCGTAGATGTGACACGCTGGAACTTATTTACCAACGCAACAAGGCCGGTCAAAGCGTACCAAGTATTTGCCACAGACGGCAGAAGTTTACGGCTCCTGTTGCCCGCCGCGCGGCGGCTTCTACGCGGCCCCTGCAAGACGATGCATGGAGCCAGCTACCCGGTTAAACAGACTATGTTCTACCCTGTTGCACGCACGACCTCTATCGTATCGGTCCATCCTCGTGCCTTCGCGGACCAGCATGGTACAGGTGCATGCGGGCGATGTAGAGCATGACCGCCGGAGGAAGTGCATTGCCACAAGAGACGCCGGCCCGCAGGCGGCTGCGTAGTTCGCTGGCGGAGAGGGGGTCGTCCATGGCTTGCAGCAGATGGACACGCGCCTGCTGTTGTTCGGTGAGCGCAAGCGTGGAGAGCGTCTCGATCGACACGCCGGGCCGCGAGACCACAATCCACTCCGCCAGTTCCAGCAAGCGATCCGAGCTGCGCCACTGCCGCAGTGTAAGAAAGCTGTCCGCGCCCGCCAGCGCAAACAGTGCCGCACCCGGATGGCGTTGCCGTACTGCCTCCAGCGCATTGATCGTGTAATTGGGCGATCCGTCGGCACGGGGCGCATCCAGGTCAGTGGCCTGGAGCCTAGCGTCGGCCCCACACAGCAGCCGGGTCATCGCCAGGCGGTCTGCAAAATCTGCCTCAGGCGGCTGGTCTTTCAAGGGCTGCAGACCGGTAGGTGCAAGATAGACCACGTCCAGTGCGAAGGTGTCCGCGGCAAGCGTTGCCAGTCGCAAATGTGCACTGTGAGGCGGATCGAAGGTTCCGCCAAAGTAGCCGATGCGCATGGGTCACAGTATCCCGGTGTAGCCTTGCTTTGCAACGATAGGCGGACGGTGGCACGGTCTCGGTGCCATGCCCGCCTAGCTGTGATCGTCAAACATCGATCCCAGCACGCCGCCGATCACGCCGCCACCGATGCCGGCGCGGGTTTCGCGGTCAGGGCCGGGCAGGTAGTCCTGCAGTGCGTGCGCCAGCTTGCTCAAGGGCAGGGTTTGCAGCCAAACGCGTCCTGGGCCGGTCAGGGCTGCCAGAAAAATGCCGTCGCCCCCGAAGAAAAGATTGCGCAACCCCGGGACACGGGTGATCTGGAAGTTTACGGAACTGGCAAAAGCGCCCACGTGGCCCGGATGCACACGCAGGGTTTCGCCGGCGGCCAGGTCGCGCACCACCACCTCGCCGGACAGTTCCAGCCAGGCCGTGCCTGCACCCGCGATGCGTTGCAGGACAAATCCATCGCCCCCGAAGATGCCCGCTCCCAGCGATTGCTGAAAGGCAAACCCCAGGCTAATACCAGCGGTCCCGCACAGAAAGCCTCGGCGGTGCACCATGTATTCCTGCCCATTGCCATGCAGCTCCACCGGCACGATATGGCCGGGCACCTTGGTGGCAAAGGCAATTTCACCTGGATAGCCCTCCGCGGTGTACTCCGTCATAAACAGGGTGCCGCCGCCGGCCATGCGCTTGATGGCACCCAGAAAGCCGCCGCCGCCCGCTGCCTGTGTGTGGGTGTGCATGCCAATCGAGCCGGTCATCCAGCTCAGCTCGCCCGCCTCAGAAATCACGGTTTCGCCCGGCTGCAGCAGAAATTCGATGGCTGGCATGGTTGTGCCGTGGATGCGTGACTGCATAGCGCGTGCTCCTCCGCTGCCGCTACCGGCACAGCTATCCGTACCATACGCTCCGCGCCACAGCCGAGTTCCGCCGTCTGCTCGGGCAGCCGCATCCGGGCAGTACGTCGTGGCAGCCATGCACGCTGCGGTTCTCGTGCGTGTTGTCCCTCAGGCTGGAT
>CALMOM010000110.1 GCA_937873305.1 uncultured Terriglobus sp.
GGCTGATGGGCGGGCTGCTTTGCCGGTGTGGACTTTTGCCGGTCCAGCTCCGCAGAAAGACACTCCTCCTGCACAGATTCCTCGGTAACTTCTGGCTGCACCTGGGCCTCTCCCCGCTGTGCTTTCTTGCGGGACTTCCGCTTCTTCCGGTGCTCGGTTGCCTCTGTCCCAACCGTGCCTGCTGCGTCGGGCGCTGCGGTTTCGGCGCTCTCTGGCTCTACGGCTACGGCCTGCTCTGATACCTCAACCGTCTCGACGGATGAGGGCGCCGGTTCTGCCGGCGCAGTGACCACATCAGGGCTGGCCGGAGTCCTCGGACGGACAGGCTCCAGCGTGTCGGGATCGAAGCTCAATTCACCTTCCGCACCTCCGCGTCCAATGAAACCCGCGTTTGGCTTTGGAAGGTTCAGGTAGTTGAACTGGAACCGTGCGACGTTGTTCCCGTGCTTCAGGTACGCATGAAGGTCGTCCAGGCCAGTGATCTGTGACTCCATGACGAGCGGCTCAATCTGCCGGTCAAGGGAGTAGTTCCGACCCTGCTTTGCGCCGTCGTGTTTGGTTTCCTTCACGCGCTCGATCTCGACATAGCCGATGGCTTTGGAGATCCATTGCGCTGCGTTCGGCTCGGCCGTCTTCATGAAGAGTTTGGTGGCCGGTTGCGACACCATCACCTCGGCCAGTTTGTCTCCGTAAATCGCCTGGAGCTGTGCCCTTCCCTGGAACCCAAGCACCATCGGGTTCTTCGATTTCCGAGCCTCTGTGAGCGCCGTGTGAAGCTGCGGCAGACGTTGGAGGCTGGCCAGCTCGTCGATCACAAACCAGACCGGCTTCTGGTCGGGCGCGGGCTCGTTCATCAGGCGCATCACCAGCAGGTCGATCCATAACGAGTGGAGCGGGCGGAGCGTGTTCCGCTCGGTGGGCCGCGATGTAATGAACACCCAACCCTTACGGGTTTTCGACCAGGTGCGAGCATTCCACGCACCGTTCGCTGCGGCTTTGGTGGGCAGAAGCCGGAAGGATTTTGCCACGATGCCGAGTGAAGAAAGCACTCCGGCCCGCTGCGGTCCCGCGTTCTGGTCGATGTAGAACGCCATCTCAGTTCCTTCAACTCTCGCGAGCAGTTCCTTATCGCTGGCGAGCCAATCGGCCAGTTGATGCGGCGTGGGTCCGTACTTCAGAAGGTGCGCAAAGATCTGAGCGGGCGTCTGGTGAAAGAACTCGTCTTTGCCCTCGCCGGTCGGTTGGTAAAGGGAAGCGGCGATAGCGTCCGCCTCCGCGTTCGACTGCATTTCCTGGGCCGGACCCCAATAAGGGCACCGCGCGTCCAGCGGATTTAGAACGATGTCGCCGCGCTCTTCGTTGAAGAACTTCTGAACGTACTCGGTCGCCGGATCGTAGACGATTGCGGAATCACCACGCTCCTGAACCTGCATGAGGAGCTGAGTAATGAGCTGGGTCTTACCCACGCCGGTATCGCCCATCATTAGGAAGTGCTGCGCCTCTTTCCGAGCAGGAATCCGAATGGGTTCTTTCATCTCCGTGGTGTTGAAACCGATGCCGTCGCCCTTCTGCTTTCGCGCGAAGTCTTGAGGCTTCATGAGCAGAGGACCGCGCAGCAGTCGGCCGTATTTCATCTCGCGGAATCTCTTCATGTCCGCTGGAATGCTCAGAGCAAGCAGGGCCACGAGCGACAGCGCTGCCCATCCCAGGCTGGCCGCGTAGGAGCCTAGAACACTGTCACCCTCGAAGATCGCGCCACGCAGCCACCGGCTCATGTTTGCATCCATAAACGTTTCAGGCTTCCCGGTGTAGAAGCCCCGGTACCCCTGGGAAAGCGGCAATGCGGAGAGCTGGACCGGAATGCGCTGGCCATTTGGAAATACCGTCTCGCCGTCTTCGAAATCCACCGGCAGGGCACGGCGCGGCTGGACCTTCCCGCCTCCGAGATAGACAAGCTGGTAGCTGCCATGGCCCTTGAAAAGCGCTCCTGCGGAGCTACGAATGTAGGCCCCGGTATACGTCCTTTGGAGCGGCGTGATGCCGAACCGCAGATGCTCCCAGCAGAAGAGCAATGCCAACAGCAGGGCCAAGCCAATTGCGGAGTAAGAGAAGATCGGAACGTTTGGGGGAAACACCAGCGTCTCTTTGCGACCCCATGCATTGTCCGGCATTACTGCTCCTTTTGGGTGTGGCGGTACTGCTCTGTGACCTGGCTGGTAACGCTGCGCTTCTCCTGCCGCACGTGGTCCAGCAACGCGCGGAACTGCTCGTCGGTGTAGTCCTCGCCCAATGCAATCGGCCTTAGAAGGTTCACCAGAAACATGCGGAGGCCAATCAATTCCGTAAGCAGGATGTCGTCCTTCGGACGGCGGGCAGCGGCCATCAACTCTTCCCGTCCCCATTCTCCGAGTGCCTTGCCTTGGAGCTTCGCAACCGCTTCCAGTTCGGCCAGTTCATCCGGCGTCAACTTCACATTTGCGCCGCATCTCCTCGCGAGCCGGCCTTTGGAGCGGCGCACGCGAGAATCGAGATCGGGGAGCTGAATTGCGCATACTTCAGACATTGTTTTTGCTCCGTTTAGAAAGGTTCTAACTGCAACCCGCAGGGTTCTCGTTAGAACCCGTAATCCTGTAAGCTGCTCATTCTTCGCGGGTTGCCACGCGGCAACTTTTCTGGCGCTCTACACCACCCTGTAAGGGATGAAGTGTCATCTTTCCCCATGTGCGTAGCACATTCAGTTTTTCAGGGTGGGTAGAGGCTGCTGTTGCTGTTCCTGCGAGTGCGAAAGCTGCGAGCTACCTGGAGCTCGCAGCGTGAGTGCTCGCACCATTCGCCACACCGTTGCCAGTGCCGTTCTTCTTGCTGGCAGCCGGTGGAGCAGGCTTCTTGATGCGGAGAGCGGATGGGGTCTCGCCGTCCGGGTTCCGCTCCAGATATTGCTGGAACTCCTTGTCCTTGGTAAATACATACTCAAGGGCCTGGTTCACCACATCGTCTGCGGAAGCCTTCGCGAAATGTGCGTACTGGTCAACCCGCTTCGCGGTTGACTCTTCAAGTCTTACGGTGGTCTCTACCTTCTTCGAAGCCTGGATGCTGAGCAATGGCATGGGGCGGTTCTCCTCTTAAAACTGGTTAGGCTGCGTGACTGAAATCCGACGCCGAATAGATCACATCGTGGTCGTACGTCTGGGTGTGCTGGTCATAGCCGCGAACGTGAATCAGCTCGCGAACCCGGCGCTTTCCGTCTGCTGCCCGCTCGCAATACAGAGCGAAGTCGATGGCTGAGGCCGTCTCCGAGCGCATGAACGAATGGTTAAGGTTCGGCCTAGCACTGAGAGCAAGGTTGGCTAGCCTGCCGAGCGCATCTAGGGCGCTGCTTGCGTGAATCGTTGAGAGCGTTCCACCATGGCCGGTGTTCATGGCCTGCAGCAGGTCATAGCCACACTCATTGCGAATCTCGCCCATGATGATGCGGTCGGGTCGGTGGCGGAGTGCAGCGGCCAGCAGCTCACTCGGCGTCACGGCAATCTGGCCGGGGATCGCATCGACGGCCTCCCACTGAACTGCATTCGGGTGAGCAATCCTCAGCTCGGACGGCTGTTCGATCACACACAGCCGCTCGGTCATGGGGATGTGGTCCAACAGCGCCTTCATCAGGGTTGTCTTGCCGCTGCCGGTCCCACCCGCGATGATGCCGTTCTTTCTTTGCATCACGAGCCCGACAACAAAGTCACGAACTTTCTCCGGCAGGCTGCCGGATGCTACAAGCTGATCGCTGGTGAACCAGTGATTGAACTTGCGGATGGTGAGCGAAGGTCCATCCTTCGAAGCGGGCGGGCCTACCACGGCAACACGCGAACCATCGGGAAGCCGGGTGTTAAGGATAGGGTTCTGACTCGTCAAATCCTGTCCGAGTACCCGCGCAACCCTCTCGATGGCGGCAGTGAGACGTTCATTCGTGTACGGGTCGGAAAGCTCGATCTTCTCGACTTTGCCCGCACGGTCGGCAAATACGCCTCTGGTGCCGTTCACCATCAGGTCAGAGATAGTTGGGTCAAGAAGGAGCGCCTGAATCTCTTTTGGAAAGTACGGAAGAATGAGGTCGTAGCTCACTGCTGTCCTCCACTCTGGGCAGCCGTGGAGGGCGCGGCCTGAACACCGGAACCGGTGCCGGGAATGAAGGGCCTTCCCGTTGCAGTCGGAGCGAAAGCCGATCCTGCCGGCTTCTCGCTGTTGCTGTCGAAACCGATGCGGCTCTCGTGGAACTCGGTGACGGTGAGCCCAAGCGGATTGATGGTCTCGAACTGAGGGAAACGCTGCGACTGCTGATTCACCTGAGCCGGGTTGATGTAGTAGGTCGCCGAGATCATCCAGTGCTCGGTACGCGGTGCCTGGGACGTGCGGGACGAATAGAGCTTGTCGAGGTTGATAAGTGCCGTTCCCCTTGCAAGCGTCACGTTCTGGACCGTCTCCTCGCTCATCGAAGTGATGGTGACGTTCTTCACCTCAACCTCGCTCTGCTCCGTCTGGCCGGACATCACCTGCGATATTTTGTGGTCGGCGTTGTCGTCGGCCATGCCCTGAGCTGCAAGAGGCTGCGAGAGGAAGTAGTAGTTGAGCGGATATTTCCGGCTCACTGTGTCCTTGTTAAGGGTGAACCGGTAGTTCGCCCAGTCCGTCAGGTAGGTGCGGACCTCACCCTCACGCGGGCTGTAGCGGAGATCGCTGTATTGGATTGCCTGCGCCCGGCCCATCTCGTCGATGCGAACGTACCGGTTCACCAGCGGCTTCTTGGAAAGAGAAACGATGGTCGCCAATGAACCGAGCAGGGCGATGGAGAGGGCACCGATCACGAACCGGCTCATCTTGCGTTCTGCGTACCTGGAGGCATAGACCTCGTTGGCAATCTGGTCAGTGAGCATCGCTTGCTGGGGAGTCCAGGCTGCGTCGGTGAGCGGGGCGGTGTGGGTTGCCATGAGTCTGCGTCCTTTCTGGAGTCGGGTGGTAACGGTGAAAGACAATCGCTGCGAGCCATGCGAGAACTCCTGCGAGCATTGCCCAACGCAGAAGCCGAAAGAGCAGGCTCGGCCCGGCTGGTTCAACGTAGATTCGGTACGGTGTTGGCATCGGAAGACCGCCTAGAGAGCCATGAGTTTTACGCCAACTTCCTCGATCTTTCCGGCCATGCCAGCGGCACCGCCGAAGATCGCCTGCGTGAGGCTAGGAATGAAGAGCAGGTTGAGGATGAACGCAATGAAGATGGTGATGACGGGTATGAGGTTCGCCAGCCACATCCCGATGGAATAGTCCCCGTTGAACGTCTGCTGGATGAACGTCGTCATGAAGCCCGCCCACACAAAGAGGAAGGCCGAAGCAACTGCCCGAATCATGGCGAAACCAATCAGCACGTCGATGTACTGAAAGAATTTCGCTCGAAACGAGTTGGTCAGATAGAGCGGGATGAGGACCGGCCCAAACAGTGCCGACACGCCGTAGAGAATGAAGGAACTGATGTTGATGAGGAACAGAATGCCGGAGGAGACCCCTAGCAGGATCTCCACCACGATGTAGCAGAGCAGCTCAAGCGGTGCCGTCAGCGAAGGTGTGTCCA
>CALMOM010000111.1:0-2482 GCA_937873305.1 uncultured Terriglobus sp.
GCCTGGAAGTCTGTCAAGAACCTCTTTGTGCCGGAAGTGAGCGGCATCTTCTACGACCAGCCCGGCAATCGCATCCTGGTTACCTCCAGTCAGCCAGCACACCTGGTGTTCAGTGTGCACCTGCCAGACCTGAAAGTGTCGTATCAGAACGTGGGTTGGGAGCTGCGCGAGGTGCGTCCCGTGGGCGACCACCTGGTTGGGATAACACCCTTCGATGGCGTCGTGCTGCAGCCGCGTATGCTGGATTCGGCCACAGTCACTCGCGGCGGCAGCTAACCCCTGCGCGGTACGGGTGAGGGCTCCTGCCACAACGGGCTGGAGCCCTCTTGCCGTTCCGATGCGTCTAAACTGTAGCCATGGCAGAGTCACCGACAGGACGTCCACGCCACGAGTTTCAGACCGACGATGCCGCGCTTCTGCCCATCGCAGACAAGGTGCAGGCAGGTACACGTCTCTCCGCAGCCGACGGCGTTACGCTATACCGCTCCCCGGACATGCTGGCTGTGGGCTGGCTTGCGAATCTGGTGCGCGAGCGCCTGCACGGCAATCTGACATTCTTCAATGTGAATCGCCACATCAATCCCACAAATGTGTGTGTTGCCAGTTGTCGCCTGTGTGCTTTCGGCAAGAAGAAAGGCGACAGTGGCACGTACACCATGGCCTTGGAAGAAGCGTGGGCATCCGCCGCGACCGGCTACAGCGAGGCAGTCACCGAATTCCACATTGTCGGCGGCCTGCATCCAGACCTGCCGTTCGAATACTTCCTCGATCTGGTCGTAGGGCTGAAAGAACGCTTTCCCAAGGTGCACATCAAGGCATTCACCATGGTGGAAGTCGCATTCCTTGCCAAGCGTGCCAAGGTCAGCATCCCTGAGGCATTGCACCGCATGAAGGCTGCGGGAGTGGATTCCTGCCCCGGTGGCGGAGCGGAAATCTTTTCAGACCGCGTGCGTCACATCATCTGCGACCACAAAATCGATGGTGGCGAGTGGTTGGACACCGCTCGCATGGTGCACAAGGCAGGGCTCCGGTCGAATGCGACCATGTTGTATGGTCACGTCGAGAACGAAGAGGACCGCGTCGATCACATGGTCAAGCTGCGCGAGGTGCAGGATGAGACCGGCGGCTTCCAGACGTTCATACCGCTCGCCTTTCACCCGGAGAATACGGTGCTGGGCCATCTGCCACGAACGACCGGGTTCGACGACATGCGCCAGATCGCGGTGGGTCGCCTGATGCTGGACAACTTTGCCCACGTGAAGAGCTACTGGCAGATGGTGACGCCCAAGATGGCGCAGATTTCTCTCCGCTTTGGAGCGGACGACATCGACGGCACCGTGGTCGAGGAGAAGATCTACCACGAAGCTGGCGCGACCACGCCGCAGGGCATGCGCCGCGCGGAGCTGGAGCGACTCATCCGTGAAGCAGGCCGCGAACCAGTCGAACGGGATACGCTCTACAACCGCGTGACCCGGACCGAAGATACCTTCGTGATTACTGTATAGATAGCCCTCCGCTGGCACCTAACAGTGCTAGAGCTTCTTCAGTTCGGCAATGCGGCTTTCCACCAGCTCGACATAGCTGTTGACCGCGTCTGCCGGAAAGTTGCCAGCGCGGAAGGCGTCAGTCAGTTGCTGGTGCGTGAGCTGCCCCAGCAGCGACCCGATCCATCGAGCATCCGCTCTCGGAACGCCTTTGCCAATCCAGTCGAGGCCGGATCGCATCTTGTAGGACTTAGCGGTCGTTCCGACGCTGGCGAGGAACATGCCGGTTGGTTTCTTGGGTGTCGAAAAGTCCACTTCTGTATCGGTCAGTTTGGCGACAAACTTGGAGTCCTTAAAGCTATCGATATTGCCCTTGGAGCGAGCCCGTGTCCAACCAATGCCGTTCGATCCAAAGGTCGCACCGACATCGTTCACGATAAAGATCTGAGAGCCTGTGTTGCGATCCGCGTAGACGGAGTTATTGACGTCTTTCAGGTCCCAGTTATTCATGACCGCCATCATCACGCGAAGCCCATTCAGCTCGCGTGTACCGGTAAACGGGTTGGACGCCCACTCCCAGATACCGATCTTCTTCTCGCCGCTTGGCTTCCGCGAGAACCGCACTTCCGAGAGGGTACCGGCCTTGAAGCCGCTCGAACCGCGTTTGACCTCGACGCCGGAAACAGTCGCTGTCGGCAGCAAATAGTCGTCGTTGGCGTAATAACCCACGGCCCACAGCAGGCGAGACGCCACCACCTCAGGCCGCGCCTCTTCACCTTCTTTCACCCGCCATTTGGTCCCATTGCTGTCGCGAACGTCCATCTTTGGATTTGTGCCATTCATGTCCTCGTCTTCAAAGGTGAAGGGCGGCACGGGCTTGCGCTGCGCTCCACCCTGGCCATTCAGCAGGTCCAATGAAGCGATGTCTGCGGGCTGGTGCCACAGCACAGGATTCTTGACCGCGGAGGCGGCCAGCGGCTCCGCATTGTCCTTCTCAC
>CALMOM010000111.1:2492-16084 GCA_937873305.1 uncultured Terriglobus sp.
CCTTCTCACTGTTGGTGCCAGTAGCATGCGAACCATCCTGTTGTGCGGCAGCGCTCATGGTGTACATGGGAGTGGTACTGAGGCACACGGCCAGCGCAAGTGCAACGTATTTCGGTCGGGATAGATACGGCAATGGGGGCTCCTGCAGTGCGATGTCACCATATTGGAAGCAGATGCGGTCGTGGGCGATGCGCCACGGTCCGGCAAAACATCTCACCATTCGCGGTTCGCATCCTCATACAGCACGACCACTTGCGTATCGACGGGAGCCAAGCGTGAAATTGATCGTACAGCCGGAAGACGGCATTCAGCCCCTCCTGACTGCACTGCACGAGGCGAAGAAAAGTATCCAGATTCTGATCTTTCGGTACGACCGCAGCGAAATCGAGCGTGCACTTGTGGAGGCGGTGCAGCGAGGCGTTGAGGTCAAGGCGCTGATCGCATTCACTAATCGCGGTGAAGAAAAAAATCTTCGCAAACTAGAGTCACGCCTGCTGGAACACGGCGTGACCGTGACCCGCACGGCAGACGACCTGGTTCGTTACCACGGCAAGATGTTCATCATCGATCGTAGAGAGCTTTGGCTGCTCGCGTTCAATTACACCCATCTCGACATCACGCTGAGCCGTTCGTTCGCCGCGGTTATCACGGACTCCACGATCGTAGCTGAGGCAGTACGCCTGTTTGAGGCGGATGCGCACCGCGTGCCGTTCACGTCATCGACACCTAATCTTGTGGTGAGCCCGGTCAACGCACGCAAAGAGCTCACCAACTTCATAAAGGGCGCGAAAAAGCAGTTGCTGCTCTACGAAATGAAAATCAGCGACCCGGACTTTGTGCGCCTCTTGCGCGAGAAGATTGCGGCAGGTGTGGACGTGCGCATCATTGGCCGAGCTGGCGAGAAGATTGGCAAGCTGCCGCTCCGGCTGCTGAACGTGCGCCTGCACGCACGTGCCATCCTGCGTGATGGTAAGGCGGTGTTTTTAGGTAGCCAGAGCCTGCGCAAGCTGGAATTGGAGGCCCGACGAGAAATCGGCGTGGTCTTTACCGACAGTGCCGCCGTAAAGAGGATGGTGAATGTCTTCGAACACGATTGGGCAAATGCTCGCCCGCTGATCACAAACACCATGGAGTCGGCGCTTGAGATCCCGGTGCGCCGGGTGGCAAAGATCGTAGCTCGGCATATCCACGTCAAGCCAGTAGTGGAACAGATGCTGGAAAAAGTCCTGGAGCACTCGTCCACGGACGTGCCATTTGAACCGAACGAAGTTGCACAGACCGTACGTGAAGCTTTTCGCGACGAAATACACGATGCGGTGCTGCTCGCCTTGCGCGACATGGCAGCACATGCCGTCGACTTGCCGTTGCATCCAGAGCACGAGGACTAGGTCCCTTGTTGGACGCAGACTTTCAGTCCGCATGCGGTAGCTTCAGCAGCAGCACTTTCAGTCCGGCGTTGCTTCAGGCGCCAACGTAGCAAGCTTCAGCGTCTTGCATCTGCGTGGGTGCGCGCTTGTCTCCAACAGCTTCGAGGAGCAGCAGGCTGCCCGGGACTACAGGCCAGATGGTTGCCTCACTCTCCTGCGGCGCGTGATCCTGCGCCTCGGTGCTTGCTGCAAGCTGCCAGGCCATTCCGCTGCGTAGCTGAGGCGCGACGAAGGGGATGGTGTCAGTGCCACCGTTGACAACCAGCAGGATGCAAGCTTCTTGACCCAGCGCACCCAGGGCTGACCTTACCTGCAGCCCAAAGCACTTACCCCGGGCACCCAGGGTCTGCATGGGAATCGCGGCACCGTCCGGTGCAATCCACGAACACTCCCCGTCCGTGGCACTCCACTGGCGAGTGCTGCGCAAAAGCGGCAGTCGATGGCGCAGCGCGGCGAGCGCCCGCGTAAAGTGCACCAACTCTGCATTCTGTTCGCAAAGCGTCCAGTCGACCCAACTGACGGCATTGTCCTGGCAGTAGGCGTTGTTATTGCCATCCTGTGTGCGAGCGAACTCATCGCCCGCCAGCAGCATGGGCGTGCCCTGCGACAGCAGCAGTGTTGCCAGCAGATTGCGCATCTGTCGATTGCGGCGCTGCAGCACCGCAAGATCGTTGGTTGGGCCTTCGGCACCACAGTTCCAGGAGTGGTTATCGTTGTTGCCATCACAATTGTTCTCGCCATTAGGGAGGTTGTGTTTGCTGTTGTAGCTGACCAGGTCGTCCAGCGTAAAGCCGTCATGTGGGGTTATGAAGTTGACGCTGGCCCACGGCCGGCGGCCACCGTGATTGAAGATGGCGGGGGAGCCGGCAAGCGCCTCCGCCATGTCCTGCTCCGAGCCTCGGCCCGTCCAGAAGCTGCGGGTGCGATCGCGAAACGTGTCGTTCCACTCCATCCAGCCTGGGGGGAATTGACCCACACGATAGCCACCCGGACCAACATCCCAGGGTTCCGCAATCAGCTTGACGCGGTTCAGTACCGGGTCTTGCGCAACGGCCTTCAGGAAGCCAGCGCCCTGGTTGAAGCCTTCCGGCTCACGCGCCAGGACCGTGCCCAGGTCGAAGCGGAAGCCGTCCACGCCAGCCTCTTGCACCCAGAAGCGCAGGCTGTCGCACACCATCTGCAAAACGCGCGGATGGCTGAGATTTACGGTGTTGCCGGTGCCTGTGTCGTTCACGTAGTAGCGGTTGTTGGCTGCCTGCAGCCGGTAGTAGCTGCAATTGTCGATCCCCTTGAACGAGAGCGTCGGACCGCATTCGTTGCCCTCGGCGGTGTGATTGTACACCACATCCAGGATCACTTCCATGCCGGCGTCGTGGTACCCCGCCACCATGGCCTTAAACTCCTGCATGGCATGGCGTGGATCGGCGGCGTAACGCGCCTCTGGCGCAAAAAAGCCGATGGTGTTGTAGCCCCAGAAGTTGGTCAGCTTCAGCTCGCGCAGGTGGGGTTCATCCACAAAGGCGTGAATGGGCAACAGTTCAATCGACGTGACGCCCAGCGAACGGACGTAGTCCACGACCGCCGCATGGCCCAGGCCTGCGTACGTGCCTCGCAGCCTCTCTGGCACTGCAGGATGTAGCTTGGTGTAGCCCTTGACGTGAAGTTCGTAGAGGACGGTGTCATCGAATGGCACGCGGCAGCCCTTGCGACGTCGCGGAGCGTCTGCCCAGTCGAACGCCGCGTCGGTCACCACGCACTTCGGCATGCACGGGGCACTGTCGCGCGTGTCGAAGGTGAGGTCGTCACCACTCTCCAGGATGTAGCCGAAGATCTCCGGCCCCCATGTAAGCGTTCCAATGTGCGCCGTGGCGTACGGGTCCAGCAGCAGCTTGTTCGGATTGAAGCGATGCCCGTTGTGTGGCTCGTACGGGCCGTGCACGCGGTAGCCGTACACCGTCCCTGGACGCAGGCCTTCCACGCAGCCGTACCAGATGCCGTCCGTAAACTCCGGTAGTGGCAGGCGCTCCAATTCACGTTCACCAGCCTCGTCGAACAGACACAACTCGACGAGAGTCGCGTGTTCAGTAAAAAGGGAGAAATTGGTACTGCTGCCGTCCCAGGTCGCGCCCATGGGAAAGGGCGTGCCGGCGGTCATCGTGTAATTGTGTGACATGTAGCGTGTGGTGTCCTTTGCAGCAATGGTCCTCAGAGAGCTGAGAGCCTGGGTACCCGAAGAGGGAACGCAGCAAACCCGTAAGCGGTTTTATCGGCTGTTCACAGCGGAATAGACCCCGTGATGCCAGCCTCTCTACCCGCGTCCCGCCTTCTCCTAGTCAAAGTGACACGGCCAGGTGCACGGTGTTGCGAACTGATGGCCGCCGCCGACTGTTGTCGACGTGGGAAGCCATCCAGAGTGTTCAGCGTTGCAAGGATTGTCTCATCACGGCCGGAGCTATTCACGGTGAAGTTGCCATGAATAGCTCGGCAGCCTTCCTGGCTACTTTGCATCCCGCCAGTTCGGTCCCCGGCCCACCTCGGCCACGATGGGAATGCTCAACTGCATGACGCCTTCCATCTCCTGCTTGACCAGCACGGCGACCTCGTCTGCTTCGGTCTCTGGAGCATCGAACAGCAATTCGTCATGCACCTGCAGAGTCATGCGGGTTTGCAGGTTGCGCTCGCGCAGCGCGGCGTCGATGTGCAGCATTGCTACCTTGATCATGTCGGCGGCGGTACCCTGCAACGGCGTGTTGACGGCGGTGCGCTCGGCAAATCCCCGCGCATTCGGGTTGCGTGACTGAATGTCCGGAATGGGCCGGGTGCGCCCGAAGAGCGTGCTCACCTTGCCTGTCTCGCGCGTGCTGGCAATAGTGTCAGCGATGAAGGTCTGCACGCCCTTGTAACGGTCGAAGTAGGTCTCGATGTAGGTGCGCGCTTCTTTCTGGTCGATGCCGAGGTTAGCCGCCAGCCCAAAGGGCGAGATGCCGTAGACGATGCCGAAGTTGACTGCCTTGGCCTGGTTGCGCACCGTCTTGCTCATGGTGGCCGGGTCCACACCAAAGACTTCGGCTGCGGTTAGCGTGTGGATGTCGATGTCGTTGCGGTAGGCGTGCAGCAGCAACGGGTCCTGCGAAAAGTGCGCCATCAGCCGCAGTTCAATCTGCGAGTAGTCGGCGGACAGCACGACGTTGCCCGGCGAGGCGATGAACGCGGCGCGGATCTCACGGCCCAGCTCTGTGCGGATGGGGATATTCTGCAGGTTGGGCTGCGTGGACGACAGCCGCCCGGTCGCGGTGCCCACCTGGTTGAAGGTGGTGTGCACGCGCGACTCCGCGTCCACCAGCAGCGGCAGCTGCTCGGTATAGTTGCTGCGCAGCTTAGCCAACTGCCGATGCTCCAGCACGTGCCGCGCGATCTCGTGCTTCTCACCCAACTCTTCCAGCACATCCTGCGCCGTGCTGACGACCTTGCCCTTGCCGTACTTCAGCGGCTTGGGCAGGTCCATCTTGTTGAACAGCACGTCGCCCAGCTGCTTGGGGCTGTTGATGTTGAAGCGGTGGCCGCTCTGCGTGTAAATGCGCTCGGCCAGGTCATCCATCATGACGGCCAGGCGCGCGTTCTGTTCGCGCAACAGCGCCGCGTCCACGCGGCAGCCGGCCTGCTCCATGCGCAGGAGCACGGGGACCAGCGGCAGGTCGATCTCGCGGTAGGTCTTGTCGAGTTCCGCTTCCGCCACCTGCGGACGCAGGTAGCCGTTCAGCTGCAGTACGGCGCTGGCGGCCTCTGGCAGGGCAAAGGGCGGCGGCTCCTGCTTCTTCTCAACGGTGGTCAGGGCACGGTCGTTGAAGCGCGCAGCCACATCGGCCAGCGTGTGGCTGCCATGCGTCGGATTCACCAGGTAGCTGTAGAGCATGACGTCATCACGCACGTTGTGGATGTCGACGTGTGCGTTCTCCAGTGTGCGCAGGACGGCTTTCAGGTCGTGCACGGCTTTTGGCAGCGACTCGTCGGCGAGCGCCCTACGGACGGGCTCGGCTTCGGCGCTGCACAGGTCCAGCAGGAGTGCTTTGGAGGTCGTCGCGGCTAGACCGAGCTTCAGCGGGCCTGTGGGGGAAAGCAGGTCTTTCGACTCCGTGCTTTGTGCTCCGCTCAGGACGACGGGAGTTGCGGCTGCACTCAAAGATTCCGTTTCTGGCGCTGCGCCGAACAGATTGAAGTTTGTAGCCACGGGGTCTGGTTCGTCGGCTTCCGACTCAGGGTCGGCGCTCTCCTCGGCGATAGCGCGGGCGTCCAGCGGCAGAAAGAGTGCAAGGCCATTGCTGCTGTCGCGCGCGGCTCCGAGTAGCTCCTGAATGTCGGCTGCAGTCGGTGCGAGCACGTAATCCACCTGCTTAGCCTCCGGTGCGGGCAGGTCCTTCAGCAGCGTGGTGAACTCAAGCTCCGTGTACAGGGCGCGGAGGGCAGCCAAATCGCGCTCACCCTCGGTGCTCATCGCCCCCAGCGAGTACTCCACCGGCAGGTTGCAGTGAATGGTGACGAGTTCCTTCGATAAGAGCACGGTGTCGCGATTGTTCTCGAGCGACTCACGGTAGGTCTTCTTCTTGATGGTAGAGGCACCGTCTAGGGCTGCTTCAACTGAGCCGAACTGCCGGATCAGTTCGACGGAACCCTTGTCGCCGATGCCGGGTGCGCCGGGGATGTTGTCGATGCTGTCGCCGCGCAGCGCCATCACGTCGATCACGCGCTCCGGCGGCACGCCCAGCGTCTCTTCCACCTTGGCTGGGTCCAGGATCAGGTTGTCCTTGGTCGGGTTCAGGATGCTGACATGCTCGCCCACCAGTTGCATCATGTCCTTGTCCGACGACACGATGAAGACGTGGTGGCCCTCCTCGGCCAGGCGGCGGGAGAGGGTGCCGATGACGTCGTCGGCCTCAAACCCCTCATGCCGCAGAATAGGGATGCCGAACGCGTCCAGCGCACGGCGGATATACGGCTGCTGCTGCGTCAGGTCGTCCGGTGTTTCCGCTCGCGTCGCCTTGTAGCCTGCATAGTCGATCTCGTCGAACTGCTGCGTCTTGATGTTGAACTTGCGGACCGTCTTCATGGCCGCCGCAGCCTCGTTGCGGTGCACCGGCGCACCGCCCTCATAAATGGCGGCAATGTAGTGCGGGGAGAAGTCCTCCCGCAGCTTGTTGATCATGTTGATAAACACATACGTCGCCGCCGTGGGAATGCCGGTGCGCGTGGACATGGGCCGTGAACGCTGCATCGCGTGATAGGCGCGAAAGACGAACGCCATGGTGTCGAGCAGGTATACGGGTGGCTTGTTGGAATCAGGCATGACTAGTCAGTAGATGCGCAGCCGGGCAGGGAAGCTCATCTGCCCGGCTGCGCTGAGTACAGCGGCTATGCGGCGCGCTTCTTCCTGACAGGTGATTTGATCGTCTTTGACGGTGCCAGTAGGCCCGCAAGCGCCGTTCCGTTGGGCGTGCCCAGGCCGGTGCAGGCATCCCAGCCCTTGCCGGCTTTGAACGCACCATTGTTGCCAGAGGTGATGTCGTGCAGACCGCTGGTTGCGGCGGTACCGTACAGCTTCGGCTGCAAAAAGCCCAGCGACGTCTTGCTCTGTGCGTTGATGAGTGCCACCAGCGCGGCCCAGAGCGGAGCCACGGCACTGGTACCACCCACAACGATGCTTTGCCCGTCTACGCGCACCTGGTAGCCGGTGCTGGGGTCGGCGTTGCCGCTCACATCCGGGACGCCGCGGCCC
Organism: uncultured Terriglobus sp.; assembly: GCA_937873305.1. Lineage (GTDB taxonomy): Bacteria > Acidobacteriota > Terriglobia > Terriglobales > Acidobacteriaceae > Terriglobus. The sequence continues at coordinate 9,690 of CALMOM010000111.1, forward strand.
TTCTTCGTTGCTGTAATCGAAGACTGCCATGAGGGCTGCGGGTAGTCCGCGCTAATGCCGCCACCGGTTGCACCCTCGTTCGCGGCGGTCTCGTTCCACACTACCTCTGACGTGATGCTGGTGCCGCTGCCAGTCAGCTTGGTGCCGCCGCAGCCCAGCGCGTAGGGGCTGCTGGCCGGGTAGTCCACGTGGTTCGCGCTGTCGGTCTCGCCGTCGCTGGAGCCGTTATCGCCCGCGGCCACGGTTACGGTGATGCCCAGCGCTGCCGCGGACTGAAAGGCGGAATCCATGGCGGACCGCGCCTGCGCCGTCCAGTTCGGCTCAGCGCTGCCCCAGCTGATGGAGATGACGCTCGGCTTGTTAGTGGTGTCGTGGATGGCCGTCGTGATGGCGTCCACAAAGCCCTGGTCGGTATTGGGCGTAAAGTAGACGGCGATGTTTGCGCCCGGCGCCGCCGCACCCGCCACGTCAATGTCGAGCATCACCTCGCCATCCGCGCCGTCCGACGTTGTGGGGGCATTTTTAGCCTTGTCCACCAGCACGGCGGTCACCTTGGGCGCCGCTAGGCCAAGCGACTTGAAGTACGCCGTGATGTCTGCCGCGCGAAAGCCGCCCCCCAGCTCGATGAGTCCGATGGTCTGACCCTTGGCACCGCCGGTGGGAAAGTTGTACAGCTGCGCCACCTGCACCGGCGTAAAGGACGTCCCTGTGGCGCGCGGTAGCACGCGAAAGTGCGGCTCCGCCTGTGGGCGGTTGTCCAGGCCAAGCACCGCCTCCACGTAGGGGATCAGTCCCTCTGGCAGGCAAATATCGCCCTCCCGCAGCCGCAGCGTCCTTCCACCGGCCGTGTGCTGGTACAGCATGACGCCGAAAGCCGTCTGCAGGTCTGCCAAGGAACCGGTGACGAAGACGGTGCGGCGCGCAAGGTCCGCCGTCGCAGAAAGGCCGAATTCCTTGGCAAATGTGGTGACGGCCTTCACCGCAGCCGGATCGGCGCCATGACTCGCGCGATACTGCGCACGGGTGAGGTGTGCGCCGTCAATGGCAGCCTGCGGCAGTGCTGCTTTGCGCCGGACGATGACTGACACTGTGACCGCGCCGCGACCTTTGAGCGGGGTTCCCGGCGTGCTGCCTGCAAGCGCCAGCTTTGCACTGCCGGGCAGCGCTACGCGCGGCTCACTTGCAAAGACTGCTTTCAGGGTTGCGGGTTTCTTTGCGGTCGACTTCTTCGCTGCTGCGTTTGCCATCGTACGTCCTGCTTTCGGTGGGTGCGTTGCGCTGGTTGTGTGCCTGGAAGAAGCAAATCAAGTGATTTCGCGGTGACAGTGGTAGGTAGGGTTGTGGTGCACGGGAGTCGCGACACCCGCTGCACGTAGGATACGTTCTACGCCTTTTCTTCGCCTACCACAAGCATTGCTTTCGACCTTTGCTGTTTTTCTCGCCTGAGCCGCTGGGTCGTTGACTGGAATGGCTTCAGCCTAGCTCAGAAACATGCAGTCGCCGTATGAAAAGAACCGGTATTGCTGTTCCACGGCGTGCCGGTAGGCGGCTAGTACAAGCTCACGCCCGGCAAAGGCGCTCACCAGCATCAGCAGCGTGGAGCGCGGCAGGTGGAAGTTCGTCAGGAGGGCGTCAACCAGTTGAAAGCGGTGGCCTGGCTGCAGAAAGATGCTTGTGGTGCCGCTGTGCGCTTCCAGGCGATCAATCCGGGCTACGTGCTCCAGCGTGCGCGTGGTAGTGGTGCCCACGGCAACAATGCGGCGGCCTGCTGCGCGGGCCTGCTGCAGCGCCGCCGCCGTGGCACCGGGCAGGGAGTAGCTTTCCTCGTGCAGCCGAATGTCTGCGAGGTCATCGGCGCGCACCGGCTGAAAGGTGCCCAGGCCCACGTGCAGCGTAATGTGCGCCACCTCCACCCCACGCGTGCGAATCGCGTCGAGCACCGCGGGCGTGAAGTGCAGCCCGGCGGTGGGTGCGGCAGCGGAGCCACGCTCCCCGGCATAGACTGTCTGATAGCGCTCGCGGTCCTCCTGCCCATTGTCCGCCGTGCGGTGGATGTAGGGCGGCAGCGGGATCTCGCCGAGCATGTCGAGCGTGGTGAAGAAGTCATCCACCGGCTCAAACTGCAGGGTGCGTTCCCCGAAGTCGCCCGCGCCGGTCACGTCTGCCACCAGCCGGGCCGGGCTTGCCGCGGTCTCGAACACAAGCTGCTCACCCACGGGCACCTTGCGCCCCGGCTTGACCAAGGCGCGCCAGCGATCGCCGCCCAGCGGCTGCGTCAGCAGCACTTCCACCGCACCGCTAGGGGCAGGCGAACCCTTTTGGGTATGCAGCCCCTGGCGGCGCGCGTGCAGACGCGCTGGAATCACGCGGCTGTCATTCATCACCAGCAGGTCGCCTGGCTGCAGCAGCGCAGGAAAGTCGCGAAACCATGCATCGCGGAAGACAGCGGAGGCGCGGTCCACGGTCAACATGCGTGCGCCGTCCCGCTCTGCCGGTGGATGCTGCGCGATCTGTTCCGGCGGCAGCTTAAAATCGAAGTCTTCAACACGCACGCGCTCGATTGTACGTACAGAAGAAAAGGAACAGTGATTGCGTACGTCAGGAGAATCGGAATGAGTGTGCCGGTGAGGGTGTGGCAAATGGTAGCGGTAGTGTGCGTCCTTGCCGCTTCGTTGAGCGCCATGGCGTGGTCGCAAACATTTGACGTAGTGGCCATTAAGCCTGCAAGTCCAGAGGAAAGCGGCGCGGGATGGCACCGCACCAACTCGGTGACAAAGATCAGTAATTATCCGCTGCTGGAACTTCTGCAGCAGGCCTACAACCTGAAGGTGCCGTCCCAGGTCGTCGGCCTGCCACCATGGGCTGACAAGGACCACTTCGACTTGGAGGCTAAGTACAGCTCCGATGACACCAAGCGCATGAACGCGCTGCCGGACGAAGAACAGGCAGCGGCCTACAGAGCCTCGTTACGGGCCGTGCTGGCAGACCGCTTCGGGCTCAGGGGCGCACTGGAGTCGCGCCGCATGCCACGCTTTGCGCTGGAGCGCGTGTCTTCTGTGCCCGGTGAAGTCGGTTCAGGGCTGCACTTGTTGCCCGCTGGGCCGGACGGCAGGCCAGCGGGTGGATACTCCTCGCGCACCAGCTCCAGTGATGCAAAAGCTTTTATGGAAGTCAGCGGCCTGACCATGACGAACCTCGCCGACCAGCTATCGGGTCAGTATGAGACAGGGGACCGCATTGTGGTGGACCACACCGGCCTGACGGGATTCTTCAAGTTTCACCTCGACTACGCGCCAGACCGCGGTCTTGGCATCTCGCCCGAGGCCACCCTGCCGGGGTTGCTGGATGCGATGCGGCAGCAACTCGGATTGAAGCTTGTAAAGGACGAGGGCGATGTTCCGGTGTTCGTGGTGACCGCGGTGCGCAAGCCGGAGTTCGACTGAGCGGCCTACTCCTCGGTGGTTTGTACGGTCCGGTCGAGCGATGCCTGGATTGCGTCCGTTGAAGGCTCTTCTAAGGGCGCGTCCCACGCAATCCGGATACGGCTGAACGGCTTCGGGATGACGAAGTGGTCCCACGAGCGCAACAGCCATGCGCGTTCCGCGTGCAGGTGAAAGCACGACACGCTGCCCCCCGTGTGCAGCGCCATCGCTGCCGCGCCTGCCTTGGCAACGTACAGCGGCCCGCGAGGGCCATCTGCCGTGACGGCAACTTTAAACCCAGCGTCCCGCGCCCGCGTCAGTCGCAGCAGCCCCGCCGCACCGCCGCGTGAACTGGAGCCGCGCACAGGCACAAACCCCAGCCGCTGCACCACACGGGCAATCAGTTCTCCGTCAAACGAGGCAGAAATCAGGATGCGTATGCCGAGTCCGCGATACCGGAATGCAGCCAGCAGCAGTGCCCTGTGCCAGAAGGCGTATACCTCCGCCTCGCTGGGGAAAAGGTCCGCAGGCCTCGCGCCCGGTGCGTCGTGTTCTTCAAATCGCAGCGTCGCGCAAAGCAGCCGCAACAGGACCGTGGCGGCGGGCGGGACGGCAACCAGCAGCAGCCGCTGCTTACGCGAAAAGGTCACATCGGCATTGTAGGAGCATGCTACTGCTTGCTGAGACAAAGGAGGGTTCAGGCCACAACAGGGTCAGCCGATGGCATTTTGGTTGCGGTGCGTATCAGGTCTGCTTCAGGTGTTGCATGTTGCGACCGCCGCAATCGGCACGCCTGTCGCATATGCACGTTGCTGTACCGGGATCGACACCGCATCCTCCCGTCTCGCGAGGCGTCCAAACAAGAGTGGCGTGGCCGCTAAGCAGTAGCCGCGCGAAAGGCAAGGCGAGCAGTATGGCAGTACTAGAGATGGAACACAGCACCGAAGCAGGCATGCAACACGCAGCAGAGAAGGAGTTGAACCCGTGGGAGGCGCAGGCAGCCCGCTTCGACCTTGCAGCGAAGAAGCTCGGGCTTGAAACCGGCATAGGGAAGGTCTTGCGGCAGCCCGCACGAGAGATTATCGTGCACTTTCCGGTGTTGATGGATGACGGCACCATCGAGGTATTTACCGGCTACCGTGTCCAGCACAGCATTGCGCGCGGTCCGGCCAAAGGTGGCATTCGTTATGCGCCAGACGTATCGCTGGACGAAGTGCGAGCCCTGGCCAGTTGGATGACCTGGAAGTGTGCCGTCGTAAACATCCCCTTTGGAGGTGCCAAGGGTGGCGTGATCTGCGACCCGAAGCGCATGAGCCAGGGAGAATTGGAGCGCATGACCCGCCGCTACACCGCGGAACTGGTAGACGTCTTTGGGCCGGAGAAGGACATTCCCGCGCCCGACGTGAACACCAACGAGCAAACTATGGCCTGGATCATGGACACCTACAGCATGCACCAGCGGCAAACCGTCACGGGCGTGGTTACGGGCAAGCCGGTGAGCCTGGGCGGGTCACGCGGCCGCTCTGCCGCAACCGGTCGCGGAGTTGCGGTCAGCTGCGACCAGTCGCTGCGCTACCTGGGCATGCGGCCGCAGGAGTGCACCGTCGTGATCCAGGGCTTTGGAAATGTGGGCTCCAATGCCGCCCTGCTGCTTCGTGAGCGTGGCTACCACATCGTCGGCGTCGCAGAGTGGGACGGCGGCCTGCACAATGCTGCGGGTATCGACGTACCCGCGCTGGTGGAGCACCGCCGCCTTACCGGTTCCGTCCGCGGCTTTGCTGGTGCGGACGAAGCAAACAGCGACGAGCTGCTGCTGTCCCGCTGCGACATCCTGATCCCGGCCGCGCACGAGAATGTCATCACCAGCGGCAACGCTGCCGGTGTGCGCGCGCGCATCCTGGTGGAAGGCGCGAATGGTCCCACTACGTCAGATGCCGACACCGTGCTGGAACGCAATGGCGTCTTTGTGGTGCCGGACATCCTGGCCAACGCGGGTGGCGTGACCGCCAGTTACTTCGAGTGGGTGCAGGACCGCATGGGCTACTTCTGGCCGGAGGATGAGGTCAACGATCGGTTGGATCGCGTCATGATGTCGAGCTTTACGGATGTGATCCGCTATGCAGAGTCGCACGGCGTCAACAACCGCATTGCCGCGTACATGCTTGCCATTGACCGGGTAGCCTCTGCCACGAAACAGCGCGGCATCTACGCTTAGGAGCGCAAGCGGTCGCAGCGGTATGTCAGAATGGCGTTGACGCTGCCCGTGCGCAGGGCGGTGCGGGTGCCCTGTGAATCTGCCCAACTCCATGACGATGAGCCGCATCGCTTCGGTGCCGTTGCTTATCTGGCTGCTGTCCGACAGCTTTCCTGTGCACGGACATGGGCAGGAGGTGCTGGCCTCCGCGTTGTTTATCGCAGCCTCGATCACAGATGGGCTGGACGGCTACCTGGCGCGGCGTCGCGGCCAGGTAACCACCATGGGCATGCTGCTGGACCCGCTGGCGGACAAGCTGCTGGTTACGGCTGGGTACATCTGCCTGCTTCGCTACAATCCTGCCCTTGTGCCGCCCTGGATCGCCGTGCTGGTGATTGGGCGTGAGTTCCTGGTCAGCGGCCTGCGCTCCATCGCCGTTAATGAGGGATTTACGATCGATGCTAGTGAACTGGGCAAGCTCAAGACCGTGATTCAGATTGTTTCTGTCGTCGCGGCCATACTGGATCATGGCTGGCGCGCCTGGTGGGTGGGTCCGGGCTGGCGTAATGGGCAGGGATGGTTCTTTGTGCCGGTCCACGTCATCGCGCTCGCCGCCCTGTACTGGATGACTGCGGTCTCGGTCTTGTCCGCGGCGGATTACTTCGTTGCTTTCTGGAGCAAAATCGACCATGCCAGCGTTCGCTCCCGCGCACACAGCAGTGCTATTTTGAGCCGTGCGAAAAAGGTCCCTACAGCGCAGCCAAATGCCGGCAATGTGT
>CALMOM010000112.1 GCA_937873305.1 uncultured Terriglobus sp.
CCCGTATCGTTCGCGACATGAATCGCGGCCTGGATATTGGGGGCAACACCATCGGCTCCAGTACCGGCTTCGTTGTTGCTGTCGCCGCCAATCCAGGCGTCCCGGACGTGGACGCTGAGGTGCGCCGCTTTGCGGCAAAAGTCGAGGCTGGTGCGGAGTTTGCCATTACACAGCCGGTCTTCGATCTGCACCTGCTGGAGCAATTCCTGCGCAGAGTCGAGACGTTTCGCATCCCGGTCGTCGCGGGCATTTGGCCACTGACCAGCGTAAAGAATGCTGAGTTTATGAAGAATGATTTGAAGGTCAGCATGCCGGACGACATCATGCGCCGCATGGCGGCAGCCGCGGGCAGTCCGGAGCAGTCTCGCGCAGAGGGCGTCCGCATCGCACAGGAAATGCTGGCCGAGGCGCGTAGCATGGTGCAGGGAGTGCAGGTAAGTGCGCCGTTTGCGCGGTATAGTGCAGCGGCTGAGGTGCTGGCCGCGACGCTGCATTCCGCAGAGCAGGAGGTGATGCATGCCGTCGTTTGAAGAGCAGCTGAAAACGCTCGAGACTGTGGTCGAACGGCTGGAGCGTGGTGACCTGCCGCTCGAGGAGTCGCTCACGCTGTTCGAGCAGGGCGTCGATCTTTCTGACTCTTGCAAGAAGGAACTGGACGCTGCGGAAGGCCGTGTACAGGTGCTGCTGCAGCGGGGACGGCAGCGCGTCGCCGAAGACCTGCAGCTGGAAGAAGAAACGTAACTCCGCGTCTGCTCATCGTGCTGGCTTCCATGGCTTGCGCTTCTGAATGGCGAGCGATGTCTCCGCGCCCTGCGTGCCCTTTGCGCCCTCCGCTGCCGCTTTTCAGGACGGCCATAGTGACAGGACAAAGCCATGATCGTTGCACTAGCACCTTCACGCCGTTGAACTGGCAGCCCGCATCGCTGAGGACCTCTCATGATCTCGCCTTCCCGCCGTACGTTTCTTGTTGGCAGCGGACTTACCGCGCTGGCGGCGACCCGTGCCTACGCCTCGTCAGACCGCCTGCGCTTCGGTATTATCGGCGCTGGGAGCCGCATGAAGTCCTTATTGGACGCTGCGGAAAAGACCGGCTACAGCTATGACATCGCATCGGTCTGTGACGTTTATGCGCCCAATGCTGAAGTCGTTAAGTCGCGTCCCGCGGCGGTAAACGCCAGCCTCTACGGGCAATTTCATGAGGTGCTGGACGATAAAGGCATTGATGCCGTCATCATTGCCACGCCGGACCACTGGCATGTGAGCATTGCCACAGCGGCCGTGGCTGGAGGCAAGGACGTCTATCTGGAAAAACCGGTAACGCACATGCTGGAGGAGGGCGACGGGCTGCGCAGAGCGGTGCGTAGCAGCAAACAGATCCTGCAGTGTGGTATGCAGCAGCGCAGCTGGGCACACTTCCGCAACGCCGTGGCCCTGGTACAGAGTGGAGTGCTTGGCCGGGTGACGCAGGTGCGCACTTATTGGTGGCAAAATTACGATGTCAGCTGGGTGCCGAAGCCTATCGATACCGCGCAGCTGGACTGGAAGCAGTGGCTGGGCGATCTACCAGATCAACCCTTCTCACTGGAAAAGTACAGCCGCTGGCGCTGGTTCTGGCAGACGGGCGGCGGTGCCATGACCGACCTGTTCGCGCATTGGATCGACATCGTGCACTGGGCCATGAAGTCTGATACGCCGAGCATGGCAACGATGATCGGCGACCGCTACCTACAAACTCGGTGGGAGTGCCCGGACACCATCCAGGCTGCCTTTCGCTACCCCGGTTTTGATGTGGTCTACGAGGGCATGATGAGTTCGTCCATCGACGACGGTGGGCTGGAGTTCCGCGGCAGCGAGGGCACGCTGAAGCTTGCCCGCTCTGGCATGACGCTGTGGCGCGAGCGCGTGGGCCGCCAGCAGAATCCGGTGCTGAAGGAGGACAGCTTCGAGGACGGCACGGTGACTCACATGCGCAACTTCTTCGATTGCGTGCAGAGCCGGAAGGAACCGAATGCGCCGGTAGAGGCCGGCATCGCCGCGGCTGTCGCAGGGCACATTGGCAACCTGGCATACCACCGCGGCGGACTTACGAAGTGGCCTGCAAAGGCATGAACCAGCCGCCCCAATCCGTTAGGTGCCAACCTCAGCCGGATCTTCCGCCACGTTCTTGGTGCTATCCCATCCAGCGCCGATAGACTTGCCAGCGCTGCCATCGGGGTTCTGCGAAAGCACGGAGTAGGCTGCGTGCCCATATTCCACGGTGATGCTTTCGACCGGCGTACTATCACCGGCTGAAACGGACAGCGCGAGACTTCTTAACGCGACCAGACCCATGGTGAAGTTGAGGTAAGACGCTCCTGCTGTATTGAGCACGTCCAACGAGACCTTTTGAAACGGATTTCCGTTGCAGAGCTTTGAGAATAGCTCTGGACTATGACTGTCCGGCTTCTTTGAAAAGCTGAACGGATTGAAGGTGACTTTGCCGGCACCAGAACCACCGGATTGGCTGCCTATGTTCAGTGTCTGCACCATGTCTGTACTAACTGTCAAAACATAAATGGTGAAGGGTTGAGCCGTTCCAGACGGTTGAAAGGTGATGCGCAGGGTATTTGCCATAGATTCCTCGTGTGTGTATGGAGGCGCGATCCCGCAGCGCGTCTGAAAGCGACCGCAGATCTGACGGAACCATACAATAAAGAGGACATGCCTCAGGAAAACATTTCTACCGGTCAGCTTAGCGGCGACTCACCCGCGCCTGACCAGGTGTTGCGCTATGATCCCCACGAGATCGAACCACGCTGGCAGGCCGCGTGGGATGCCGATCCTGCGCTGTACGCCGCCGAGCCGCACACCAGCCCCAAGCCGAAATATTACGTGCTGGAGATGCTGCCGTATCCCAGCGGCAAGCTCCACATCGGCCATGTGCGCAACTACAGCATTGGCGATGCGCTGGCACGCTACCAGTGGATGAACGGCTTCAACGTGCTGCACCCCATGGGTTGGGACAGCTTCGGCCTGCCGGCAGAAAATGCGGCCATCAAGAACGGCATCGCCCCGCGCGAGTGGACGTTGAGTAATATCGCGGAGATGCGCAAGCAGTTTGGCCGTTTGGGCCTTGGCTATGACTGGGCGCGCGAGGTGACTACCTGTCTGCCCAATTACTACCGCTGGAACCAGTGGTTCTTCCTGGAGATGCTGAAGCGCGACTTGGCCTATCGCAAGAAGAGCAAGGTGAACTGGTGCCCTAACTGCAATACCGTGCTGGCGAACGAGCAGGTGATTGGCGGCTATTGCTGGCGGCACGACGACGTGCTTGTGGAGCAGCGCGACCTGACTCAGTGGTTCCTGCGCATCACCAAGTATGCGGACGAGCTGCTGGACGGCCTGGACGCGATGCCGGGCTGGCCTGACAAGGTCAAGACCATGCAGCGCAACTGGATCGGCCGCAGCGAGGGCGCGGAGGTCACGTTCGCTGTCGACGGCTGCACAGACGCGATGACGGTCACGGTGTTCACCACGCGCATCGACACCATCTTCGGCGCGTCCAGCCTGCAACTTGCACCGGATCACCCACTGATCCAGCACTGGTGCGGCTCCGATGCGGCGCTGTCTGTCGAAGTGGACAGAATGCTGGCAGAGCAGAAGACCGCGCGCGACACCGACATGCTGGGTGAACTGCCCAAGCACGGCATCGACACGGGCCACGCCGCCATTAATCCGTTCAACGGTGAGCGCCTGCCCATCTGGGTGGCCAATTACGTGCTGAGCGGCTACGGGACGGGCGCGGTGATGAGCGTGCCCGCGCACGACGAGCGCGACTTTGAATTCGCCACCAAATACGGCCTGCCCATCAAGCGCGCGGTCGCGCCCAACCTGGACACCGACGATCTGGCCCTGCCGTACACCGGCAAGGAAGAAGCTGTCTTGATCGATAGTGGCGAGTGGACGGGTGAACCCGTGCTGGAAGCGCTGGAAGCCATGGCGAAGCACGCCGAGGCAGGCGGCTTCGGCAAGCGTACCACCACCTATCGTCTGAAGGATTGGGGCGTCTCACGCCAGCGCTACTGGGGCACGCCAATCCCGGTGGTGTACTGCGACACTTGCGGCATGCAGCCGGTGCCGGAAGATCAATTGCCCGTGTTGCTGCCGGAGCAGGTGGACCTCACCGAGGTGGATGGCTCGCCGCTGGGCCGCGTACCGGAGTTCGTCAACGTCAAGTGTCCGGCGTGCGAGGGGATGGCGAAGCGCGAAACTGACACCATGGACACCTTTGTGGATTCGTCCTGGTACTTCTATCGCTATACCGACGCGCACAACAGCACCGCGCCGTTCAGCAGGGAAGCCGCAGACTACTGGTTTCCCATTGATCAATACATTGGTGGCGTGGAACACGCGATCCTGCACCTGATTTACTCGCGCTTCTGGACGCGCGCCATGCGCGACATCGGCGTTATTAGCAATAGCGAGCCGGTCACGCGCCTGTTTACGCAGGGAATGGTCATCAAGAACGGCGCAAAGATGTCCAAGTCGAAGGGCAACGTGGTCTCGCCCGACGACATGATCGCAAAGTACGGCGCAGACGCCACGCGCATGTATGCCCTGTTCGCCGCGCCGCCAGACCGAGACCTGGAGTGGCAGGAGGATGGCGTCGCCGGCATCTACCGATTTCTGGCGCGCGTGTACCGGCTGACGACCAAATATGCTCCATCGCTGCACGGAGGCGAGGGTAGCGCGACGCAGCAGGCCCTGGGCACCGAAGGCCAGGCGCTGCTGCGCACGCTGCACCAAACCATCGCCAAGATCACGGAAGACTTCAGCGGCCGCTGGCACTTCAATACCTGCATCCCCAGCATCATGATTTTGGTGAATGAACTGGGTGCCCGCGAGGCTGCCATGGACAAAGGCCTGCTTGGCGTCGCCACGCAGCGCGAACTCTTCCGCTCGCTGACGCTCCTGCTCGCTCCGTTCGCACCCTTTCTTGCGCAGGAGTTGTGGGCGGAACTGGGCCATGAGGGTGCAGTCTTTCGCCAACCGTGGCCGCTATCAGACCCGGAACTGGCGCGCGAGGACACAATCGAAATTCCCGTGCAGGTGCTCGGCAAGCTGGTCAACGTCATCAAGGTGGCTGCGGACGTTGACGTGGAGACCATGAAGGCTGCGGCGCAGGCGGATGACAAGGTTGTCGCGCGCATTGCGGGTAGACCAGTGGTCAAGATCGTTGCGGTGCCGGGCAAGCTGGTGAACCTCGTCGTGAAGGGCTGATGGTAGCCCCTTCGGCGCAGGCGTTCGCTCCCGACTCGGAACGGGCAACACAGGGGTTTGTCGCGAACCTGTCATGGCTTCGCCAGCGGCCCGAGTTACTGCTCATTGAGGTGGCATGGCGCTGGCTCTTCGGCGCTCCAGCGCTGTTGCTGCTTTGGCGGGAAGGCAGCCGCATCCTCGCTGCTCTTCCATGGCAAGCCACAGGGGTACAAAACATCTCAGCAAATGAGTTGCTGACCGATCCGTCAGGCGCGGCCCTGCGCATCGCGGCGTTCTTTGGGCTTGTACAGCCTAGCTTGTTGCAAGTGGCCGCTTGGCTGGCGCCTCTCCTGTTGCTGGCATGGGTTCTGCTTTGCGGTATTGGCAGGGCGTTGCTGCTGCGTCGCATGGGCGCAGCCAAGGCAGCCCGTCCCGCGACGATGATCGCGCTGCAGTTCGCGCGTTTACTGCCGCTGGTGGCGCTGCTAATGCTGTGGTGGCTGGGCGTGCGCTGGCTCGCGGGCACCTGCATTACCGGGCCCATCGCTGCAGGCGTCGAGCCCGCCATCATGCTTTATGTGGGCGGTGCCATAAGTCTGACCCTGGCTCTCTTTGTTCTGTCGGCGGTGTCAGGTTGGGTCTTCGCTCTGGCACCGATTCTATCTGCGACGAATGACACGGGGTTTCTTCGCAGCCTGCGCGATGCTGTTCGCTTTGGCGGTCTGCGGAGCGGCCTCGTCGAAATCAACATGGTGCTGGGTGTCGTGAAGATTGCCCTGCTGGTGCTCGCGATGGTCTTCTCTGCCAGTCCGCTGCCGTTCCAGGCGGTCACAACGGACGGCTTTCTCCTGGGATGGAACATCGCGGTCGGAATTGGGTACTGCCTTGCGTCAGATTTCTTTCACGTGGCGCGTGTTTCCAGTTATCTTCGCTTGTGGCAGGCGCATAAACAGGAGCGGACGACCGCCTAGACCGCCACTGCTACCACAGCTTCACACCTGCAAGGGAGAACACTGCATGTCGTTTGGTCTTTACGTCCTTGGGTACATCGTCGTCATCGCCGGTGCCGCTTACCTGATGCACCTGGCACATATTCCGCAGCACTGGATTGCTGGTGTGGTCATCGTTTTGGTGGGTGCGGGCATTGTCACCGGAGTGACAAACACTCGGCAGAAGGACAGCAATTAGGCCAGCTGGCAGAGCCACGCACGTACAATTTCGGTGTGAGTGGTTCAACCATTGTCATCCTCGATTTCGGCGCGCAGTACACGCAACTGATTGCACGCCGTGTGCGTGAATTTCAAGTCTTCTCCGTCGTGCTGCCGTGCACGGCTTCGCTCGATGCGGTCAAGGCGCTCGACCCAGTCGGCATCATCCTTTCCGGCGGGCCCAGTTCTGTGTACGACACAGACGCACCCAAGGCAGATCCGGCGGTCCTGCAACTAGACTTGCCAACACTTGGCATCTGCTATGGTATGCAGTTCATGGCGCACCACTTGGGTGGCCGAGTGGTGCCGTCGGGCAAGCGCGAGTACGGTGATGCCTCTGTCGTGGTAAAGCAGGCTAACCGTCTGTTTACAGATTTACCCACTGAACTCAACGTATGGATGTCGCATGGCGATAGCGTGGTAGACCTGCCCACCGGGTTCAGCGTGGCGGCAGAGTCCGGGAGCGCATTGGCCTCCATTGCTGACGAGAGCCGCCGCATGTACGCGGTGCAGTGGCATCCCGAAGTCGCGCACTCAAAGCAAGGAACTGCGCTGCTGCGTAATTTTGTGCTGAACATCTGCGGCGCACCTGCGAGTTGGACGCCCGAGCACTTCATCCACACCACGGTGGAAAGCATCCGTCAGCAGGTGGGCACAGGCCGGGCCATCTGCGGCTTGTCCGGCGGTGTAGACTCCGCCGTGGCCGCCGTCTTGGTACAGCGCGCTATCGGCGACCGGCTCACCTGCATCTTTGTCAACAACGGTGTCCTGCGCAAGAGTGAGTTCGAGCAGGTACAGCGCAACATGCGCGAGAAGCTCGGCCTCAACGTAGTCGCGGTGGACGCGTCCGAGCGCTTTCTCACACAACTCAACGGCGTAAGCGATCCAGAAACCAAGCGCAAGATCATTGGCCGCGAGTTCATCGCAGTGTTCGACGACGAGGCCGCGCGCATCCTGAAGGACGAAGAGGCTAAAGGCGAACTGACGCACGACAGCAGCGGCAACGAGGTCGCGTGGCTGGTGCAGGGCACACTCTACCCAGACGTAATTGAATCCAGCAGCGTCAAAGGGCCGTCGCAGACCATTAAGAGCCACCACAACGTGGGTGGCCTGCCCGAGAACATGAAGCTCAAACTCATTGAGCCGCTGCGGGACCTGTTCAAGGACGAGGTGCGCCGCGTGGGCCGCGACATCGGCATGCCGGAAGAGGTCCTCGAGCGCCAGCCATTTCCGGGCCCAGGCCTCGCCGTACGCATCCTGGGCGAGATCACGCCGGAGCGTGTAGAGATTCTGCAAAACGCCGACGACGTCGTCTCGCAGGAAATCAAGAAGGCCGGGCTGTACCGGCAAATCTGGCAGAGCTTCGCCGTGCTGCTGCCCGTGAAAACGGTCGGCGTCATGGGCGACCAGCGCACCTATGCATACACCTGTGCCATTCGTGCCGTGCATAGCGAAGACGGCATGACGGCAGACTGGGTGCCCCTGCCGTACGAGGTGCTGCGCAGCATCAGCAGCCGCATCGTCAACGAAGTGCACGGCATCAACCGTGTGGTCTACGACATTACCTCAAAGCCGCCCGGCACCATCGAGTGGGAGTAATCGAGAAATAGTACTTGCCGCAGCGGCAGGAGTGCACTACCTTCAGGCGTCTTCGACTTTTGCGAAGCCATTCTGCTGAAGGTGAGTGCTCGTCATGTCCGCTGTTGCTAAGAAAACTGCCAGCAAAGGTGTCCCTTCCGCGCCAACGGGCGCAGATCCGCAGCTGCCGTTTGCCCCTCGCGTCCCGGCGCGTCCCTTTCCGGACCCGCACGCTGTTCCGAACAAGGTACTCGCAGGGCCGCCACCACCGGCCACCACGGAAGACGTAAAGATCGCCTATGCGAAGCCTGCCGTGCAGAGCGCCAGCAACAGCCTGGGCGATCCCACGCAGAACCTGCAGACTTTTACCCTGCAAGACCTCGCGGTTTATACGAAGGAGAAGTGCTACTCGACTGCTTCCAGCAAAGACGTGCACCTGTTTTACGTGGGCCGGGATGACGTGCATGACATTCTGAAATATGTTCTGTCCCGTGTCACCATCTCGCTCTACATGAATATGTTTGGCTTCGATGACGACGAACTGAACAACATCGTCATGCAGAAGGCACTCAACCCCGCAGTCACCATGATGATCACGCTCGACAGCAGTCAGTCCAAGGGCGTGCACGAGAAGGCGCTGCTCGATGCCGACCAGAAGTACAACCTGGCCGCGTTCAACACGCATTTTGTGATTGGTGAATCCGCCACGCACCAGATCAGCCACACCAAGGGCTTTGTCGCGGATGGTCGCGTTGCCGGCGAAGGCTCAACGAATTGGTCCAGCTCCGGCGAGGGTACGTTTGTGGTCCAGGGAATGGCCGGCGGACCCGGTTACAAGGCCCAGAACAACACCCAATCCATCATTACAGACCCCGACACCATCGTGCGCTTTCAAACAGAGCTGATCGCGGAACATATGATCATCTCGTCTGTTGCGCGTGGCGGCGGCGCGGCTAGGGCATCTGACCCGCTCGCCCCCACGTTGACACCCGCCACGCAGGCTGTGCATGACAAGATTGCAGCCGCAACTTCGCCCAATGCCTCCAAGACCACACCTAGCATGCAGCGTAGCAGACCGGTTTCAGGCGCTCACAACTGATCCATACGCGGCATCGCCGGAGGTGTAGCGCATTGCACGCAGAGGCCGCAATCGAGGGCGCCCCTGTGCGATCAAAGGGCTCAGCCCAGCTCATCCATTGAGTTCACGCCGAACTTGGAGTACCAAGGCGTTGCCGCCTTCAGCGCCTCGTTCACGTTCTGGATGTTCTCTACACCGGCAGTATTTAGCCAGTGCTCAAACGCCTCCGCGCCCTGTTGCGCGTAGATCTTGATGCCGTCGTACCAGGTGGCCCGGCCGCAGAGCACGCCATTGAACCGTGTGCCGCTTTCGCCCGCCAGGGCCAATGTCTCGATGAAGATAGGATTGGTCACACCGGCGGACAGATAAATAAACGGCTTTTCGGTGGTGCTCTCCGCGTCGCGAAAGTACTGCAGCGCCTCGGCGCGCGTGTATGCCTTCTCGCCCTTGTAGGCGTGGGTGCCTTCCACAAATGTCATTTCCACGGGTACTTCGACTTTTAGGATGTCAATGCCATAGCGTTCCTTACCGAACTCCTCCATGGTCTTGCTGACAATGCTGGGCTTCTTCTTTGCGTACTCCAGCGTTTTCTCGCCCTTGCCGCCCTCGTCGTAGCCGACCGGCTCCATGAAAAAAGGGATATCATGGTAGCGGCACTCGTCCCCAATGCGTTCGATCCAGGCGTGCTTGTGCTCGTTGATCGTCGGGTCTTCGTAAGGCGTGTAGTACAGCAGAATCTTTACGCAGTCCGCACCCGCTTCCTTCAGGCGCCGCACGCTCCACAGATCCAACAGGTCCGGCAGGCGGCCCGGCGTTGTCGCGTCGTAGCCGGTCTTTTCATAGGCGAGCAGCAGGCCCGCATCATTGCGCTGGCGCGACGCGGGCAGCCCGTACTCAGGGTCGAGGAGAATTGCGGAGGCGTACCGTGTCAACACCCTGGTGACCAGTTCCTTGAAGATGATGAGGTCGTCCGCGCTTGCATCCGTACCCCGTGCGGCACCGATCGATTTCTGCAGCGATCCACGCTGATCCATGGCTGCAGCGGCGATGACGCCACGTGTGTCAGAAACGGCCTTCAGGCCAGCGAGCTTTCCAGGAGTCGGCTTCATACGGGTGTTGTCCTCTTTCACGCGTTCAAGAACTGTTCCAAGCATGTGATGCAAGCGGTCGAGCACACCGCTGTGCGCACCCGCCCTGTCAGCGTTCCGGTGACAGCACCGCCTGCTGCAATCGCACCAGCTCCGCAATGCCGCTTGCGGCATAGTCCAGCATGGTGTTCAGCTGCTCCCGAGTGTAGGTTCCACGTTCGGCCGTGGCCTGTGTCTCCACCAGGCCGCCTGACGCGGTCATGACGACATTCATGTCCACCTCAGCCTGCGAATCTTCCTCATAGGCCAAATCCAGCAGCACTGCGCCGTCCACAAGGCCCACCGAGGTCGCCGCTACCATCTCCCGCAGCGGTGAGCGGGGAAGCGTGCCAGCCGCCACCAGCCGGTTCAGCGCCATGGCAAGCGCGACACACGCGCCAGTGATGGCGGCGGTCCGGGTACCGCCATCCGCCTGCAGCACGTCGCAATCGAGAATGATGGAGCGTTCCCCCAAGGCTTTCAGGTCCACGACACTGCGCAAGGACCTGCCGATCAGCCGCTGGATCTCGTGCGTGCGACCACCTACTTTGCCGCGCTCACTTTCGCGGGGGGTGCGCGTGAGGGTAGCTCGCGGCAGCATGCTGTATTCCGCAGTGACCCATCCCTTGCCGCTGTTGCGCAGCCAGCCTGGTACTGTTGTCTCCACCGTAGCATTGCAGAGAACGCGGGTGTTACCGGTTTCAATCAGCACGGAGCCCTCAGCAACCGCAACATAGTCGGGCAAGATGCGTACAGCGCGCAGTGCGTCGGCTTCACGCTCTCCGCTGCGAAACGGCTTGGTGTGTGTCTTCACCCAGCCAGTATTACCTGTTTTTACCTCCCACTGAAATCGGCGTTGGCATAACGCAACCCGTACCAACGTGTGCACATATTCGGCCTTCCTGTGATTGCGTTCCAGGGCGCACATCGGTTACTTTGCCATCATTACTCTTTTGCACTAACGGCACCTAGGTAATGCCAAGCCATGACCGATCGCTTTTCGCCTCAGCCTGCGGCACCATCGAATCTTCGTGCAGCTATCCCACCTGCGGCGAGACCTCCCCTCCTGGGCAGGACGCAGCGTGCCGGAACCAACTCACGGCCTGACGTCGGCGACTATGAGACAACCGTTGCCGTCGGCCTGCAACTGCTGGTTGTGGATGCAGATCATCCTGTACTGAAGGCATGTGGGGAGATTGCCGCGGGTATGGGCTTCGAGGTGTCGACGCTGGACTCGACCACCCGCGCACGGGAGTACGTTGAGGCGAACTCCCCGGACGTGGTGTTAATGGATTTGAAGATGTCATCTGGCGGTCTGTCGCTGCTGGAAGACATCCGCAAGCGGCGGCCTCGCTGCTCCGTAGTGGTAATGACAGCCTTCGCAACGGTAACCTCTGCAGTGGAGGCGATCCGCCTTGGTGCGGTGGATTACCTGACCAAGCCCTTCGCCATGGATGAGCTCACCAGCGTACTGGAGCGGGCAGCCCAGCGCCGTTCGCTGGAGGTCGAGAGCAAGCGTATCCATGAACAGTTGCAAACGCACCGAGAAGGTACCCTGCTCGGCATCTCGCCCGAGGTGCAGAAGCTGCATCGCATCGTGCAAAAGGTCGCCACGGCGGGGCACCCTTTGCTGATCCTTGGTGAAAATGGCACCGGCAAAGAGGCGATCGCCCGCGCTATCCACGCGGCGGGCCCGAACAGCAGTAAACGCTTTTACATGGTGGACTGTGCTCAGTTGTCGCCTGCGATGCTGGAGAGTGAGCTATTTGGGTATGTGCGGAACCCAAACACGGGGGAAAGCCGTGAAAAGACCGGCGCGTTGACTCAGGAGGAGGGCGGCACGCTTTTCCTCAACGGCGTCAGCGGCATGTCGCTTGAGTTGCAGGCGAGACTGCTGCGTGCGCTGCAGGACCGTAAGGTACAACCAGCAGGTGCAACCCAGGCCGTACCTGTGACAGTGCGCGTTCTGGCGGGTGCCGATGGCGATCTATCCGCGCTGGTAGACCAGGGACAGTTTCGCAAAGACCTGTTCTACCGGCTCAATGTGGTCAGCCTGCGCGTTCCACCGCTGCGAGAGCGCAGGCAGGACATCCCTGTGCTGGTGGAGTTCTTTCTCGAGCGTATGCGCCGCGAAGGCGCTGTCGATTACCAGCTTTCGCCCGAGGCCATGCAGGTATTGATGCACTATCCGTGGCCTGAAAACGTCAGCGAGCTTGAGATCTGCGTCGAAAGCACCTGCACGAATGCAAGCGGACCATACCTCAACGTGGGCGATCTGCCCAAGGCTTTACAGGTAGCCAAAGTGCAGGTGACACCCCCAAACACGCTGCGTGTGGACGCGCGCACCTACCAGGACCCGGTGAGCGGTCAATCGCATGATGATCGACGCGCACCGACCCCCATTGTGTCAATCGCAGACTTGGAACGTGAAGCCATTCTGCACACAATACGGCAGCTAAAAGGGGATAAGCTGATGGCGGCCAAGTTGCTCGGCATCGGCAAAACGACCCTTTATCGGAAGCTCAAGGAGTATGGAATTTCCGACTAGGCACTTTGAAAGCGCAGAAACGCCACTGCGCTGTAGTTGCACCACTCTTGCACGACTGTAACTTTGTTTTAACCTCTTAGCCCTTTTCTGTTTACCTCGATCTTCAAGTGAGGCGAAATGGAAAAAACAGTGCTCATTATTCCAGCCATCGCAGGCGCGGAAAACCTTGCCCGTGCACTTTCGCGCGAAGCAAATGCCATTGTAGAGATCGCGCGCAGCCGTCGTGCAGCCCTGGCCCGACTCCGGCGCGGAGCCGTAACTGCCGTACTGTTGGATTTGTCATTGCCTGACGGCGAGATGACCACGTCCGACATGTTATGGCAGAACGCTGAAGGCGCGGTCCCGATTGAAATCAACCTGTGCACCCTTGGCGCGGCTGGCGTAGTTCGCCTTCTGCGTAACCTCTTGGAAAACCGCGAACAAGCTGAGGTGCTGGGCCGTCGTGTCGCCGCGAACGCCATGGCGCAGGACCTCAAATCGACCATAACAAGCCTTCTGTTAGAGAGCGATCTCATGCTGCGAGAGCGGTCCGTGCCGCCTGTCATCACGGACCGTATCCGGCAAGTGCGCGACCTGGCTGACTCGCTGCGTATACGATTGGACGAACGCACCACCCTGCTGACGAACGGCTAGGGTCGTGGGCGGCTACGCATTACCTGCGGAGCCGCCCACCCTGTTATGCTGGCCCGTATAGCATCCGCACCGCTGGTTCTGCGCAGCCCCGCGCGGCGTCCGTGTTGCCCAGGAGACGCATGCCAGAGCAGGAACCCGTTCGAATTACCGTACGCCCCAACGGCCCATTGCGCGTGGAGGGTGCCATCCACCTCGTCGACGCGGACGGTGCTGCATGGGACCTATCTGGCAAGCCTGCCGTGTCCCTCTGTCGCTGTGGGCTCAGTGAGAAGCGGCCCTTCTGCGACGGCTCGCATAATAAAGCGGGCTGGCAGTGCATGGCGTCGCCCGGCAACCTCACTGGTCAGTAACGTCCCACACTGCCCTACAGCCCGATCGCGCCAGGAGACTCTTCTTCATGTCCCTTTCAGTAGCCCGCGCTGCATTCGTCTTGCCCATGCTCGTGCTGTCTGCAGTTCATGCTGTACCAGTTGCTGCTCAGTCCGGAGCACCACAGGCTACAGAGGCGAAGGGCAGGCCCTACGTCAAAAGCGAGGCCATGGTGCCCATGCGTGACGGAGTCAAGCTGCACCTGGTCATCCTGCGGCCGCAGGGCAGCGAGACGGGCACACCGCTGCCCATCCTGCTGACGCGGACGCCCTACGGCGCGGGTGGCAGTAGCGAAGGTGTGAACCGTAGCAAACCAGAGCTGGCGGAGAGCGGCTACATCTTTGTGCAGGCCGACATTCGCGGCAAGTATGGCTCGGAAGGCCAATTCGTCATGAATCGCGCTCTGGCGCATGTGCCGGGCAACCATACCGATCCAAAGCTGGTGGACGAGAGCAGCGACACCTACGACACGGTCGATTGGATGCTGAAGAACCTGCCTAATAACAACGGGCGGGTAGGCGTGCTGGGCGTGTCATACCCTGGCTTTTTGGCGATGATGGCCGGTGTCGATCATCACCCGGCAGTCAAGGCCATCTCGCCACAGGCGCCCATGACCAACATCTGGCTGGGTGACGACTTCTTCCACAACGGTGCATTCCGCGAGACCTACGGCTACGACTACGTGCTGCAGTTGGAGCGCGCCAAAGACGACCAGGTCGTCAGCATGGCCAGCGACACCTATAACTACTTCTTGAAGCACGTGAACTTCGCCGGCGCCGCAGCGGACGCGAAGATGGCGGCGCTACCAACCGCGAAGCGCTTCCTGGCGGAGCCGCAGTACTCGCCCTTTTGGCAGGCCATGGCCGTGGAACCGCACCTCCACACGCCGGAAGTGCCAACCCTGGAAGTGGGCGGCTGGTTCGACCAGGAAGACATGTGGGGCCCGCAGGAGGAGTACAAGCACCTGCGTGCGGCGGAACCCGCCAGCGATGCCGCGCACAAGGTGTACCTGGTGGAAGGCCCGTGGAACCACGGCGGATGGGCTGGTCCGGGCGAGAAGCTCGGCGCACTCGACTTTGGGCAACCCACCGGCACGGAGTATCGGAAGACGATCGAAGCACCTTTCTTTGAGCTTTACCTCAAGGACAAGCCGGGATTCAACCTAGAGGACACTGCCAGCTTCCGGACCGGCGCAGACCAGTGGCAGCGCTACGCGCAGTGGCCGCCGAAGGTCGGCTTTCACCCCGCCAGGCTCTACCTCGGCAGCAACAAGTCACTCAGTTTCATCGCGCCTGCAGAAACCTTTGAGGCGAAGTACACGGCAGATCCGGCGAACCCTGTTCCGTATCGTGCACGTCCTATCCAGTCCACCTATGGCAAGGGGTCGAACTGGCGCACCTGGCTGGCGGAGGATCAACGCTTTACGACGAGCCGGCCCGATCAGGTCACGTTTTCCTCGCCCGTGCTGGACCGCGACACTACAATTACCGGCGACATCGTTGCGGACATCTTTGC
>CALMOM010000113.1 GCA_937873305.1 uncultured Terriglobus sp.
CTTCCCACCGCTCCTTGCAAGACACTGATAATTGGCGTCTCACGCCTTCCCACCGCTACGGCGACGATCTTGTGTATGCAAAGAATGCTTGGGCAGATGACATTAGAAGCCGATGCCAAAGTCATGCTGCTGAACGGCTGGCTCAACGATTTCAGGTGAAGTGATCTCCTTGGCGGCAGTGAACTCCTGGGCGGCCGGTGGCGTTCCGGTGTAAAGGACATGCTCGCCTTTCGCGGAAGCGCCTTGAAAGACTTGCTGGGTGAGGCCATCGCCGGTGGCAATGACCCGCTCCGATCGGTTCCCCCTCAGGCTCTCGACGGCGTAGCCGTATTCGATGTGTCTGGACTTTTCCGGGGAGACTTCGGCGGTCTTGCCCGAGTCAAGCTGCACCGTCATGGAGCGGTCCTGGCCGATGCGGGCGATGGTACCTAGATCACCGGAGCGGACGCCCATTTCCTTGTCGTAGCGGGTAAAGCGGATGCGTTCGCCTTCCGCAATCTCGCGCGTCTCCTCCTGGAACAACTGGCTTTCGCGCGTTTGGGTGCTGAGCTGTGCCGGGTTGTAGGTGACCTTTTCCCTGGTGTTGTCGATCTCTACCGTGATGAGGTTCCGTGCAGGCGTTGTAGACAATACAGTGGCCTTGCTGTCATGCGGAATATGGTCGATAGCGGGGCTTCCGGTTTTGAAATGGATCTTGTCGCCTGGCTCGTAAGCCTCCTCTCGCCTGCGGCTGCCGGCATCTTTCTCAATCAGGACTGGCACGGCCTGCGCATCGCGTCCAAGCTGGCCTTTGCTGTAGAGGTCGGCGCGGGCGAGCTGCGTCAACTCCACTCGCTCGGCACGATTGGGAGCGACCATGACGCTGCGCTCCGGTCTGCTGACGTAATCGGTGACGACGGCGGCAAGCCGCGAGTCCGGGCTGTTGTACTCGTGGACGGTAGGAGCTTTGGAAACCTGGGGCGCTGTCGGCGGCTCGATCCTGGCGGTGAAGTCCAGCGCGGCGGTCTTGGTCACGTCGGTAGCGAGCCGGGAACCCAACGTCTCCGCGTTGTTCGTGTAAATCCGTGCATCCTCGGACGCACGGGAGATGGCGACATAAGCGAGCCGGGTATTGATAAGGCTGCGGCTCGAATCGGTGTCGATATTGGCTATGACTCGGCCAGTGGTTAGTCCCTGTGAGCTGTGTGAGGTTACGGCGTACCCGTGGTCGAACTGCCGGAACTCCTTCGGATCGAAGCTGACAGAACGCTTCTCTTTGCCGTCCATCAGGACGGTGAGGCGGTCCGGCTCCATCTTCGTGATGGTGCCCATATCCCGGTTGGAGATGCCCAGCTCCTTATTCAGCGCGGAAAACTGCAAGCGGTCGCCAGTGGCGAACTCCCGGCTGGTCTCCCGGAACACATTCACGCCGTACACGCGCTTAGGGTCGTAGGCAATGCTGGACCCGTCGCCCAGCTCGACCGTGAGCCGGTTGGTCGTGCCGTCACTCGACCGCACCACGCCGAAGCTGCCGCGCTCGATCCCTTCGGCCTTGCTGCCGCGCTCGTAATGGACCACGTCACCGGGTTTGTACATCGCCGCCCAGGTGCGGTCGGGACCGGTCATGTCGGAACGATGGGACAGGGTGAGAAACTGCCTCCCGTCTTCGGCAAGGGTGCCGGTCTTCACCAGTTCGCTGCGCACGGCCTCATTGATTTGCTGGCGGCTCCGGTTGTCCGGGGAAACGATGATGGTGTTCTCTGGTCTCGCGGCATAGTTCCTGGCAATGGCGGCGATGCGCTCAGGCGCACCGGCCAGCTGAGTGACGCGGCCCTGCTCGGCAAGCAGAGCAATTCCCTTCTCCGTCTCATTCGCGGCTAGGTGTTGCACGGCGCGAAGCAGCCCCGGGTCTTTCTGCCGCATGATCGTGTCCAGCTTCGCCGTCTGCATCCCGGCTTCCTGCATCTGCTGGAAGGGTCGGCCAGCATCCACGCCCTGATGTTGCCGGGTGTCCCCTATGACCAGAACCCGGTCCTCTGGTCTGATCTTTTCGAGAAAAGCCCGCATCTGCTTCGTGCTGGCAAGGCTCGACTCATCGAGCATGTAGAGACGTTTGCTGGCAGGGGCGGGGTCCTTCTTCCGTGCAAGAAAGCTCTGAAGGGTGGTCGCTTCAATCTCTGCCTCGCGAAGCTGGCCCGCCGCCTTGGAACTCGGGGCGAAGCCCTCGACCTTATAGCCTTCCCGCTCTGCGCCTTCACGGATCACGGCAAGCGTGGTGGTCTTCCCGGTCCCGGCAAGTCCCTGGAAACCGTGTACGCGGTCTGTCGAAGTAAGTACCTCGCGGATGGCAGCTTGCTGCTTTTCGTTTAGAAAATCGCGCGACGTTGCCTGCCGCTCGGCTGCGGCTTCGGAAAGCATGGACTTCGCCACACCCTGCCCGGCTAAAACATGCTGCACATTCGCCCGCTCGGCCGCAATCGTTTCCGGTGTGGTAAAGCTCTGGCCGGAACTATGCTTCTGGCCCTGCACGGTCTGGAACTCACCTTCTTCACGACGGCGCTGGAACTCGTCTCGTGTCTCGGCAAAGCTGACCTCGCCCATGCCTCGGCGTAAAGCCTCGCGCATGATGAGGCGTTCGTCAGCCACGGCCTCGCGTTCAAAGACCTTCTCTTTGGCGAACGCGACGGAGAGACGGGCGTCGGTGTGGAGTCCGGGTTGTGCCTGGTGCTGAGCCGGATTCAAGGCCCGTTCCTTCGCAGCGTCGATCACTGCTTGGGGCTGGTTGCCGAACTCCGCGGCCATCTTCTTGTGCGCGGCCAGCACCTCAGCTGCGGTAAACGTCTGCTTGCGGTCGCGTGTGGAATGGGCGGCAATCTGCGCGGCCGCTGGACCTTTAGAAGAGTTGGCGACGGTTCGAGCGGAGCGCCTGGCCTGAATGGCCACGCCTATTCTGGATGCTTTTAATAGGCAGCAGGGAAGGTGGGCAGGTTAGGTACAGATCAACCACGTGCAACATCGATGCAGAGCTGATGACCAGAGTTTTCTTGCAAGTCTGGACCGCAATGATGTCATATAGATACATTCTTAATCTTTGGAGTTCTTGATGCGCCTGAAAGCGTTTCTCCTTTGCCTTGCCTTCGCTCTGCCCGGTCTCGCAGCGCACGCCAACTCGCTTACATACAACGTGCAGGGCACCCTGCAGAGTGGTTCCTTCACAGGTACCGTGATCTACGACAACACCGCGATGCAGTTCACAGGTGGATCCATCAATGTGTTGATAGGAACCTCCACGCAAGCGTTTACCCCCCTCTTCGTTACAACTGTGACAGGTGGTGCCGAGTTCGGGTTTTACGGCAGCTTCTCCAATTACTTTGCGCTCGGCATTTCGCAAAGCAGCTTGGCGGCGAACAGCCTAGCAGGGTTGATATGTTCCAACGCGCAGACTTGCAACGGCTCCGTGAGTGGCATTGGCACCACAAATGACCAGGCGAACACCGGAACTTACGCGCTTGCCTCCGCCGCAACGCCGGAGCCGTCGAGCCTGGCCTTGCTCGGCACTGGCATTCTAGGCGTAGTTGGAGTAATGCGGCGGCGCATCTTCGCCTAGTCCGCGACGCTTTTGTGACAGAGCCTCGGCTTCGGCCGGGGCCTTGTTATTTAGGATGGTCGCGTCTTTGCTGATGGCGGCCCGCACAAATCAGCGAAGCTAATTGGCGACGATGAGACTGTCTGAACGGCCGCTTCGGCCGGGGCATGATGCGACCGGCTGTGTCCGGTTCGAGCGGCGATGGAAGACGAAAGCCGAACCCATGTCGTAACGCTATACGACACGCTTGACCGAAATAGCCGCTGTGCGAGCATGATCTATCGAGAAGAGGGAGGAATGGGGCAAGCTCTTTTGCGGCGCAATCACCGGAGGCCCTGGGTCAGTCATTTACTGAATCAGACGTTCACCGTGTCGCACCATGTCTGCGTTCCGAAATACAGGAACGTTTCTTTGGGTCTGATCTGCCTCTCCCTAGGAGCTGCCTTTGCGGCACTTGCATTGGTAATTCACCAGGGAGCCTGATGTCTGATCGAACATACGGCGCAGAAGTAGAGCATGGAACGGGCTGAGTCTGTCAAACGCGGCCCTAGCTCATCTAGCCAACTTGACAGAAAACCTGGATCAGCAACTACAACCCAAGCGACGTTAGGACTTTCGCCCGCCTCTATGGGCGCAACCTGCGTCCTTGGAGGTTCCATGTTGATCTGCTGCAACTCCGTTACGTCGTGGCTTTGCGCCGTATGTGGCTACATTTGGCCGTGTCACCCTCTCGACCTCTTTGGCCAGCCGGTGCGGTGCGCTCTCTGCCACTCCAGGTGCTGGAATGACCCGTCGTCAGAAGATCCATGCGGCGAATTGCCGGGTGCCATCTAGTGCAGGTGGGTATCAGATGACCGTTTCCTTGGGGCTAGAGAAAATCATAATTTGGTTACACAGGAGAGAGCCGGTGAACACAGCAGAACAAACTTCGCAATGCCGTCCGACTTAGATTTGGCGCTCGGCGTTCAGATGCGCGTCTTCGATCCGCAAATGTGTGACGACATTGATCTTGCTTGGTTGAAAAGTGCCGTGAGCGATGTCGGCATTACTCCTGCCGAAGTGGACCACTTGGTGGAGACCGGTATCGCTTGCACGTCACCGGCACGAGCTTCAGGGTCCAACAGGATAGCTCGAATTACCGACATAAGATCCCCCCTTACACCGTTGCCGTTCTTCTTGATCCATTCACGTGATTCAATGGAACAAATTCAATCCCATCGAAAACGGTTTTGAGAAGAGAAACATGGCTGTCACTGTCGTTTTGCTTATGCTGCTTCTGGCTTATGCAGGGTACCAATCTAGCTTTTATGTCCAGAGGCGGAATCTCCTGCAGCAAGATTGGACAGTGGTTCTAGCACGCTTGAAACCTGTGAATGTTGAAGCCATAGAAGAAATCGCCAGTAACTTTCTACATCCTTCCGAAGCGCAACTCCGCACTG
>CALMOM010000114.1:0-8723 GCA_937873305.1 uncultured Terriglobus sp.
GAAGGTGCGCGACCTGATCCTGACACACTACCGCAACGACTTTTACGGCCTGGACGGCAACGAAGACTGCGGCCAGATGAGCGCGTGGTTTGTGATGAGCAGCATGGGCCTATACGCCGTCGACCCGGTCAGCGCCACCTATGTGCTGACACCGCCACTATTCGACCGCGTGCAGCTGCAGCTGGGTCACGGCAAGACACTTCTGATCGAGACCAAACGCAAAAGCCCGGACGACAAGTACCTGCAGTCCGTCATGGTCAATGGCAAGGGCCACGACCGGCTGTGGATCGAGCACGACGTGCTGGTGCGCGGTGCGCACCTCGTCTACACGCTTGGACCGGAGCCGAACATGACGTTGGGTACAGATGAAAGCGTCATGCCGCCGTCATTGACGGCGTAAGTCCGTTTCCAGTAGGTGCTTTCGGAAGGGCACAGCTTTAGCTGTGCCATAAGTCTCCAAGGTACAAATGGGCTTTAGCCCCTGAGG
Source organism: uncultured Terriglobus sp. (assembly GCA_937873305.1). Classification (GTDB taxonomy): domain Bacteria; phylum Acidobacteriota; class Terriglobia; order Terriglobales; family Acidobacteriaceae; genus Terriglobus. Next base: position 488 of record CALMOM010000114.1, read on the forward strand.
TCAGCTTCGAAGCAGACCTCGGCGGCTAAAGCCGTCATTTCTTTTGCAGCGTTTGCGGCATGGCTGAAGCAATGCCCTTCCGAGAGCCTGCCGTTACACGCGAGAAGCAGGTCCTTCGACTCCGCTACGCTCAGGATGACTAGGGTTGTAACCAGACAGCAAAAAAGGGTGCGGCTGCAATCCGCACCCTTTCGCGACCGAACGAGTGGCTTACTTGCTGCGCACCGCGATCACTTCGATCTCCAGCAGGTAGCCGGGAGCCACCAGACCCGCCACCTGGAAGGCGGAACGCGCGGGCTTGTTGGGCTGGTCCTTTGTCCCGAAAAACTGGGTAAAACTAGCCTGCAGGCCAGGAAAGTCGATCTTGCCCAGCTTAGGGTCTGCTGCCATAAAGACCGTGCACTTAACCACGTCCTTCATGTCCAGGCCCTGTTCTTTCAAAATGGCCTGCACTTTGTTCAGGATGCTGGCGGTTTGCGTCTTGGTGTCGCCGTAGTCGGCGGGCGTGCCCTTGGCCGCGTCGGCAGGTGTCACCGGGGTGGCTAGCTGGCCGCTCACAAACAATGTGTCGCCTGCCCACACCGCGTTGGCGATGGGTGACTTCTCCGTCTGGATGTGCTTAACCTCGACCTGCGCGTGCAGCGCGGTTGCGGCAAACAGGGCGGCTGCAAGAAAGCTGCGTTTCACGTTCATCATCGTCGTTCCCTATGCTTCCGTCGTCTTGAAATCGCCTGAGAGGCGCGCTGTTTTCACCTGGTCGCTGATCATCTGCGCGGCACGTTTGCCGCTGAGCGCCGCACCTTCCTGCCAGCCCACGATGTGAGTCGTGTGGTCGCCTGCAAAGAAGATCGGACCGTCCGGCTGCAGCAGCGTCTCGTAGCCCGCGTTGCCACCGCCATAGGCACGAATCCACGAGCCCTCGTTGTACGGAATCTGCCGCCACAGACAGATCAGCGGCTTGCTCAGGTCCTTGCCGTTGCCGGGATGAACTTTCTCCAGCTGCTTGCGGGCGGTCTCGAACTTTGTTTGCATGTCCATTTTGTCCCAGCCCCAATTCATCTCGTCCTCATAGCCAGTGACGAGAATGCCCTTGGGCGACAGCAGCTTGGCCGAGGGATACCAGATGACCGTGGTTGGCCCCGGCGCGCGGAAGGAAAGGCCGCCGTAGATTTGATAGTCCGTCTCCCAGAAGCGCCGCGACTCCCACGCAAGCTTGTAGCTGCTGGCGTAGCTCGCACCGTTGATGGAAGCCATGTACGGCGCGCTCAGGTCCGACTGCATCGTTTTCAACATGGTCAACGGCATGCAGTTGACCATGTAGTCGGCCTTGATGACCTTGGCCTGTCCGCGCTGCTTGTAGCTGACTTCCACGCCCTTGCTGGCACCCGTGCGCTTGAAGCTGGTGATCTCCGCGCCGTACTGAATGTTCTTTGTCTTATCGAGTTGCGCGGCAAACGCGTACGGGATGCGGTCCATGCCGCCCACCGGCTGCATCATGGTCGCCTGCCAGTCCCACGCCTCCTCGTACAGGATGCCCGCCCAGAAGTTCGAGTCTAACAGCGCGTGCATGTCCATGGGCTCCTGGTTGATCGCCACCTGGTCTGCCGCGCCGGGGTACTGTTTGAAGCCCGCACGATCCGAGCCGTGGTACTTGCCGTCAAAACCTAAGGGGCCGTAGGTCCGCAGGAACGACAACATGCGGTCCTTGTCTTCCTTGGTCATCTCCGTGTCGAGTGAACCGCCCTTGATGGCTTTGGCCAGCAGTTCGCTCACGTGGCCACGTGTGTCGTTCACCGCTTTGCGCTGCACCACGGGTGCGCCGCCATTCGCGGTGTCGTTCTGCAGAATCGACGAGCGCGAGGTGTTGATCTCAACCTCGAGTGGCACGTTCAGTTCGCGGCAGTAGTTCAGGATGTTCGTGTGGACGGAAGGGAGGCGACCGGGCCCGAGGTTCTGGTAGTTGCCCTCCTCCCAGGTACAGGTCTGCTTGGTACCGTCGGTAAACTCGACCACGGTGCCGTTGCGCGCGCTGAAGTTGCGGCCACCCGGGCGTGTGCGCGCTTCCAGCAGCGTGACGGTGTAGCCCAGCTTCTTAAGCTCGTACGCCGTCACCAGGCCAGAGATGCCGCCGCCCGCCACCACCACGCTGACGCCCTTGCCCGAGCCCGGCGCGGCTACCACGGACTCTGCCGCCAGAGCCTTCATGGGAAACAGACCAAGCGCCTGCATGGTGGCAAAGGTCGCAGAGTAGCCACCAGCTTGGCCAACACGCATCAGGAAATTACGACGGGTCATCGACATCGAAGATCTGGCTCCTTCATACTTCGCCGGGCAGAACATTCCGCTGCGGCGCTGGGAGTACGGTCAAGAACACGATTGCGAATACGTCAGAGCACACGCAGGAAGCATGGTTCTGGCTAAATTGTCAGGGTACACAGACAGTATGCCACGTACACGGGATACCCGCACTGGGACGTCGAAAAGAGCAGCAGGAACTGGATGGGTCATCGCTTAGGAAAGCGAACCAACCCTTTCAGGCAAACCTCTAACCCAGAGGAGCAGAGGCCTGCACCGGCAGCTTATGCGTCTTGTACACAAACCGCGTCAGCAGGAAGTTCTGCACCGGTTTCTCGAACCAGCGGAACGCCGCATACGCAAACAGCAGCATGACCGCGTAGGAGAACCACGGGTCGAAACGCTCCACATGCAGACGCTCCGGCACATGGAAGTAGTGCAGCACGATCCATGTGTTGAAGTGCAGCAGGTACAGGCACAGGCTTGCCCGCCCAAACGCCGCGATCGGCCCCCAGGCTAATGCCCGGCTGATCCAGTGGGTTCCCGTTAACCCAAACACCAGCGCTGCAAAGAGCGGGGTAATCAGCCCACCGTGCAGGAGCACGTACGGCAGATGCGGCACGGCAAAGTAGAAAATGCACAGCACCGCCACCGTGGCGACTAACGTTAGCCACATCTTTACGCGGTCGCTTACCTCCACCGCCGCGTGGAACCGACCCAGCGCAATCCCAGCCAGAAAAATGGGCAGAAACGGCAGCGGTGTGTACTTGAGCGCGCGCAACCAGTACGCAGACGAGTACCGGTCGATGTTGTGCAGACCATCGGGATTCAGAAGCATGTACAGGCTTGGCAATACCAGTTCGCACAGCCAGAACGCGCCGAACACCAGCAACAGCTTTTTTGCGTCGCGCGGCCACCACTTGAGTCGAATCAGAAAAGGGAAGGACAGATAGAGCATGGCCTCGGTAGCCAGCGTCCACGCCACCACGTTCCAGAACGTCGCCAGTGTGGGGCTCCAGCCCTGCAACAGCAACGGTGTCAACAGCAATCCGCGAAGGAACTCCGCGTGCGGCCGTACCAGCGACTCGCCATGCAGCATGACAAAGGAAATCAGCAGTGATAGCAGGTACACGGGATACAGCCGTGAGAGCCGAGCCGCGTAAAAACGACCGGGCTTCAACGTGTCCGCACGGTGCGCATAGTTGTACGCCAGCACAAAGCCAGAGATCAGCAGGAAAAAGCTGATATACGTGAAACCCGCTTCAATGATGGGTCGGATGTAGCTCGCATGCGGCGGCGTGAAGTGAAACAGCATGATGCCCAGCGCGAGAAACGTGCGTATGCCGGTGAGCCCGGGCAGCGGAGGTTTGCGTTCAGGCGCTGCGGCTGGGACGGCTTGCTCTTGCATGCTTACGATGTGACGAGTGTGCCCAGCGTTTCGCCACAGCCTACACGCACAATATTGCCCTGCTCACGCATGGAAAAGATGATCATCGGCATCTTGTTGTCATTGCACAGTGACACCGCAGACGTGTCCATCACACGCAGGTTCTGCTGGATAATCTGCATGTAGGTGACGGTTTCGAAGCGGGTTGCGTCCGGGTCTTTCTTCGGGTCGGCGGTGTAGATGCCGTCGACTGACGTTGCCTTCAGCAACACGTCCGCGCGAATCTCCATGGCACGCAGCGCAGCAGCAGTATCGGTCGAAAAATAAGGATTGCCAGTACCCGCGCCAAAGATCACCACGCGCCCCTTCTCCAGGTGCCGAATCGCGCGCCTGCGAATGTACGGCTCGGCGACTTCATGCATCTCGATGGCGCTCATCACACGGCACTGGATCCCGAGCTTCTCAATCGCATCCTGCATGGCAATGGCGTTGATCACCGTCGATAGCATACCCATGTGGTCTGCCGCCACGCGGTCCATGTGGATGGCCTGCTCGGCCACGCCGCGGAAGAAGTTGCCGCCGCCCACCACGACGCCCACCTGGCAGCCCTTTGTCGACAACTCCACGATTTCCGCGGCCACGCGGCTCACGAATACGGCATCGATGCCGAAGCCCTTACCCGCAGCCAGGGCTTCGCCAGAAATCTTGAGAAGAACACGTTTGTACATGCCGTGACTCAGTATCGCACGGCGATGCATGCTGACTGGCGTCGCATCAGGCGGCGTGCAGAAATGCCTCCTTCAGCTTCTTCATGCCCGCGCCTGCAAAGTGCACCAGCACCGTGCTGCCCTCCACGTCCTTCACGGTGCCGCGGCCGAACTGCTTGTGCAACACCGTTGTGTCCACGGCAAATCTTGAGTTCTGATGGTGCGGCAGTGTCTGAGGTGCAGTTGTCACAATGGAACCGGAGGCCGTCTCAATACGCGTGACGCCATGCTCTTCCGCAGCTGCATGCAAGGCAATCGGCTGCGCACATTCGGCCTTGTGGTCCAGGCAGTTGTCACAGTTGCCGCAGGCGTCGCCCTCAGGTTCACTAAAGTAGTTGCGGAATACCTGCCGTCGGCACTGGGTCGTTTCTGCGTAGTGCATCATCTCGTCCAGCCGCTTGCGGTCGCACTCTGTGCGCGACTGGTATGCCGATAGCAATGCAGCAATATGCTCGTCATCCACAATCAACGCAGACGTGCGCATGTACCCGTCGTCGTTGCAGACCACCAGACCCGTATCGTGCAACAAGTGCAGAATGACCTGCGCGCGCTTCAGACTTACAGCGACCGTAATAGCCACTGCGGCCGGTTTCACCGCTATGTCCTCCGGCACGGCGTCCAATACCTGACTCATCTCGTACAGGGTTGGGTACTTGCCCGCGGCAAAAAATGTCTGGATGCGCCGGTCTTCCAAACGAAATAGCAGAACAGCACTCGACGGCAAACCATCGCGACCGGCGCGGCCGGCCTCCTGGTAGTACGTCTCCAGCGAGTCTGGGAATTCATAGTGATACACAAAGCGAATGTCCGGCTTGTCGATACCAAGGCCAAACGCCTTGGTCGCAATCATCACGCGATATCGGTCATGCATAAAGTCGTCCAGCGCGTGCTGCCGTTCCTTCGCCGACAGCTTGCCATGGTAGTGGCCGACAGGAATGCCTGCCTCGGTAAAGCGCTCATGCAGATCGTTGGCGCTGCGCACCGATGCCGTGTACACGATGCCGCTGCCTTTTTCCTGGGCAATCATGTGCGTCAGCCGCGCCAGTTTTGCGTCGTTGTTTACCGTGGGATGCACTGAGAAAAACAGGTTGGTACGCTCCGACCCCGCATTGATGATGCGAGCGTCCTCCGCATCCAGGTCATGCAGAATGTCCTGGATCACCTGCTCTGTCGCGGTCGCCGTGAGCGCCAGCACGGGCGGATTTCCAAGTGCAGCACGCGCGTGCCGTAGACTCAGGTACGCGGGCCGAAAGTCGTGACCCCATTGCGACACCACGTGCGCCTCATCCACTACAAACAGTGACACGCCCTTCTCTTTTAGCTCCGCCAGAAAATCCGGGTTTTCAAGGCGTTCCGGCGTCACATACAGCAGTTTCGCACTACCCGCGTGGATGGCTTCTTCCGCTGCATGCAGCTGCTTGCGCGACAGCGTCGAGTCCACCTTCTCAACGCTCACGTCCGACTCCGTTGCGCGCCGTTGCTGATCCTGCATGAGTGCAATCAGCGGCGACACCACCACGACAGGTTTTGGCAGAAACAGCGATGTCAGCTGATACGTGAGCGATTTGCCCGCACCCGTCGGCATGATGCCGAGCGTGTTGTGCCCCTGCAGCACAGACTCAATCACAGCCTGTTGCGACGATCGAAATCCATCCACACCGAAGTGTGTCTTGGCCTCATGCAGCAGCTTGGACCATGGGATATGTCGCATGCCCTTCGCGTGCTGCTTGCGCGAGGGTGGTGTGTGATGCGCGTGCGCACCACCGTGCTGTGCCGCAGTGGAGACCTTCATACCGAGACGTGTGATGCAGCCGGTACGCGGAAATCGGTGTGCCATACCGTGCCGCCGCGTCCGGCTGAAAACAACGCACGCTTACGTACGGCTGGACAAAAATGCATCCGCCGTACGCAGCGACAGCGCCATGATGGTAGGCGCAGGATTAGCTGCCAGCGACGTGGGAAACACGGAATTATCGACCACGTAAAGGTTGTCGACATCCCAGCTGCGCCCGTGCGGGTTCACCACGGACGACCCGGCGTCGGTACCCATGCGGCAGGTGCCGACGGTGTGCGCCGTGCGCTGCGAACTCCACAGGTCCTTGCCTCCCGCCGCCTGCAGAATGCGGCGCATAATGTCCTCCGCATGGTCGCTCATCTTCTTTTCATTGTCACTCAGCGAAAACGTGATCAGCGGTTTCGGCAGGCCGCGCTTATCCTTCTCGCCAGACAGGGTCAGGCGGTTGTCCGCGACGGGCAACGTGTCACCGTTCATACCGATACCTGCGACATTGTTGTACTGCGACAGGTAATCCACCAGCGCCTGGCCCATCAGGTTGCGTCCGTGCACCACCTGCTCTGCCCAGGCCAGCGGCAGAATGCCGTAACTCTGCAGAATGTAACCACCCGCGAAGTCGGCCTGCGGCGCACGCATAAAATCTTCGGTGATCAGCGTGGTGGGATAGCCCTTGTAGGGACGCGTCTCCGCCTGCATGGTGGCCCACACCTGCGTGGAAATGTGCGCCATAAAGTTGCGCCCTACCAGGCCGCTGCTGTTCCCAATGCCCCAATGCAGCAGCTGCCGCGGGGTCTCCACGCCGCCTGCGCATAGGAAGACATTGCTGGTTTTTTGACGCTGATCCGCACCTTTTTTGTCGGTGTAAAGCACTGCCGTAATGTGGCCGGAGGCATCGCGTTCAACCCCGTGCACAAAACACTCTTCACGGATCTCGGCGCCACGGCGCAGGGCGGCGGGCAGGTACGTTACGTCCATGCTGGCCTTGGCACCATTGCGACAACCCTGGTGGCAATAGCCACGGTTCGTGCAGCCATTGCGCGTACCATACTCCGGGTGCGTGTAGCTCTGCGACACCGCAGCGATGGGTGCTTGCGCGGAACGGATGCCCAGCGCCTCACAACCTTTGGCCATGTACTCAGCACTGCTGTTCAGCGGCAGCGGCGGCAGCGGGTATTTGCGCGCCGGGTCCCATGGATAGTTCGCGGGGCCGGACACACCTATGAACTCCTCAACCTCTTCAAAGTACGGTGTCAGTTCCTCCAGCGTCACCGGCCAGTCCACGGCGACACCATCGTTGCTCTTCAACTTCATGTCACGCGCGTCTGGCCGCGGCGCATACGCACCCCAGTGCAGCATGCTGCCACCGACGCCGGTGCCGCTGTTATTGGCTCCGAATGCCGTGGGGTCGGCACCGCCGGACAGCCGCTCGTCCAACCAGTAGATATGCGCCGCCATCTCGTCACTGGGAAACTCTTCCGCCGGGTTTTCAAACCATGGTCCCGCTTCCAGCGCCACCACCTTCAGCCCCGCCTTTGCCAACCGCCACAGCAAGGGTGCTCCACCGGCGCCCGTGCCGATGATTACTGCATCCACTTGCTCCTCGGTCGAGAAACGCTGCATGTTCTCTGGCTTCTTCATGCCCGCTGCTCCTCTTCCGGCGCGACAATTCCTTGTTCAAATGGCAGTGCCTTGTTCGGCGTCAACGCCGTCCAGCCTTCGCTCTCTGTCGGTCCGTTCGTCATTCCCGTAGCACCATCCGCAAATCCGTAATATCCAATTTTCTGCATGGTGGCCGGATGCGCCAACCACACCCGCACGACGTCGGTGCGTAACAAGCCTAACCATCTCGACAGCGGAAACTGCGCAGGCCCATCCACATCACCATTGGCTACACAACGCAGGTAGCCCTCGCGCGCAGAGACTGGCATGCGGTCAAACGTCTTCATGGGTGTCTGCTGCAGCATGTAGGCAAACACAGACAAGCCACGGCGG
>CALMOM010000114.1:8733-9429 GCA_937873305.1 uncultured Terriglobus sp.
ATTCGCCGTCTTCCGGCAGAACGGCAAAGCGCCACCCGGCGTTCTTGCCCTGGCTCAGCCGCTGGTCGATGGCACCCGCGATATCAACACGGGTGCCGATCGTTCCCTGCGGCAGGATCGTCGCGATGATCTGTTCGAGCAGGGCATACAGCGCGGGCGAAAGGAAGCGCTCGCCCTGGATGGCTTCGGCCCGTTGTTCCAGTGCCTTGCGGGTGGCCGCAGAGGTACGCTGCGACACTGCGGGATTCTGCAAAATCGGTAAAGACTCAGTCATAGTCAGAACGTCTGATGCGGCCATACCGGCAAAATATGCGGCTGTGCCGATGCTGTCGCGGAAACTGCAATCGCTGTTGACCACACAGCAATCACGACGAAGTACGCCAGTGAGACGCAAGGCCGAATCTTTACATACGCACCGACACGGAAGTGCGTCCAATCGCTCGATGAACACTTTGCTTCCCGTCTCAACCCAAGGCTCCGGCGAACCGGTGCTGCTGTTCTTTCACTTCTTTGGCAGCTCGCAGCGGGAGTGGCGGCACGTGGTGGATCGGCTTTCACCGCAATTTCACTGCGTGACTGCCGACATGGCTGGCTTCGGTGATGCGGTCCGCATCCCCGGCTATTCCGTCGAGGAGATGGCCGCGCATATCCGTCGCCTGCTGGCACATCTCGCGCCTGCACCGGTTGTACTGGTGG
>CALMOM010000114.1:9439-19418 GCA_937873305.1 uncultured Terriglobus sp.
CTCGTTCAGCGGCAAGCCGGCCATGGTCATCGCCGCAAACCCGCCAGAGAACCTGCATCGCGTGATCCTGGTAGCACCCACGACCCTTGTACCCGAGCCGATTACGCCGGCTGATCGCGCAAAAATGCGGGAGCGTAACCTGACCCATGAGGGCGCGGAAGCCTTTATCGCAGGCAGCCACTATCGCCCGCTGAGCGATGAGGACATAAGGCTGGCCCTGGAAGATGTCTTGCGAGCTGACCGTGCCGCGTGGCTGGCCTGGCCGGATAGCGGTTCACTGGAAGACTGGTCTGACCGCATCACAGAGCTGCATGTGCCGGCGCACCTGATTTGCGGCGACCACGACAAAGCCATTCCGGTCGACTTTCAACGCGAGCATACCCTGCCACTGGTCGAGGCGAGCGGCGGGCACCTGATCGTCATCAAAAATGCTGCCCACATGCTGCCGAACGAGGCCCCTGACGAACTGGTGGCTGCCATTCGGGAGTGCCTGGCCTAGCAGCACCGCACGTAAACAGAAAAACGGCTCCCGAAGTGCACCGGGAACCGCTTTTACACCGCAAATGTGACCAGCAGAAGTGGCAATTGACACATTTTGCATGACCTCTGCCATCTGAAACACGCATTTCTGCGCTCTAGAAGTGCAACTTGTGCGCAAAGCAACGCGTTTTGCCTTCCTTACGCTGCTGCCTCGTCGCTTGCAACCTGCTTGGCCTGGGCGACGGTGGCATTCGGGTCACCGATCTTGAACCGAGCAAACCGGCGCACTGTGATGTTCTCACCGAGCTTGGCGACCTTGGTGGCAATGACCTGCGCCACAGTCTGCGACTGCTCCTTTATAAAGGGCTGGTCCAAGAGGCAAACCTCCTCATAGAACTTGCCCATCTTGCCTTCAAGCATCTTCTCGATGATGTTGGCGGGCTTGCCGGTGGCCGCCGCCTGCGAGCGGTAGATTTCCTTCTCGCGCTCCACGTCGGACTCGGTCACCTCGTCGCGGCTGATGAAGCGAGGGTCAACCGCAGCAATGTGCATGCTGATATCCCGCAGCAACTCCTGGAAATCCTCAGTGCGGGCCACAAAGTCGGATTCGCAGTTCAGTTCTAACATCACGCCGATCTTGCCGCCCGCGTGAATATAGTTGCCGACCGCGCCCTCGTTGGTGCTGCGGGATGCCTTCTTGGCAGCAGACGCCATGCCGCGCTTGCGCAGCACGACAAAGGCATTCTCCATGTCGCCGTGAGCTTCCTGCAGCGCCTTGAGGCAGTCGCCCATGGGCGCGCCGCTCTTTTCGCGCAATTCCTTTACCAGCTTTGCATCAATCTTGACCGGGGTCTCGGTTGCCATTGTCCTATCCTTTTCGTGTGTCACTCGCTGTTGCGCAAAAAGAGCGTGGCGCCCTATGGCAACCACGCTCCCCATGCTGTATCCCTGGAAGAGCTTACGCTCCAGCTTCGACTGCGACCGGCTCAGGCACCGTGTCAGAGGCGGGCTGCTTACGGATGCCGCCGCCAAGGGCTGCATCCAGATCAACCGTCTCCTCTTCCGCCTGCTCCTGCGGTGTGGTCTCGACCGGGTTTGACTCCTGCACTTCGTCATCCTCAAGCCCCACGAAGTGGGACTCGGTCGTGATCGGGGTCACGTCCGCATACTCCTGCGAAATGGACTTGTCACCGATCATCTGCACACCCTCGAAGGCCGAATCGGCGATCTTGGTGGTGAACAGGCGAATCGCACGCAGCGCGTCGTCATTTCCGGGGATCACGTAATCGACCACAGTCGGATCGCAGTTCGTGTCAACCACGGCTACCACCGGGATACCCAGTTTACGGGCCTCCGCTACGGCAATTGCTTCATTGTTCGAATCGATGACGAAGATTGCGTCCGGCAGGCGCCGCATGGTCTTGATACCCGCAAGGTTCGTATTCAGGTGCTTGCGCTCACGCTCCAGGCGAATGACTTCTTTCTTTGTCATCAGCTCGAAACGGCCATCGGTGGACATCTCATCGAGCTCGGCCAGGCGCTTTACGCTCTTCTGCACGGTGACCCAGTTGGTCAATAGGCCACCCAGCCAGCGGCTGTTGATATACGGCATGCCCGCGCGCTTGGCCTCTTCCGCGACGGCATCCTGGGCCTGGCGCTTGGTACCGACAAACAAGATCAGCTTACCCGTGGAGGTCAGGTCGCTGACAAACTTCGCCGCGTCCTTGAACATCTTGAGCGTCTTCTGCAAGTCGATGATGTAAATGCCGTTGCGCTCGCCAAAGATGTACTCCTTCATCTTTGGGTTCCAGCGCTTGGTCTGATGACCGAAATGAACACCGGCCTCCAGCAATTCTTTCATGGTGATTGACGCCATACTGACTCCTTCAAATGGCATCCCGGCGATGGTGCAAGGCCGGGATTGATCCCGTGCGTCTGGGAGATTCAGATCCCTAGAGGTTTTCGCGGAACGACGGATGACCCGAAAGCCATCCGTCGCAGAACACTGCAGCAAACGTAGTACTTACCGCTTGGAGAACTGGAAGCGCTTGCGGGCACCCTTCTGACCGTACTTCTTACGCTCCTTAATGCGGGCGTCGCGGGTCAGCAGGCCGTCGGCCTTGAGGGTCTTGCGCAACTCCGCGTTGAACTCGAGCAGTGCACGCGCGATACCCAACTTTACGGCGTCGGCCTGCGCTGTAACGCCGCCGCCCTTGACAGTGGCAACCACATCAAATTCGCTACCCACATTGGCAGTAACCAAGCTCCGCTTTGATGCAAAGCGCTGCTGCTCGGTGACAAAATACACCTCGTGCCCCTTGCCGTTGACCTGGAAGCCGCCATTGCCGGGACGCAGGAAAACTCTTGCAATCGCTGCCTTGCGGCGGCCCGTTCCGTAATACTGAACCAAATCTGCCATTGTGTTTGCTTTCCTCTGCTCTTATGCGGTCACAGTCAGCGATTCAGGCTGCTGCGCATCGTGCGGGTGCTTGTCACCCTTGTAAACCTTCAGCTTGGTTGCCATCTGGCGGCCTAACTTGCTTTTGGGCAGCATGCCCTTGATCGCCTGCTCCACAATGTCTTCCGGGCGGCGCGCCAGCAGCTTGAGGAACTCTTCCTCACGCAGGCCGCCTGGAAATCCGGTGTAGCGGCGGTAGACCTTTTGCTGCGCCTTCAACCCGGTCAGAACGATTTTCTCGGCGTTGATGACGATGACGTGGTCGCCGGTATCAATGTACGGCGTGTATTGCGTGCTGTTCTTGCCTGTGAGTACGCGAGCGGCGCCACTGGCCAGCCGACCCAGCGTCTGCCCGGCGGCGTCTACCACAAACCACTTGCGTGTCAGCGTATTCGAGCTTGGTACAAACGTTCCCATCCTGCTTCCTTCCAACTGCGTCATCTCACACCGAAACACTGCCGCGCGCCGAGCCAACGATAAAATCGCTGCAACTGGGGATGGATGGAATTCGCTTCGCGCATTCAGCGAACCCTTGCAACGCTACCTGCCAGCCGTCCGAGTCCGTCCATCCAAAGCGTCGCTCAGAGCGCTGCCCGCGCGCAGGGCGCAGGCGCGCAGACGCATCGCACGAGTTTCAAGAGTAACCGAGCGCACCCCGTGCGTCAAATGAGTGCTCCCGTCACGTTGGGCTCTGCCACGGGAGCGTTATAGGGTACTCCGTACGCCGGTGCTGCTTTCTTGCGGTGCCGTCCCGCGAGTCAAGCCGGTACAGAATCATCAGGTTGCGGTCGGGGTCGTCCATGGCAGGCATGGAGGCCATACGGGTCAGGTGATAAAAGTGGCTAAGTGCCTCCATCTTGTCGTCCTCCACGTAGTTCCAGGTCACGAACCAGCCTGGTCGATAAGCCGCGATGCGGTCCTGCAGCTCCATCGTGCCGAAGTCGTCGCAGATGGATGGCAAGCCCGTCATGAGCGACAGGTTGCTCCCGGAGATCGACAGCACGGTGTGGCTATGCTGGGGCTCTCCCCGCACCACTATCTCCACCGTTGTGGCGGCACGCTGAAAAGTGTACTCGGGATGCGCGACGTACCGCGCGGTGCTCCAGGCGTCGCTGACCAGTACCCCGGCCAGCAACAGGGCCGCTACCAGGCCGGCATACCGGCTCCACGCAGCAAGGTGTACCGTGCCGCGGAGCAGCAACAGCGTAAGCGGCACCGCCACCACCAGGTAATACCTTGGCTGCAGGTTTGCGTGGTAGGCGATGTACGCCAGATATCCCAACGCCCACAACGCAAGCGCGGTGAACACGGCGTCATGCCGGACGGCACGCCGAAAGCACAGCAGCAGTGCCGTAGCCACTGCAGCTATGTAGATCGTTGTCCCCATCCACGCGCCGTCCTGCAGCGTCTGCCACAAGACTGTCCAAAAGGTTGCGCGGCTGATAGCCGTGTACGCATTGGCCGCAAACAGGTAGTGCACATCAGGCAGCAGGCCGTTGCGCCTGAGCAGAAGAATGTAGGTCAGGGCTGGCAGCGCGCCGGCGGCGGCAGCCACACACGTGTTCCGCAAAACGGCGCGCGGATGCCAGCCAGAGGCACTCCATAGCATCCAGCACAATGCAGGCAGCAGGAAGATCGCGGTTGTCTTGGTGCCGACCATCAGAGCAGCAAGCAAGCCAAGCACGACCAGCCGCAGCATTCGCGACGTGCCGCCGGCTGCATGCCGCACAGACGCCGCTACCAATAGAGCACCCAGCATCCAAAGGATGAGCAGCGGCTCAAGAATGGCCATGCGGCCGAACGCGTAGACAAAGGGACTGCTAAACAGAAGGGCCGCTGCGGCGATGCCGGACAAGCGGCCCAGCGGCACGGCACGGTTCCCCGCACCGCGCAGGCTGAGCAGGAGATAGCTGCACACGCCGATGCCGCCCAGCACCGTGACCGCAAGGGCGCGGGCGGCGATGACGCCTACACCGGTGAAGCGGAACACGAGCGCCTCAAGCAGCGGCCACACCGGCAGCGCCGCCCCTGGGTTAAAGTCGCCGGGCACGCGCCAGCCCCCGCGCAGGTAGTAGCGAATAGCCGCATCGCCGTACCAACCTTCGTCGGTGTATTTGGCCCAGTCCATCCATGGGGAGTGATTGGGAAAATCGGCACGGAGGTGCACGTAGTGGAGGGCGAAGAGAACCGCCGCAAAGAGCAGCAGGGTAGCGCTCCCGACTCGTACTGCTTGCCGCTGCCACTCCATGGTGCTCTCCCGGACAACCGACGCGCAGCGCTTGTTATTCGTAGGCGAGTGCCTCGATGGGGTCTCGCCCAGCGGCCTTGAGCGCGGGATAGAGCGCTCCGAAAGCAGCCCCAGTAATGGCGATGATTACCGCTGCCAGCACCCACCCCGGTGTAACAGAGAACTCCAGCTGCGGAAAGCGGATGTGCAGAAACGTGCGCAGACCATAGGTGATGAGCACACCGGCCACAATGCCGGTGACGGCCAGAAGGCCGGATTCCCGCAGCACCAGGCCCACGATGTAGAGCCTTGACGCACCCAGCGACTTGAGGATGCCTATCTCGCGCGTGCGCTCCAGGACCGCGGTGTACATGGACTGGAAGATGACGATGAAGCCGATGGTGACGGCGATGCCGATGACCACACGCAGGCCGATGTTGAAGCCGGGATAGCGCTCCGGCGTCAGCATCGAGAGAAACTCCTCCAAGGTTTGCACGTCCCACTGCTGCAGGCCGTCCACGCCCTTGATCTCGTTCTTGACGGCTGACTGCCAACGCGGCGGGTCGTCGGTCTTGATGTAAAACACGCTGCAGCGGTTTTCAGTGCCGTTGATCGCATTCATAGTTTCCAGGGGCAGAAACTTGCGGCCGCCCTTGCCATGCTTCACGATGCCAGAGATGCGGAAGTCGCGCCCCAGCACCGGCATGACGTCCCCTACGTGGAAGCCTTTGCCGCTGGCCGCTGCTACATCGTCAATGATGATTTCGTTGGGACTGGTAAAGGAGCCGCCTTCGACGAACGTGAACGGCAGCAACGCGTTAAAGCTGTCGTAGTCGATGCCAAAGATGTTTTCGACGGTGCCGCTGGCCACCAACTGGATGTAGACCGGTGCGGCGACCTGTACATGCGGCAGCTTCTCAAGCACCTGCTGCACCTTGGTAGAGGCTGGTGCGCCACTGACGCCGATAAGATTCGAGGTGGTACCAGGCTTGGCGATCATGTCGCTGCCAATGCCGGTGGCGCGCGTCTTTTGCCCATTCAGCATGCCCAGCATGATGGCGGCAATGGAGAGGATCATGACCACTTCGATGGCCACCGCAAGTGCCGAAATGACCGAGCGCAAGGGCCGGTGTACCAGATTACCCACAACTAAGCTGTTCATGTGCTGTACGGATTGTACGGCTGCAGATCGCCGGGCGCTGCCGTCGGGCGCTCGACGAATAAGAAGTTACCGATCACCGGCGCAACGTATCGGGCGATCAGCGCCGCTCCGACCAACGCTGCGGTTAGGTTCGAAATACTGTACATCGTTTGTTCCAGCATGCCTTCCGGCGCGGCATGCGCGAAGTACAACAGGTACATCAGTCCCCATGGGCTGCGCTGGATGCTGCCACCCACGGAGTCACAGACCAGAAACATGACACACATCATGACACCGAGATACAGCGTCACACCAAGCCACTGTGCCGTGTGATAGCCATCCGCAAAGGGGGTGAAGGATATGCCGGTGGACTCATCATTATCAGCCAGCACGCCAATGTCGTGCGCGTAGAGATTGCCCCACCGGAAGAGCGGCTTGTCCGGAAACAGGAACCTTGGAACGATGTTTATGACGTAGGTCCAAAGGGCATAGGGCGATCCAGGCCGCAGCGAATCCGTACTTGCAATCAGGGCGTCGTCAATGGGCACCATGGTCAGGCGATCCAGCAGTCCTTGCGGCTCATCAAACCAGTGATAGTCCACTCCCAGTTCGTAGTTGATCTTGCTTTGCTCCTGGTACATGGCCCGCGTTTCCAGTGGGTGCGTCAGCAGTTCTATGGCCTGCTGCCGCTCGTCGTCACGGCCCGCATAGTTGCGGGCCAGCTGCGAATAGGGCGTCAGCAGCGAGACGGCCACTGCAACGACGGCTCCAAGCACCAGAAGGCGGCTGAGAGAAGTGCGGTATCCCCCAGCAATGGCAGCGATAGCCCAGGCCACACTGGGTGCAAACAAGCCCTGCTTAGAGAAGTGCAGTATGCCGTAGTACGTGGTAACGTAGGCCCAACTCGCCAAGGCAACAGGATGGAAGGTGCGCTTGCCGCCGGAAGCCCTTGTCGTCTGGTACACCATCAGCAGAATGGCAACGCTAACAAAGGCACTGTTGAACTGCAGGAAAGTGCCCAGTAGCGCCTCAGGGAGCAGGAGCGGCGTGACCGTTGCAATCAGCAGGCACCCCAGGCCAGTGCTTACCACCTGCCGGCTGAGATCGATACCTTCCAGCAGACCCCGCGCCCGACGCAACCGAGTAGATACAAGCGCTGCAATCAGAACGCTTCCCATGCCAGCCAGGTACACCAGCAGGGTTTTCTGAGGCGCGATGAGGTTTGACTGCAGCGGTTCGCCCAGGAGCGCCTTCAACACCACGCCCAGCCCGAGCGAAAGCACAGCGCTGAAAAAAACAAATGCCCCGCTGGCGTAGGCCAAACCGCCACACAGGTTGAAGGCGACGCCGGCAACCAGAAGGAAGGCTTGCGCCGTGATCGCCAACAGAACGGGCGTTCCTTCCACAAGCTCAATCACGAGCAGCGCGGCCGAGAACGAAGCCAGGTAAGAGAACGGCACCCGCGTTGGCAAAAACAGCTTCACGTCAGGCAGAGTGTAGCAAAGTGGCAGCGACTCTGCGCCTGCCATGCACGGCCGCAGTCACCCAAACGGCCCGTTCGCGGCTCACGCCACCAGCGCGTTGACCGGCCTGGTGCCCGATGCAACCGCAACGCTATCGGTACGTGCTGGCAGCGGTACGGCTTGGCCGGACGCATCGATCTCGTTCGACTCCACATGGAAATGGGTTAGCAGGGCCGAGCCGAACGAGGTGGTGATCGCCACATCCGCGGCATCGCGTCCCGTAGCCATCAGCAGGCGTCCGTAGCGCGGATCGTTGTGCCGTGCATCCATGTCCCACCAACGATTACTGAGCCAGACCTGGTACCAGGCCGAAAAATCGCCCGGTCCCGAGTAAGGATGGCGGATGTCGCCCAGGTGCCCTGTCACATACCGCGCCGGGATGTTCATGGCCCGGCTCAGCGTCACGGCCAAGTGCTGAAAGTCGCGGCACACACCCTCGCGCTCGGTGTATACATCCATCGCCGTTTTTGTGGGGCGTGCCTTTGCATAGTCGAACCGCACCTTGTTGTGCACCCAGTCGCGGATGGTCATGGCACGCTCTCCACCCGGGGGCAGGTGCCCGAACAACTCGTACGCGATCGCGCTAAAGCGGTCTACCTCGCAGTAGCGGCTTGCGAGCAGGAATTGTAGCACGTCTGACGGCAGGTCTTCCACACGGTGCTGGACCGAATCCACCGGTTGCGCGTCCGCCCGCTCCGGCACGTCCACCGTGTTTTGGCCGCTCAGGGTCAACGCACCCGGCGGCGCATGAAAGCGCGCGCATGAGTTGCCAAAGCTGTCGGTATAGTGTTCCACCCTCAATAGCGTGCCTGCGTCGCCCTCCATGTGCTCTACGCGCAAGGTGTCGGGCGTACGCAGCGCATCGATCAAGGAGGGGTGCAGATGCAGCAGCGCCACCATCGACGTCTCACACGGCAGTTGGAACTGGATATTGAAGTCACTCTTGATCAGCATGCGGACGTTCTCATTTCTGACAGGGGCGGCTCTTGCCGTCCTCACCACCACGTACACGACACCAGGTGAGGCGGAGTAGTGCGAAAACATGACAAGCGCATCACCATTGCCGCGCTTGTCACCTTGCTGCGTTAGGAGTTAGTAGCGGTAGGTCTCCGACTTGTACGGACCATCCACAGGCACGCCGATATAGGAGGCTTGCCGTGACGAAAGCGTCGTCAGCTTGACGCCGATCTTCTCCAGGTGCAGCCGCGCCACTTCCTCATCCAGCTTCTTGGGCAGCACGTACACGCCCACTGCGTACTCGTCCCGGTTCTTCCATAGATCAAGTTGCGCCAGAGTCTGATTACTGAAGCTGTTCGACATCACAAAGCTGGGGTGGCCAGTGGCGCAGCCCAAATTTACAAGGCGTCCCTCAGCCAGCACGAAGATTTGGCTGCCGTTGGGAAAGGTGTACTTGTGAACCTGCGGCTTAATTTCCAGTTTCTGGACATCCTTCGCGTTATTCAGAAGGTCCACCTGGATCTCGTTGTCGAAGTGGCCGATGTTGCAGACAATAGCCTGATCCTTCATGCGCTGCATATGCTCAAACGTGATGATGTCCACGTTGCCGGTCGCGGTCACGTAGATGTCGCCGCGGCCCAGCGTTTCTTCCAGTGTTGTGACCTCAAAACCCTCCATCGCGGCCTGCAGGGCGTTGATGGGATCGATCTCTGTCACGATGACGCGTGCACCCAGGCCGCGCAGGCTATGCGCCGAGCCTTTGCCCACGTCGCCATAGCCGCAGATCACGGCGACCTTGCCGCCCATCATGACGTCCGTCGCGCGCTTGATGCCGTCAGCCAGCGATTCTTTGCAGCCGTAGAGATTGTCAAACTTGCTCTTCGTGACGGAATCGTTCACGTTGATGGCGGGCACCAGCAGCTTGCCCTTCTTCATCATGTCGTACAGCCGGTGTACGCCGGTCGTGGTCTCCTCGGAGACGCCGCGCCACTCCTTGGCCACGCGGTGCCAGTGCTGCGCATCCTCGTCCAGCACCTTCAGCAGCAGTTTCTGGATAACGGCTTCTTCCTCGCTGCCCGGCTTTGCGTCCACAAAGCTGCGGTCACCGTCTTCCAGCTCCACGCCCTTGTGGATCAGCAGCGTCACATCGCCGCCGTCGTCGACGACCATCTGCGGGCCAAGACCCTCCGGGA
>CALMOM010000115.1:0-17196 GCA_937873305.1 uncultured Terriglobus sp.
AAATATCCATATCGTTTATTTCAACCGGGCATTTTGGGCGGTGGGGGGGGGTGGCATTACCTGTTGGCTGACACTTCTGCGCATCTGCTCTACGTAACTCACGGATCGCGTGTTGAAGTCATCGACACGGCGACAGGCAAACCAGTGGGTGCAATCACGGGTTTAAAGGCAACCCACGGCGTGGCGCAGGATCCGGATGGCACGGTCGGCTACATTAGCGACGGTGGGGCCAATGCCGTTGTCGTGTTCGACCGAAAGACCTTTGCGACGACGGCTTCCATTCCAGCGGGTACCAATCCGGATGGCATCACTTTTGAGCCAGTGACGAAAACCATATGGGCCTTCAACGGACGGAGCAACAACGTGACCGTCATCGATGCCGCTAAGCGTGAAGTCGTCGCTACTATCGCACTTCCCGGCAAGCCGGAGTTCCCGCAGCCTGACGGTAAAGGGAATGTCTTCGCAAACATCGAGGACAAGAACAGCATCGTCAAGCTTAATGCCCAGAACCACACACTGGTGAATACCTGGACGATTGCTGGTTGCGAATCTCCCTCTGGACTCGCCTTTGATGAAGCGAAGTCGCGCCTGTTTGCGGTGTGCGACGGCAGCAAAATGGCAGTTGTCGATGCGAAAACCGGCCGGATCCTGGGGCTGCCGATGATCGGCGAGGGACCGGACGCCGCTGGCTTCGATGGCAAACATCAGTTCGCCTTTAGCTCGAACGGGGGAGACGGCACCCTATCCGTGATCAATGTAACGAACGGTTACAAGACAGTACAGACGCTCACCACGGAGAAGGGAGCGCGCACCATGGCATACGACGCATCCGCCGATCGCATCTACTTGTCCGACGCGGACTTCGGCCCCAAGCCTGCCGCGACTGCCGCAAACCCACGGCCGCGCGCTCAGGCCGTGCCTGACACCTTCAACATCATCGTTGTAGGCCGCTAACCGAAGCGCTGCATAGCAGCGGTCCCTGGGTAGAACCCTCAAAGAGGGACTTCACGTTCAGGCCTGGCTAACGCCAGCTTGGTCGTGAGGTCCTCGGGCTGTCGAGAGCGCAAACTGCGGCACCTTTAAGCGGCTTTCACCAGTGCAAGCGGTCTTGGCTCTTCTCCGTGGCTGCCTTACTAACGAAGGAACTTATTGCCTTTTAGCTCTGCGACAGCTTCCTGGAGATCGGTCTGAAAGCGGGCTGACGAGTTAAGAACTCCAAGCATCAACAAGGCGACACGCTGGCTCGCCTCTGTATCGGCGGGATAGTGGACACCACAGACCACCCGATTGTGTGCGTACTCACGCGAACGATTCAGGATGGCAGAAGTCTTGCTCGGAATCATCTGCGCAAGAACTAGACCGGTAAGATACCCGACTGTCGCGTGACCGCTCGGGAACGTGCCCTCAGTCGTTTTGTCACACACCACATGCAGCGAAGGGTCGGCGACAAACGGTCGGGGCCGATGGTACAACGCTTTGAGCATCGGCACGACGGTGCCGACATCGTTGCGCAGATGCGCGGATAGCGCGGCCGTCTTGGGCAATGCCGCCGCATTGAATCCAGTACCTAGCACGGTGCTGTATAGAAAGATGTCCTCCTGCGCGTCATCGCGTTGTGCCTGGCGCACCTGAGCGGGCGTTCGAGACGCCTCTGTAAGTCGTACCGCGTCTTCGTCGCGCCGCTCTTCTTCTGTTCCGGGTGTAGGAGGCTCCCCGATCGCGGCAGCGTAGTTGAGCGGTACCGCAGTCAGGTAGTATGGCGCACGGTCTTTCGCCGCCTGTGCCAAAGGCAGGCGCCAAGCAGGTACAGCGATCGCGGCAAGCAGGGCTAGGCGCAGAGGTGCGGATTGCAACAACATTTGGCTCCAAGTTCTGAGGGTCCGGCGAAACGAGCGCACCTTGCAGGGCGCCCATGCCGCACACCACGGTGGCGTTACCGCTTGGGTGAGAGTCCAAAGACGAATGAGACCGTCGTGCTACGCCCTGGCAATTGACCAAGCGTGTCTGCCGCGTTGGGTGTGAACACCGCCGTCTTGTTGAACGCGCTCACACTGGTGATGGAACGAGTGTTGAACAGATTGTTGAAGCTTAGGCGCAGCTTGCTGCCATCAAGCAAGTGACCACCGCGCAGCGAGTAGTTGAAGAAGAGGTTGGTAATCTGGAAGGGATCAATGGGCGTCACCTGCTGGAACTTGCCCTGCGCGTTCCAGTACGGTCCAATGCGCTTGTTGAAGATGCCCGCGTCAAACCGAACGTTCTGATAGGAGAGGCCGTAACCTTGCGTGTTCGCGGGCGTGTTGCCGACCCAAAGGTTATACGCAGAGTTTGCTACCGTGGTAGTTGGTTGTCCCGCTATTCCGGAAGGTGTACTGATCGTCTGCGAAACAAACTTCGCCGCGCCCACCGTGCCGTTCAGGTACAGACTCAGATGGTTCGTGAAGGCCAGATTTGTTTCACCCTCAAATCCCTGCGTCACGGAGTCGCCGCTCGAGAAGAACTGCGTCCCCGACTGGATGTTCGGGTCGGCGATTGCGGTGTAGGTGTTACCGAAGTGGATGTGGTAGTAGTCACCAGTGAGCGACACCCGCTTCAGCTTGACCACCGTGCCGGTCTGTAGGGTGAACGCGCCGGTTGGCTTCGGTAGCGTAGACACGGTCCCCGCCTGGTCGAATACATTGCTCGGCGGGATCACACTGCCCGTAGCGATCTGGCCGTATACAGACCAGTTTTGCCGGATGCGGTAGTTCGCATCGCCTGACGGCAGGTACGAGTTGTACTCGCCGTAGGCCCTGCGGAAGGCGAACGGTGCCTTTGTGACCGGGTCGATGTTGCCGATCGTCTTCCCGTTGTCGGCATACTGCTTCAGGTCTTGCGTGTACCGCGCGTACTTGAAACCACCAACCACCGTGAGCTTCTGTGTCGGGTGCCACTCATATTCCGCAAACGGTTGGTAGCTATTCGTCCAGAACTGCTCGTGAAAATTAGGCAGCAGCGAATCCGCCAGGTTGCGCGGGTTCTGTGGGATCTGAAAGCGGTTTGTCGTTGCCCATTCATACCAGAGCCCCGCACGAAAGATACCGACGTGTGACACCTGGCTGAGCGACGTGATCTCACCATACTTGCGGTAGCTGTTCAACTTGTCTGTGCCGCATGCGTAGGATGTCGTCGCAGTGTTTGCGCTACCCGCCTTAACGGCTGCTTCTGTACCGCAGGCAGCTGTAATGGTGCTGGCCTGCGTGTTGGCGTAATTTTGGTGATTGTTATAGCTATAGGTGTACGGCTTGGCGTCAAGGTACCAGCCGTGCCCGAGCTCCTTTTTCAGTCCTACATACTCGAAGTCTGTGGGCACGTGGTAGAAGTTATAGCCGTAATACTCCGAGCTGCCCGGATTGTTGTTCAGCAGGTAGTTGTAGCCATTACTGGCCACTTCGCTGCGGAGCGGTCCGCTAAAGTTGGGCGTGTTCGTATCCAGGCTAAGAACGCTGCTGAAGCCGGTAAGTGTTGTGCTCTCTGAGATTTTGTACTGGTATCTCAGGGCGCCTGCCGTGCGGCGCTGCCGATTGTATGTCTGAAAGCCATCCGAGGAAAGATGGTGCGCGTCAACCCAAAGGTTCATCTTGCGCGACGGTCCGAAGTCACCGGTCGTGTAATTTCCGTCGTAAAGGATGGTGTTGAACGAGCCATACGAGACGCCGAAGCGCATATCCTGTTGCCTGCGTGCAGGCTCTGAAAGCAGGTTGATGGAACCGCCGAACGGCGTCGGCCCAATGGTGGACGCGCCACCGGGAGAACGGTCGAAGTCTACGCCGCCGATGAATTGGGATGGGAAGAAGGCCCACGAGTGGTGCGTCGGCGAGTTTGTGTCTTCAAATGGGATACCGTCAAAAGTGATGTCATACTGCCCATCCGCAAAGCCGCGAAAGTAGTTCTTGCTGTCGCCCAGACCAACGCCGTTGGAGTTGACGTTGAAGGTGCCCGGGGAGAGAGCAATTACCTCGCTGTAGTCTGCTACAGGCGATGTGAAGTTCTCAATGAAATGATCGCTGATCTCGGTACGTGCCGAGCGGGCGTCCAAACGTGCGTCAAGTGGCGCGAGCTGCGCTGCGACAGAATCAGAAGCATCGGCCTCGACCGTCACTTGCTGATTGATATCACTGAGGGTCAGCACAATCGAGAGATCTGTGGCTTGATTCCCCTGCACAATCACAGTCTCCGCTTTATTCACCGAAAACCCAGGTGCCGCGGTATCCACTTCGTAGGTATCTGAAGGGAGGTCCGCAATGGCAAAGTGGCCTGTCGCGTCTGATGTCGCCTTCCGGGAAGTGGTGTTTTTGTGATTGTGTACCACGATAGCGGCGTTGGGCAGGGACGCTCCGCGCGAATCGGTAACGATACCTGTGATTGAGGCGCTCGACTGCGAATGCAGAGGCACTGCCGCCGTCATCGCTGCGACCAGCAAGGTGACTGACTTGGAACGTGGGGTAAGGCGCACGGCTTCTCCAGACAGAACAGGTTGAGTAGGGTGTGCGTTTGAAACTAAGGCCGGCGCATGAGAGCTTCATGACTGCTCGGTAAATGCGGTGTTACAGAATGCACCCAACTGAAGGTACTTCAGCAAAAAACTTAAGAAACCCTGAAGTTCCACAGAGGAGCTGCATACCTAGAGTCGCTTGACTACGGGAATCCGTTATTCTGACCTGCACTAACATGCGCACAATCTTCAACGCTTTCGTTCTAATTGCTCTTTCATCAATCACTGCTGTTGCACCACGTGCGCAGGACCACTTGGCCGACAACACCGTCTTGCTGATACGCCATGCGGAGAAGCCAGCGTCCGGGCCCATGCTCAGTGGGCAGGGAGTCGCGCGTGCGAAAGCCTATGCTACCTACTTCGAGCCCTTCCATGAGGACGGCCTGCGCTTCGCGGTGGACGCACTGTACGCGGGCGCGGATTCAGACAACAGCAACCGGCCGCGTCTTACACTTGAGCCTCTTGGCAAGTCCGCCGGTCTGCCGTTACATCTTGACGTCGGAACCAAAGAGCCCGACAAGCTCGTGGCGCTGCTGCGGAGCGACACACATGGCATACACCCCCTCATCGCCTGGAGGCACGGTCAAATCCCAGCATTGCTGAACAGCTTCGGGGCGGACCCCGACACGTTGCTGCCAGGCGGCAGGTGGCCCGATGAGGTGTATGACTGGGTCATCGTGCTTCGATTCGATCACGCAGGCAGGCTAGCAGGCCAGAGCCGCATCATCGAGAGTCTGCACATTGATGGAGCCACAACGCAGCAATAGCTTGCGACCAAGCGAAGATCGTTTGCTGCTCATCATCGCTCACGTTGCATCGGCACTCACGAGTGATGGAGCAGCGCCGCCGGAAAGATCAGCGTTACGCACGTTCCCTTTCTCAGCTGGCTGGTCACTGAAATCGTTCCATGGTACTGCTCCATCAACTGCTTGGCGATCGGCAATCCAAGACCCACACCTTCTTCCATGCTTGTGCGCACCTGTTCCACACGGAAAAACCTGTCGAAGATACGGTCTAAGTGTTCCGCTGCGATGCCGATGCCGTTGTCTGCGATGGAGAGTTGCAGCGAGTCCTGCACAGCGTACGTCATATCGATGCGCCCACCCCTCGGGGTGTACTTGCTTGCATTCTCAAGAACCGCGGTGAGGACGCGACGCAGATGCCCCGCGTTCATACGCACCATGGGTAGAGGTGGAGCTGCCGTTTGGATGTGGAGCAGCTGCTGTTGTTCGCTCAGTGCTGGGGTGAACCGCAGAGCCAATTCCGTCACAACTGCAGTGACATCGACTGGCGTCATCTGCGGAAGAGCCGAGTCTGCAGCCTCTGTACCGGCCAGGAGCAAGAGACTTTCCAGCAGGTCTGTGAGCATGCGGGTCTCGTCGGCAATGGCGCGAAAGGCCTCCTTCAACTCTTCCGTGAGGTCAGGGTTGGCCGAATGGTACTCAGCTGTTGCGCGGATAAATGCGACCGGGCTGCGTAGTTCGTGAGAGGCGTCCGCAGTGAACTGGGAGATGCGGATCATGGCCTTCTCAATGCGGGAAAGCAGGCTGTTCCACTCCACCCCAAGCCGCCGCAATTGATCGTCGGCAGCTGAGAGCGTTAGACGCTTACTGAGGTCGTCAGCGGTAATTGCCTTGGCTTCTGCGATCACGACATCCACTGGGGCCAGTGCGCGCCGGCTCAGCAGGTGTCCGCCCGTGGAGGCAACCAGGAGCAGGATGGGAACCATGCGGTAGAGCCCCAACGTGAAGATGTGGAGAAGGATGCGATCTTCGCTGAGCGGACTCGGCACAAGTAGAAACGCCTGTTCCCCGGCGTACGTTACGGGATGGCAAAGCTCGCGAAAGCGCTCGCGGTTCACCACGCGGTCGCGATAGAGCGCCGTATTGCAAGCTAGGTGGCTCCCGCTGATGGCAGCAGAAACATTCGGGGGGTACAGCACGCGGCCATCTGCAGTTACGATGTGTATCCACTCACCCTCTGGAAGGACTTCAACGACATCTTCTAGCCGGCGATGAAGTGCCTTCAGATCCCCCATGGAGTGCCCGTTCAGGATTTGTTCCACGCGCGAGGCGCGCATCTGCAGCGTACGGTCTTTCCAAGAGATCATCGAATGCGCAAGCACAAACCACATCACCACGCCGAAGACGAGCAGTCCAACGGCAGAAACGCAGGCGTACCATGCGGTCAGCCGAACGCTGATGGAAACCGGTCTCATACCTCAGCAACCGGGCGCAAGACGTAGCCAACACCGCGCACCGTGTGCAGTATGTCTGGACTGCCGAGCGCATGCATCTTTCCTCTCAGCACCCGTATGAAGACGTAAAGGGTCGCCTCTTGGAACGCCTCATCATTTCCCCACCCAATCTTAATCAGCTCTTCCTTGCGCACAACCCTGCCAACGCGCTGCATAAGGCCGTGCAACAACGTGAACTCAAGCGGTGTCAGTGCGCTGCGCTGCCCAGCACGTTCCATCTCATGTGTTTCAAAGTGCAGCAGGAGGTCACCCACGCATAACGGACCTCTCACCGAAGCCAACGGTCTGCGAACAATCGCACGTAAACGCGCGAAGAGTACCGCTAAGTCAAAAGGCTTTGTCAGGTAGTCGTCGGCACCAAGGTCGAGACCAGTGACGATGTCGTGGCTGGTGTGCTTCGCGGTCAGCAGTATGGTTGGGATCCGCACATTGAGGTTCCGCAGGCGTTCCATTACCTGGAAACCATCCAATTTCGGCATCATGACGTCCATGACGATTGCATCCGGGCGATGACGATCGATCGCCGTGAGTGCCGATTCGCCGTCGTGCACAACGGCTACCACGTAACCCTCTCGCTGCAGTGAGCGCTGCAGCAGCATGGCCATGCGCACCTTGTCCTCTGCGATTAACACTCGCATACGACACAGTATGCGTGCATCCCGTTAATTTTCGGTGACGTGGCTTGTTTTTCAGATTGTTTTTAGATCATCGACCTACTCTCGAGACTGTTCCCACCGTTTGGCTTAGGAAAGCAAAGGTTCTCTGGATGAGGTTGCTTCGTTTCAATGTCCCGTCGGCTGTCTTGGCGTTGTTCATCCCGGTAGCGCTCACCGCGCAGGTTGACCGCGCGAACCTGAAGGGCGTCGTTTCTGACGCAACGGGCGCTGCCGTCGGAAACGTCGTCGTCACGGTAACTTTTCCGCAAACCGGCTTTACGCGCACTGTTTCCTCAACGACTGCGGGAGAGTATGTCCTCTCAGCGTTGCCGCTGGGCCGTTGCAATATCAGCGCGAACGCACCTGGCTTTGCCAAAGTCACGTTAGACAACATCGACTTACAAGTTGGCGAAGCCCGGACCGTCAACTTGGTCCTGAGTGTTAGTGCGGTAGAGCAGACCGTGGCAGTCGAAGCGTCTACGGTAACGCTGGATCAGGACAGTGCAACCACCGGCGGTGTCATCGCTCGGCAGCAAGTTGAAAATCTGCCGATCAACGGTCGCAACTGGGCAGGGCTGATGATCCTGGTCCCAGGTGCCATTAACACCGGCAGCGGAAATCAAACCAGCATCCGCTTTGCCGGACACGGCCTGGATGACAACAGGATCGTGTTTGACGGGGTAGATGCGAGTGGCATCTTGCGGCAAAGTGAGAAATCTGATCAGCGCATCCAGCTGGCGTCGGAGTCAATTCGTGAGTTTCGCGTCGCGTCGTCTTTATACTCTGCGGAATACGGCGGGACACCCGGCGGCCAGGGAAATGTTGTCTCACGTAGCGGCACAAACGCCCTTCACGGCAGCGCTTATGAGTTTTTGCGCAACGATGTGTTGAACGCACGTGCACTCTTCTCAACCACTCGATTACCGCTGCGCCTAAACCAATTCGGCGGTAGTGCTGGGGGCAAGCTCGTACGCGATCACACCTTCTTTTTTGCAAACTACGAAGGCCTTCGCCAGGTTCTTAGGCAGCCGCTGGTGGGCTTTGTTCCCAGTCCCGCGTTTGCCCAGCAAACCGTTGCGCGTTCCCCTGCGCTCGCTTCAATTTTGGCGGCCTATCCCGTCGGGCAAGCGGCGACCACAAATCCAAACGTGTACAGCTACAGTTCTGCCGGACGTCAGACCCAGAATGAGGATTTTGGGCTTGCACGCGTGGATCAGGTCTTCAGTTCCCGGACCTCGGGCTACGTGCGCATCAACCTGGACCAGGGTCGCTTGCAGGTGCCATATGGCGACTCGACAGGTTTTCTGCAAGACACACAACAGGTCCAGAACAATCCAAAAAATGGGGTCATCTCGTTAGAGCACACCTTTAACAGCGCTTTTCTAAATGAATCAAAATTCGGCATCAATCGAACGCCATACCAAATCGCGAACGCAACTGTACTCCCGATTCAGGTGTCAGTACCATGCTTTACCACGTTGCATGACAATCTTGCCCAGAATCAGAACGCGACGGCGTACTCATTCATTGACACAGTCGATACGGTCTTCGGTCGGCACAGCATCACCACTGGGGGCGGGTTACGGCGCGTACAAATTAATCTTGGCAACACCGCTGAAACCCAGCTGACCTACAGCAGCCTTACGAGATTCGCTGTAAACGGTTTGGACTCAGCCGCAGTGCTGGCGGCGGTGCCGACGGGCGGTGCACGCAAGACGGAGTTCGACCTCTTCTTTCAAGATCAGTATAAGTTCAGGCAGAATCTTACGTTGAGCCTCGGCCTGCGCTACGACTCATTCGGTGCCTTTTCTGAGGTGTTGGGCAGGTCTAAGGCTTTCGACCCGCTCACCTGTCCTGCGGGTTTCTGCGCGCCAGGCGGCCCCTTTTACAATGCGAGTCATGCAGATCTCGGGCCGCGATTCGCTATCACTTGGTCACCGGAGGCTTTTGCGGGAAACACCGTTGTCCGAGGCGGGTATGGCCTCTACTTCGGCGAAGGTCAGTTGGGCGATCTGACCGCTCCGCTCAATAACATTACGTCGCGGCTACTCTTTTCGAGCGCGCAGATCCCAACGCTTAGTTATCCGCTCACGCCCTTCCTCGCTCTTGGTGCCAACACGGCTAACGCGCCACGCGGCCTGTATCGCGGACGTGTTGACGAGCAGATCAGTGAGTATGGTGTCTCCGTCCAACAACGGCTTCCGTTCCAGATACAGTCTGAGATCGGATATATCGGCAATCATGGTGCGCACTTACCTTCGCGCTCTTATATCAATCTGTTGAACCCTGCCACGGGCACTCGGCCGTTGGCCGCCTTCGGCCAGGTGGATTACAAGCTGAGTGGTAACAATGCCAACTTCAGCGGCCTCTCCGCTCAAATTAACCGGCAGTTCTCGCAAGGTTTGCTCTTTGGCGCGAACTACCTCTGGTCGCACTCCACCAATGACGGCACAACAGGCGGCGGCGAACAGGACTATCCACAAAACGTGGCCTGCCGCATCTGTGAACGGGCCAGCAGCGATCAGGACGTGCGGTCATCATTTACGGCCAGCGTCGTCTACCAATTCGGTGCTGGTCATGGGCATGCCTCTACCCTGCGCGGTGCAGCCGGTGCGCTCGGGTCCGGGTGGCAGGTCAGCGGGATCGCTGCGGCACGCACGGGGCTGCCGCTTAACGTAACGATCACGCGCAGCGCTGCGACTTTGCCAGACGGTAACTCTTTGTCACCGCAGCGGCCAAACATCGTTCCGGGAATCTCCTTTGTACCGGCTGCGGGGCGCACGCCACAGCACTGGATCAACGCAGCAGCATTCGCAGCGCCGGCCCCTGGAACCTTTGGCAACGCTCCGCGCAACCTGCTGCGTGGGCCAGGTACGTGGCAGATCGATGGCGCTCTGCAGAAAGACCTGGTCCATTTGGATCGGTACGCATTGAGCCTGCGGGGCGAGGGGTTCAACCTGCTCAATCGCGCGCAGTACGGTCTGCCCGCCACAAATGTTTCGGCCCAAAACTTTGGCCAAATCACCACTCAAATCAATGCAGGTGCTACCGGTACGGCAACACAGCGCGTGTTTGAGTTCGGTTTGCGCGGCAGCTTCTAGGTCATGTCTCTCACTACTTTCAAGGAGAATCACGTGTCACGTTTGTTTCTAAGCGCCCTCCACCAACCTCACCTAGACCGCCGCTTCTTTTGCAAGATTGCATCTGCCGCCGCGATCAGCCCTGGCCTTCTCCTTCATGCGCAGCAGCCAGCGCGTATCCTGCTGCCCGTCAACGTCTGCGGGAGCTTTGGATACATTGACGGTAAAAGTGTACTTACGATCCCGGCGCGGTATGACGCCGCGCTTCCCTTCGCCACAGACTGGGCCGCAGTGCGCCGGAACGGCAAATGGGGCTACATTGACCGCAGCGGAGAAGAGACGCTTGCCCCGCAATATGATGAGGCACGTAATTTTCGGTATAACTGCAGCCCGGTTCGCGTTGGTTCCGAGTGGCACTTCATTCGTCCCGATGGCTCTGAGGCATTTCCGCAACGCTTTGAGCTGACCCGCAGCTTCCAAGACGGGCGTGCTCGCGTTCGTGTCAACGATAAGTGGGGCTTTATTGATCCAAGCGGAGCCCTGGTCATTCCAGCCATTTATCAGACCGTGCACGGCTACAGCGATGAGATCGCGCCAGTCCAATCGAATGACAAGTGGGGCTTCATCGATAAAGAGGGAAAGACAATACTGCCATTCCGCTACGACACAGTCACCAGCTTCAACGCCGGAGTGTGCGCCATTGTTGAAAATGGCAAGTGGGGCTTCATACATCGTGACGGCTCAGAAGCGCTACCGGCGCGCTGGGAGAAGACCGGAGAATTTGCCGAAGGGCTGTGCCCGGTGAAGCTCGGCGGCAAATGGGGATTGATTGACCTCACTGGCAAGCTGGTGCTGACTCCTACCTACGACGAGATGGACTCCTTTGACAACGGCCACATCATGGTGACGTTGAACGACCAGCTCATGTATCTCGACAAGGCCCTGCAGCCTGTTTGGAAACAGGATCGGAACTGTTCTTCCGGAACCAATTACAAGATGTACAAGGCACCCGCGTAGCGATCCGGCGCAGCCTCGTGTTTTGCCGGGAGCTCCGTAGGAGCGCGAGACTGCGCCTTTCGGGCGAACTAGACGTCCTTCTAGCGAGACATCTTCTGTGAATATGACTGTGCTACTAGGTAGCGCAGCCATCTGGCCCGCAACTAGCCTTTCGTTCGGACCTCGGGCTGAAGCTCGCTGACAGTCATGCTTTCCAGAGCGTTTGCCCAGGCTTCCGGCTTGCCAAGGAAAGGCGTGTGATCCAGCCGCTGCAGTGCGCCGTCATGTTCCAGAACAAAAGTCGGAAAACCTCTTCCGCCGCTCTGAGCTAAGAACTCGCGGCTGTCAGCAAAGTGGGCGTGGACGGCTTCGCTGTGCAATGAGTGGAATGCCTCCGAAAATGCAGATCGATTCAGGCCGATCTCCTCCGCAAGGTCGAGGAGAATCGTCTCGTCCGCAATGCGGCACCCTTCCAGGTAATGCGCCTCGTACAGGCGTGCGAGCATATCGAGGCCGGCTCCGTTCACCTGCGCCGCTGCTAGAACAGCTGCCGTCGGAGGCTCAGAGTCAAGTCACGCGTCGTAATCTGTCAGCAGCCGTTCAGATACCGGGCACCAAACACCTGTCCAGTCACTTGCGTGATCTGGCGATCGTGTGGGCCGACATAGCCCTTCCACTCCGGGGTGATCTTCTGCCGGCGAGCGCCAGTCATCATGCCACCGCCATGAAGCGTGATGGAGACGACCGCGCGCGCGGCCTTCACCAGCGGTGCGACAGCATAGCACCAGCCGCACAGCGGGTCGTAGACATAGTGCAGACGTGTTTCTGCTGTCATCAGGAGTTCTCCTGAGGCTGAGCTAGCAAACGCTCAGCCTCTCTGTTGTGCAGCCGTCGGTTTTGCTTACCGCGCGAGCGCAGCGGACACAGCCTGCTTGAGGCTTGTTGTGGGACGGCCGATCAGCTTGCCGAGGTCATGCGATTGTGTGTTCAGCTCACCCCGGCTCGCACCTGCGTCTGCGTCGGCGATCGCGGCGACTAAGCCTGCAGGCAGGCCAAACCCAGCAAGAGCCTTGGCGTAGTCGGCTTGCGGCAGGTCCTTGTAGACAACGGTCTTGCCAGTCTGTAGAGCGACCTCGGCAGCAAGTTCAGCCAGGGTGTACGGTTCGTCTCCGCCGAGTTCATACACCGTGTTCTCATGACCCTTACCGGTCAGCACCGCCGCTGCTGCTGCTGCATAATCCGCACGCGCTGCGGCAGCGAACCGTCCTTCCTTTGCGGCGCCCAGAACGACCCCGTGTTCCACGGCAGCCGGGAGTGATGCTGTGTGGTTTTCCGTGTACCAGCCATTGCGCAGCAAAGTATATGGCACACCAGAGGCCTTGATGTACGCCTCGGTGGCCTTGTGTTCGCTGGAAAGCATAAGGTTCGAGCTGTCAGCATTCAGAATGCTGGTGTACGCCAGGAGTTTGACCCCGGCAGCTCGGGCCGCGTCGGTCACTGCCTGATGCTGAGCGACACGCTGGCCCACCTCGTTCGACGAGATCAGCAGCACCTTCTTCGCGCCTGCAAATGCAGCGGCAAGGCTTTCGGAGTTTGCGTAATCCGCCTGTCGAACCTCGACACCCTTTGCTCTGAAGTCTTCCGCCTTCTGCGGGTTCCGCACGGCTGCAACGACCTCTGATGCTGGTACTGATTTCAGCAACTCTTCCACGACCAGCTTGCCCAGCTGTCCCGTTGCTCCTGTGACGACGATCATGTCCCTGCTCCTTGGCTGAGAAGTCTCTCAACAGCCCAAAGCATAGCGTATCGGCTTACTATATGTAAGTACGTACATTCATGTAAGCTACTTTCATGAGCAAGAACCCGAGGAGCATGCGACGGAGCGATCGCAAACAGAAGGGCAATTTGTACGCCGCAGACTGCCCTACACGCGCTATTCTTGATCACATCGCGACTCGATGGAGTTCTCTGATCTTAGTGATGCTGCTTGAGAAAACGCATCGCTTTAGCGAACTGGCGCGGCGCATCGGTGGCGTCAGCGAACGCATGCTCGCACACTCACTGCAGGCGCTCGAGGCTGACGGGTTTGTGCTCCGCGTGGTCTTTCCAACCAAACCGCCAAAAGTGGAGTACAGTCTTACTCCACTCGGTTGCGAACTGGCCACCCACGTTCAATCCCTGACGCAGTGGGTGGAGGCAAACGTCTCGCGTGTTCTCGATCACCGGAGTGGCCTCGCAGGTTGAGGTCGGCTGAACAGGTTGCTCAAAACGAGTGCGAAACCCTTCGGGCGTCGCAAGCATACGCATTTGCTGCTGAGTTCTACAATCGCAATTAAAAAATCCTTTCCGCCTCTGTCAAAAAGGTTGTTGGGGAGAACGCTTCCCTGGCCGATCTTGGTTCCAGGCTCCGAGTGTGCCGCGACAATGGATTGCAAGAGAAGCTCTTCAATCTCAGGCTCATCGAGCAGGTTGTCACATGATCTCAATGTCTACGGTAAGCGATAGCTGGCACCTGCTCGTTCGGCAATGAAGTGAACTAGTTGAGTGTTGGCTTAACATGAAGCGCACGCGCATCATCCAGCGTGATGATGCGCTGGACGATGCGACGCTCATCTAACTCAGCAAGGATCTCTTGTGCTTCGCTTATCAATGAAGTTGTAAGCAGACTGGCGAAGAGCTCTTCACGCATGACTAAACGCGATGAACACTCCCCTTGGGCGGAATCCTGAATAGCAAGGCAGGTCAGCCTTGCAAAGGAGGTGCTGTGCCCCTCAAGAGGAAACAAGCTCAGAAGGAATCCCCCACTCACTTAGACCTCGTTACGCTATAAGAATGACTCGCAGACAGCGTGTGACGCTCCTGCGGTTTCAAGCGCCGATGCACTGAGAACCACGAACAGCCGAACAGACGCATCTGTCCGCCATGGTACAGACACTTCTACCGGTCTGCAGGTACAGTTCCGACCTACGGTGGCGCAATCTCTGACCATTCGACCTGGGACGCCAAGTTGAGGAGCACCCTGACTCTAGAGCGTAACAACTGGACAAGCCCGGCACGCCTCCTGCGCGCGTCAGAGCGAGCCGTCAGGGAGCACCTGCAATGGCTGAGTGACAACGCCGACACCGTTGCCGATACATCCGGATCATCGAGGGCATCGATGATGGCTCTGCTCAAGCGAGCCGAGGAACTCGGTCGAGCGGCAGAGACCGAGGAAGCGGCTGCGGACGAATAGACCCAACGTGAGCGGGACCACGAGTTGGTTAGCCTCCGAACTCTGCCTAGACCATGTTGTAGAACACGCCACCCGTTGCAGGACGACATCTCGCGCCGGGAGTGATCCCCTTCGAGTTAGTCACCGGCAGGGTAGATGGGCATTTCCGAACGGTTAGATGCGTGACCGGTGCTGCGCATGAGCTTGTAGGCTTTGTGGCGTTCACGGCCTGGATCGGGAGTCCAGAGCTGTCCACCGAACTTCACGACCACACCCGCACCGTAAACCAGGTGATTTTGCGAGTCGTTCGCGCCATTGGGAAAGGCCGTGTGAAGGTACTGCAGTTCCACGGGACGGAGGTCAAGACGTCTCGACAGCTTGAGGTCCAACCCGCCTCCAAGGGTGTACGCGAAGCTGGTGGCGGTTGTACTGTACGTACTGTCGCGCGGAAAATAAGAATCGGAAGCATGCCCTGCACCCGCTGTGACCTGCGCGAACGGAGTGAGGCGCGCATAGTGCAGCGTAACCCGCGGACCTGCGGTATAGGTCAGCAATGTTAGATTCTGACCGAGCGGCCCGATCTGGTTGGCATGGCTACCAGTCACTTCACCTACAGCTGAGAGCCATGGCCGCAGCATGATCCCGATCGAGGCAAATCCACCATTCGTGCCAAACGTATTTGAGACTGCGGGAGGAGCGTTGCCACGCACAAAGTTGTAGCCCAACGCAACATTCACGCGAGATATGTAGTTGGAGTCAAGATACCCCGCCTGCCCTTTGGCAAGCGGGGTTAGTACGGCACTCAGCAGGACAGCACATGAAATCAGTCGCATCTTCTTCCCTCTCTCGTGGTGGGTTACAGCCGCTCTAGAACAGTAGTGCGACATAGGCTGACGTGTTGAGAAGCTCAGGCTCCAACAGTGCAAATCTGCCGGGTGAGATCTCGTACACCACCTCCCCAGAACTTAGGAAGAAGCGACCTGCTGCTGTGTCCGTAATGGTGTAAGTGGAAGTCGCGGTTATGCCGAGCTGCAGCACATTGATGGTGCCAACGCCCACATTCCGGTCCACGGTGGAGGTGAGATTGCCTGCTCCGTCGGCGGTGAACTCGCCCGAGCTGTTGATGGTCGCCAGTGTGCTGGCAGGCACACTGCCGTAGGCATAGGTTCCATTCAGGTTGGCATTGCTGAAAGGCGCGCCGGTCTGCGCTTCCAACATGCCGAGGCCGGCGTACCCGGTCTCCAAGAAGTAACCGCTGTTTGCGTCGGTGAGGTACACCACGCGAGGAGCCGGAATGGTGGGCAATCCCAAACCGGTGAGGGTTAACTGCAGGGGCGCGTTGGATGCCGGGTAGTTCAACACCGCGCGACCATTTGCCGCCACGGTGCAGGCGCTGTTACCCAATGCCTGGTACGAACCCAGCACGGCGGTGATGACGGGTGCGCTGACTAAGCCGCCCAGACTGTTCACCACGCCGGTGGTGCCGCTGGAATCGACGTTGGTGGTGCTGCAGGTACCGCTGCCATTGCCGACACCGCGGTAGACGGTGGCTGTCGACAAGTTGAGGACGTTCTGCAACGTCGTGTTGAGCAGGCCAGGGCTGACGGGAGAGTTCTCATAACCAACGTATGCGGCGCTCAGCGATGCATTGCTGAAGACGCTCTGTCGCTGCACCTGCGCTGTACCAGCCTGCAGGATGTAGCTCGAGTGCTTGTCCGTGGAGAGCAGGATGACGCGGTTGGCATCGACCACATACACCGCGTAATCGGTTGGGAACGGCACGCCTGCGAGGCTGGCGTTGTTCAATGTGAGTTGGACGCGTCCGTTGCTGTCAGCGGCGGTGTACGTGCCAGACAGTGCGGCGCTGGCGATGTTGGTTGAGGCGATGTTTGTATCCGCCACGCCGGTAACGGTGCCGCCGGCTGCAGCAAGCTGGCCTACCGTTGCCACCGGACCCGCTGCGATGCCTACCGTGCAGGTTGGCAGGCAAGGCGTGTCACCGCGGAGGCCAAACGCGTAGCTGCCCGTCAGGCCTGTGGCGAAAGCCGCCGGAGTTTGAGCCAGCAGCATTCCAGCCCCCTTAGTGCCCACCGCCTGATCGCCGTCAAACTCGATTAGGCTACCTGCGGTCGCGTTTGTTGCGGGAGCAACTGCTGCCCGTAGTGCAATGGCATAGGTAGTGGTGTTTGCCACTGTGCCATTTGCATCGAAGGCGGTCAATGTGAGCGATCCACGGTGGTCCGCCCCCAAGGTGTAGGTGCCCAGTACAGTGCGCGTGGCGACAACTTTGCCAGCAGGATTTGAGAACTGATGATTGGTATCCTCTTCCCCGGCAGTGATGAAACCGTTGCCATCTGCAGTAATGCTTCCGGCTGTTGCTGTCGTATACGCAAGTACACCCGCGGCCACGTCCTCGTAACCTTGGAAGAGGAATGCGTAGGGTCGCTTCAGCAGGGCGTCGTTGG
>CALMOM010000115.1:17206-18427 GCA_937873305.1 uncultured Terriglobus sp.
AGCAACGTGAGCGGCAGGCTCGCCGTCATGGGTGTGCCTTCGCTGTCGGTTGCGCTAACAGTAAAGGCGCTGGCACCTGGCGCAGTGGGTGTGCCGCTGACCACGCCAGCATTCGAGAGCGTAATGCCGGCGGGCAGCGTGCCTGCGGTGACCGTGTACGTGTATGGACCAACACCACCTGCGGCGTGCAGCGTCTGCGTGTACGGCTGGTTCACTATAGCGTTGGGCAGCGAACCGGTAAGTGTTACCGCCGGAATGGCCTGCACAGTCACGGTGACGGAGCCAGTTGTGACAGTACCAGGCACTTTGGCGTCTGTTGCTGTGACCTGCACCGTGCTGGAACCGCTCATGGTAGGCGTGCCTGTAAGGGTGCAGTTCGCACCCAGCGTAAGCCCAGTTGGGAGGGTGCCACCTGCCAGGGTGCAGGTATACGGGGCCGTACCTCCCATCACCGGAACCGTGCCGCTGTACGGCGTGTTCACAGTTGCCGAGGGTGGATTCCCAAGGCTGAGTGTTCCTGTCTGAGGAGTGACCGCAACTGTAATCGTGGCGGTACCAGATTGCATTGGGTTACTTGAGTCGGTCGCCTTCACCGTGACGGTTGAAGATCCAGCGACTGTAGGCGTCCCTGTGATGGTGCAATTGGCGCTCAGAGACAGACCCGCTGGAAGGGTGCCACTCACCAGGCTGCAGGTGTAAGGAGCCGTCCCACCCGCAATCGGAATGGGGCCGGTGTACGGCGTGTTCACAGTCGCCGAGGGTGGATTGCCAAGGCTGAGTGATCCTGTTTGAGGATTCACCGCAACTGTGACCGAGCCGGTCATGGATTGCGCCGGGTTACTTGAGTCAGTCGCCTTCACCGTGACGGTCGAAGATCCAGCTACTGTGGGCGTGCCCGTGATGGTGCAATTGGAGGTGAGCGTAAGCCCCATTGGGAGCGTGCCACCTGCCAGGCTGCAAGTGTAAGGAGCCGTGCCACCAGCAATCGGAATGGCGCCGGTGTATGGCGTGTTGATTGTTGCCGCGGGCGGGTTGCCAAGGCTGAGTGATCCTGTTTGAGGATTGATCGTCACCGTGACAGAGCCGGTACCGGATCGCGCTGGATTACCCGAGTCGGTCGCGCTCACCGTGACGGTAGAGGACCCAGCGATGGTGGCGGTGCCTGTAATGGTGCAGTTGGTACCCAGCGTTAAACCAGTTGGAAGGGTGCCACCTGCCAGA
>CALMOM010000116.1 GCA_937873305.1 uncultured Terriglobus sp.
AAGCCATACTGGGCAAAGCTGCGCTTTTCCACGCGCGTCATCACCAAGGCAGCCATTGCGGGTACCAGAAACTGAACGGCCTCACCCACAATGGTCGGCAGCGCCGGCGTCTCGCCTTGCCTGTGGGCCCGAGGAGCGAAGTGGTTCAGCAAGTGAACCATCGCGTAGCCGAGCAGGAAGGCAGTGCCAAGGAACAGCAGCAGCGACCACCCCGCCCGAAGACCCTCCATGCCAAAGAAGACGTGGCGCAGACCGGACTGCTCTGGTTGCAGTTGGCGGTTGTCGTCCTGCTCTGGCGGGAACCATGCTGGCTGTCCCTCGGGCGCGATTGGGGTGCCATAGGGCGCAGTTTCATCTGACATGGGCGGCGTGTCCTTGTGGACACCACCATACGCGACCCCGAGCGCCGCAGCCAGTACAACGTGCAGCCCGTCAGGATCGCGAGCGGTCCGGGATGGTCGAGCACGCCGTCACCGCGTCCGCCGCCCACGTCCAACCTTCGAGCCTGTACTTGGGATCGCGTGGCTGCGGCAGGCTGTAAAACTGGTCGCGATGTGCCGCCATGACCATGCAGGAGATGAGCGCATCGAAGGCGTCTTCACTCTCTTTTGCCTTGGTGATCGCGGCGCGGCTTACCGTGGCGTATGCCGGGTTGGCGCGCCGCTTTTTCGCGAGGTAGGCGGCACGCGCTTCAGAGTTCGATTTGTGCACGGGGCCGGTGTTCAGGCGGGTGTACATCTCGACCACGAGCGGCCTGCCCGGCTCTGGCGCGTCGAACGGCCACACGCGAAAGCCCGCCGCGTGCAGCCGCTGCAACACGGCCATGCCGCGCAGCGACGCCGTACCTACGGATCCGGAGCCGCCGATCTGGAAGACTGACTTCGGCGTGATGCCCCTTACGCGCAGGGCGCGCTCCTGGTCCGGGATGTGCGCGGCCAGCTTGCAGTCGATGTCCGTGGCGCGCAGCATGCGATGGATGTGCTCACCGCTGAACTCGGCGGGGCGCTTGTGCGGCTTGCCCCAAAAGCGGCGGTCTTCGCTCCCGCGCGAGAGCCAACTTTCGCCGTGCTCGGCTACCTGCGCCCAGAAGTCCGGTGCGGTTGTCGCCCCGGTTTCCTGCACGAACCACGCGGGAAAGCTGAAGCAGAAGTCGAAGCCAACGACTAGCGCAGGATACTTTGCGGCAAGAGCGATCAGCCAGTCCGCAACTTCATCGCGGGTGCGACCGTTCTCCACGCGCACCCTGTCTGCGTGCCAGGTGGCAGCAACGATGTGCCTCCGCTGCCCTGCCAGATCTACACGACCCGACCAGTCGCACCCAATGACGATCTCCGGCGCGAGTGCAACATCCGGCGCGCTCACTCTTCCGGATTGGCGATGCCGACCGCCTGGTGCAGGTACTCTGCGATGGGGATCTGCTCGACCATGAAGCGTGCCACATCAGCGCGGGTAATGAACCGGACCTTCTCGCCGGTCGCAGGCTGCACGATGCGGACACCCTTCGGCTCTCCGTCGGTCAGGCCCGCCGGGCGGATGATGGTCCAGTCGAGCGCGCTATGCCGCAGCTCGGCCTCCATGGCCGCCTTGTCCTTCATCACGCCACGGAGAATGGTGTTCATGAACAGGTATTTGTAGTAGCCGTGCACGTTGGCTTCGCTGTCGCCCTCGCCAATGGTAGAGATGACCAAAAGGCGTCGCACACCTGCTTCTTCCATCGCCGCCATCACCACGCGCGCTGAATCGGTTTCGATATGCTGATTTACCAGCGGATTATGGCCGCCAATGGTGTCCAGCACCGCGTCTTGCCCGCGCACCGCAGCCAGCACCGCCGCATGGTCTCGCGCATCGCCCACCACCACGCGTACGTCAGCCCGCGCGTACTTCTCCGCGCTGTGCACGAACGCAGTCACTTCGTGGTCCGCCCGCAATGCCTCCGTCACTACAGCGTCGCCAGTATGCCCCGCTGCGCCTAGAACCAGAACTCTCATCATTGACCTCACAGCGTAGGATGCGGGTGCCCGCGTCTCGCAGAGACGTGGGGCTGACGTTCCCCCGAGAGATTAAACTCCCACGTCTCAGAAGCGAGACGTGGGGCACCCTCTTACTTCAGGCTGACCGGCTGCGCGTCGATGCGTATGCGAAACATCTGATACGGCTTCACGCGGAGGTCCTGACCGTTGTGCATGGTGGGCTGCTGGTTCAGTTGAT
The DNA here is from genome assembly GCA_937873305.1 of uncultured Terriglobus sp. GTDB lineage: Bacteria > Acidobacteriota > Terriglobia > Terriglobales > Acidobacteriaceae > Terriglobus. Next base: position 2,209 of record CALMOM010000116.1, read on the forward strand.
TTGCATTGAAGTACAGGTAACCATCCGCCGCCACGGACATCGTGTCTGGCCACAGGATGCGCGGGTCGTGCGCGATGGTCTCCGTCAGGCCGGTTTTTGGGTTCCAGCGATGAATGCTGTCAGTCACCGGGTCCGTCATGTAGACAGCGCCGCTTGCGTCAGACTCGAGGCCGTCGGACGGCATTTTGCCTGTAGCTACGCGTACCGTGGCACCCACCTGCGCGTCGGACTTGCTCTTGTCGCGCAGCGCCTCCGTGCTTACCGAGTACAGCTTGGTCGAGTTGATGGGGCAGTAGTAGATCAGGCTGCCGTCGGCGGAGATGGCGATGCCATCCGCCGCGAAGTTTACCGGCTGCGGCGGGTAGCCAGGCAGGGTTTGGTACACGGGCTGGCCCTGCGAGAACATCAGGAAGCTATCCTCGCTCAGCACGCTGGAGTGCTGGTTCAGGCGGCGCATGCTCTTGCCCGTGGCCAGATCGACCACGATGAGTGCATTCGGCCCCATGGACGACGAATCGGTGATGTATGCCGTGCCGTGAATGCCATCATTCGTGACCTGCCCAGCTGTGCGCTCTGCAGTAGGGTGCATCGAGTCCTTCGGCGCGGTGTCCGGAGTCGGCGCGGGCATACTGCCCACCGCGGTCTGCGGGTCCTGCCCACCCTGGTCGCCCACGCGCAGGTCGAAGCGCACATCGTTCATGTAGCTGTTGGGTCCGGCGGTTTCGGGCGGCAATAAGATCGTCTTCACGATCTTGTTGGTGCGCAAATCAACAGCGACCAGCTTGGCACCGCCGGGCACCACGGTCTTGAGCAGCGGCGCGCCGGTATCCAGCACCCACAGGCGGTCTTCCGGATCGACCACCACGGACTGCACGCTCACAAAGTGCTGCTGGTTCACGGACTCGTCGCGAAAGGCATTTGGGTTCGGTTTGGTGCGCCCTGCCCAGTCATTTACTTCGGCATTTGGGTACGCGACTGCCTTGCCCTTGACCACCTCCGCCACGGTAAACGGCACATCGTCGCCCCAACGCGGAAAGTTTACAAAGATGCGTCCCGAGCGCGAGACGGTGACACCGGTGGGCATCGGGCCGCTGAAGGTGGCGACTGTCTCGAGCGTGCCGACGGGCTTGTCGGTGGGTGCGGGGGCGTTACGCTGCGCGGTGAGCGCCGAGGATGTTGCCAGCAGAAGTGCGGCGGTCAGGGCCGTGCGAAATGTCATCGGTCGTTGGATGCAAGACGACTCTCGCTTCCTCCTAGTGCTCATGAGTACGAATCACATGCCACATTGCGCCGCTGTCATCCTGAGCGGAGCGAAGGATCCCTACGCAGCCTGTACGAACACAGCAGCATCAAGCTTTCTCGCAGGAAGCTCCCGGCACTGGTGCCCGCAGAGACGATCCTGGGATCCTTCGCTGCGCTCAGGATGACGCTTCGTGAGGACGAGTACCCAAAGGATGTCTACGGGAGTACAGCTACTCCTCTGCCGCCTCGCTTTCAGCCCGGTCCAGGGCCGCTTCGCCACTGCGCAGGCTGCGGAGCACGGCAAAGATCGACTTGGACGAGAAGCCCGCAGCGGTCAGCCGACGCAGCACACGCGCGGTGCTTTTCTCATCTGTCGGCGGCTGAATGCGACGGCGTTCCAGGTGCTGGCGCACAAGCACCTGCTCATCCAGAGCACCGTACGCCTCGTCCAGCGTGGTGGCGATCAGCTCTGTCGCAACGCCCTTTTGCTGCAGGTCCTGCTGCACGCGGCGGCGGCCCAGGCTGCGGTTTTCCTGCCGCAGTTTGGTAAAGTCGGCGGCGTAGCGCTCGTCCGAGAGGTAGCGCATCTCCACCAGCTTTTCCAGAATGCGCGTGACTGTGGCACTGCCCTCCGGCCCAGGTTCCGCGCGGTCCAGCAGCTTGCGGCGCAGGTCGCGGACACTCTGCATACGCGCTCCCAGCGACTTGCACGCGTAGTCGAACAGCTCTAGCTCCCCGAGCGGCTCCCGCACTTTCTTACGGCCAAACGGCATGACCCAAGATTACCCATATTCACGGTGCCAGGCGTTGCACGCGGTGGTTACAATAAAGCCGCGCCAAGGAGCCCAACCCATGAACCGCCGCGAATTTACCGCCAGCGCTGCCGCAGCCGCCGCAGGCCTTGCCCTGAGCACCACCGCCAAAAGCTACGCCCGCATCATCGGCGCGAACGACAAAGTCAACGTGGCCACCTTTGGCCTCAATAGCCGCGCGTATGCGCATCTCTCCAGCTTTCACGCCAACAAGGACATGGTGAACCTTACCCATGTGGCCGACGTGGAAACCAACATCATGGCAAAGTACGCGGCACGAGCGGAGAAGGACATGGGCACCATGCCCGCCTGCGAACAGGACTTCCGCAAGGTGCTCGCAATTAAAGACGTGGACGCCATCACCATTGCCGCACCTGACCATTGGCACACGCCCATGGCCATCCTGGGCATGCAGGCGGGCAAGGCCGTGTATGTCGAAAAGCCCTGTTCCCAGAACATCCACGAGGCGGAACTCATCGTCGCAGCGCAGAAGAAGTACGGCAAAGTGGTGCAGATGGGCAATCAGCAGCGCTCGTCGCCGCACACCTTGGAGATCGTGCAAAAGATCCATGACGGCAGCATGATCGGCCGCGCCTACTACGCCAAGGCCTGGTACACCAACAGCCGCAAAAGTATCGGAGTGGGTAAGCCCGTCCCCGTGCCTGCCACGCTGGATTGGGACCTGTGGCAGGGCCCGGCACCGCGCCAGGCCTATAAGGACAACGTGCAGCCCTACAACTGGCATTGGTTTCACATATACGGCACAGGAGAAGCACTGAACAATGGCACGCACGAAGTGGACGTGGCGCGTTGGGCCATGGACGTCGCTCTGCCCAACCGCGTGAGCGCCTTCGGTGGCCGTTATGCCTACAAAGACGACTGGCAGTTCTACGACACGCTGAACACCAGCTTTGAGTACAACGACAACAAGCTGATCACGTGGGAGTGCCGCTGCTGCAACGATATGCCCATCTACAACCGTGAGCGCGGCGTCGCCGTGTACGGCGAGACAGGTACCATCATCGTGGACCGCGACGGCTGGGAACACCACGACATGAAAGGCAAGATGATCGATCAGTTCGATGTGCACAAAGGCCTGAACAAGACCACCAGCAACGATTTGGTGGGTGCGGACAGCATGACCGACGCGCACTTCAAGAATTTTCTGATCGCGGTTAAATCAGGCAACCAGGCTGACCTGCACGCGCCGGTGGCTGAGGGTGCCGTCGCCGTCAAGATGCTGCTGACGACCAACATCGCCTATGACCTGAAGCGGCCTGTCACTGTCGATCCGGCGAGCGGCAACTTCCTCAATGACGCGCAGGCCACCGCTATGCGCAAGCGCGCCTACGACCCGAAATTCGAGCCCAAGCTAATCTGAGCGATACTTCACCCAGCAAAAAAGAGGGGCCGCATCCGCGGCCCCTTCCCGTCTGCAGCAACCCAGATGCCTAGGAGACTGCAGCCGCCTCTCGATTCTCTGAGGAGGCAAGCTGTGTAAGGATTGCGTCGGTCCGCTTCTCCTCGTCCAACGAGGTCTGCAGCGTTGAAACGTGGCCGGAGAGGCCGAGCACACCGGCCCAGGCAATGGCCGAGCCGTACGACGCGATCTCATAGTGCTCAATCTTCTGCGCGGTCGCAATCAGGCCGGCATCGCGCACCGGTCCCTCGCTCGTTTCACGCACGATGTTGACGCCGGAGCCGATCAGCGCCGTGATGATGGGATCCTTCTTGTCATCGTCGTCACCCTGAAGCTCATCCAGCAGCCGCTCCAGTCGCTGGGCCTGCGTCTCCGACTCGCCCTGGTGCTTTTTAAAAGCCTGCTGCAGCTGCGAGTCCTGAGCATGCTCAATCATGCTTTCAAGACCCTTTACAATTTGCGTCTCGGTAGAGTGCAGGTATTGCAGCTGACCTGTGTACAGCTTGCGCAGCGTGCCGTACTCATTCGGCGTGATCAGTCCCATGTCATCCCTCGCTGAAGTGCTCGTTCAGTGAGTAAGACATGCGTGACGTCAACGGCGTTTGCCGTGAAACTGCAACGCAATCCGGCCAATGAGCGCCACACGCAGCAGCCAGCCCACCTCTTCACTTACCCAGACGCCGTCATCCTGAGCGCAGCGAAGGATCCCGACAGCTCAGCAGGTAGCAATGCAGCTTCAGACTTTACTCGCCTAAAAGCGGAAGCGCCATCCATTTAACCCTGCATCGCAGGGGATCCTTCGCTCCGCTCAGGATGACGGTTCGACGAAAAGGCTAAGCCGAGTAGCCCATCTCCGCGAGCGTTTTGCGCTCGGACGCGATGCTCTTCTCCACACCAGGCATGGGATCCTTGCCGTTGATCTCGTACTCCAGGTCCACGTAGCCGGGGTATTTCATGTCCACCAGCGCCTGGAAGATGGCCTTCACCGGCATCAACCCCTCGCCGACGGCCACCTGGCTTTCTTTGCTGTTTTTGTCAGCCAGATCCTTCATGTGGATGTCGTACAGCCGCGGCCCCACCTCGCGCAGCGTGCTGGGCAGGTCGTCACCGGCGCGCATGGCGTGGCCCAGGTCGACGCAGCAGCCGATGCGCTTGTCCATGGGTCCGATCACCTTCAGGATGTCGTGCGGCGATGGCCACTCCTTGTCCTCGGTGCCATGGTTATGAATGGCCAGCTTGATGTCGTACTTCTTCACAAAGCTCTCGACGCGGCCAATCGAAGCATGCGTGGGCGAACCGACGATCATGGGAAACCCTGCCGCCTTGGCGTAATCGAACTTGGCCTGGATGTCGGCGTCCTCGTCCTTGGGGAAGTAGATCGTGCCGCCGCCCGTGATCGTGAGCCCCGCCTTGCGATAGAGATTGGCTGTGGCAGCTACTTGATCCAGCGGCCCCATGGGCAGGTGAAAGTCTTTCAGGTTCACAGCTGTTAGCCCCAACTGCTTCATGAAGCCGATGAGCTGCTCCGGCTGCTTGAACTCGCGAAAGGTGTAGCTGGCGATGCCCAGCTTCACGGGCGACGCCTTCGCCGCGGCGGCAACACGCGACAGCAACAGCGATCCAGCGGCAAGGCTGCCGGTCTTCAACAGGGTTCGGCGAGAGACAGAGGCGTTCATGCGGACATGGTAGCGGCAGGACGCTGGGCTCGTCCACTTTGCGACCGCTCATAAAACCTTCGTCGGGTCTTGAACAGTGTAGATGCGGCGCCCGCCTCACGCGGACTACACCTTCGCCTCGGCCTTCCTGGCAGATGGCGCGGCAGCAAACGGATTCTCAAACATCCAAGCGATCCGGAGCGCATACCGCCGGTGATACAGCCAGGCAGGCAGCACGACCGCAAGTAGTGTGGGTATCGTGTCCTGCAGCAGGGGTCGGGTGGTATGAAGGACGGTTTGCACCAGCACCCGGCCACCACCCTGCGGAAACTCAGACAGCAGGAAGATGGCAAGCGAGGCGGAACCGGCCCACGCCAGCCACCGCGCCAGCCGCGTGCCCTGAACGCAGCGGGCAATGAGAAACAGCATGGCCGTGCCCGCGACGCCTGCCAGCAGATAGCCGAGGAGGGAGTGCTGCAGAGCCCGGTGGGTAGCTGCGCCAATCGCCACCCCAAACAGCGCGGCGACTATCAAAGAAGCAACTGCGGGAACGCGGTCGAATCGGGCGATGCGAGGTCCTACAG
>CALMOM010000117.1 GCA_937873305.1 uncultured Terriglobus sp.
GTAGACGAACTTGCCGTCGGGCGAGGTCTTCACACCCTCCGGCGGCGCGCCCCTCTTCTGCGTCGACTCCAATTTCCCGCTGTCAATGTCCACGATGCTGACGGCGGACTGGTCCTCGTTGGAGATGTAGAGCTTCTTGCCGTCCCTGCTCAGGTCGACGTTTTCGGGGGCGCTGCCACCGGGAATGATGCGCAGAAGCTTGTTGGCCTTGATGTCGAAGACGCCAATGCCGTCCTTCGAGTGGTCCGACGGCGGTAGCGTGTCCTCATCCACCCCGGGGCCGCCAATGGGCGTGCCGCTGAGCGCGATGTACAGTGTCTTGCCGTCGGGGCTGCTGTGGATACCGCGCGGCCGCGTGCCCACCTTGAGCGACTCCAGCGGCTTCATGGTGGTCGCGTCGATCACCGTCAACTCGCCGGACACCTCGTCACTCACGTAAATGCGCGGTCCCTGCGCCGTCTCCATGGTCGGTCCGGCCGCTGCGTCGGACTTCGGCGCGGACTTACAGCCTGAGATCAGAATCAGTGAAGTTGCTGCGAAAGCGAGGGCGAGCCGATGGCGGGTCCGTGCAATTTGCATGTCGCTCATCATTATAAAAGTCGGCGCAGACCGTTGACGACCTCTATTCCCCCAGCGCTCGACGCAAAACGCCTCCAGCGTCGCTAAGAGTTGTCTCAGCCTCTGCGCGTGAGAGATCGCGTTTGCCCATCACGATGGCCGTGCGTACGCTGCCGCCTTCGCGCAGCAAGTCTGCAGCCCGCTCGGGCGCGGCTCCCGTCGCTGCGGCGATGATGCGCTCCGCGCGGTCCACCAGCTTTTCGTTGGTGGTCTGCACATTGGTCATCAAGTTGCCGTACACATGGCCCAGCCGCACCATCAGCCCCGTCGAAAGCATGTTGAGCACCAGCTTCGTCGCCGTGCCCGCCTTCATGCGCGTGCTGCCGGTGATCACCTCCGCACCAGTCGCGGGCGCGATGGCGATGTCCGCCGCCTGCTCTACCGGCGAGCCGGGCACGCATGACAGGCCCACCGTTAAGCAGCTAAGCTCCCGCGCGGTTTGCATTGCGCCCAGCACGTACGGTGTGCGGCCGCTGGCGGCGATACCCACCAGCACATCCAGCCCTGCGGATTGATTGAAGCCATTTGCGAGCAGGTCGCGGCTGCCCAACTCGCGGCTGTCCTCCGCGCCCTCGGCAGAAACGCGCAGCGCACCGTCACCACCCGCGATGAACCCCTGCACCACGTCGCGCGAGACGCCATAGGTCGGCGGGCACTCGCTGGCATCCAGCACGCCCAGCCTGCCGCTGGTGCCTGCGCCGGTGTAGAACAGCCTGCCGCCCTGCGCGACCCGCTCATAGATGGCGTCCACAGCACGCGCGATCTGCGGAATCTGCTCGCGCACGCGCTCCGCCACGGTGCTGTCCTCATCGTTGACGATGCGCAGCATCTCCTCGGTAGAGACGGCGTCGATGCGGCTGGAGGCGGCGTTGCGCGCTTCGGTCAGCAGGTGGGCAAGGCTCATGCCTAGCAGTCTCTCACTCCCGCACAGATTGCCTGGGTGAGGGAGGTAAGAGCGTCCGCAAAGTGCTCGCAGAGTTCGCAATGGATGCAGGGCTGCAGCAAGCTTGCTCTGGGTACCCGTCTGCGTACTTTGCGAGACCTTTGCGTACTTTGCGGACGTTCTTACAACGGACGCGTTAGAACCGGCTTAGCGCGGACGAGCCGGTGGTGCAGCCTCTTCGCTCGGCCTGTAGCTCTCCTTCTGCTTCTTGCCGGTCGGATCCAGCGGCTCATCATCGTCTGGCTGGCTGGCTGGCACCGCGCGGCGCGGAGCGGCAAACGGCTGCTTCAGGCCCGCCTCCGCGGCGGTTCGCACATCCGGTGGAGCACCGGCCGTATCGAGCGCAGCCTTGTATTCGGCCATTGCCCTGGGGCGAGCATTGGCGGCCTGTGTGTCATACAAGCGGCCCAGGTACACGTGCGACCAGCCCACGGTGTGCGCGTCCTTGCTGGCCTTCAGCACCTGCTGAAAGCGGTCGAACGCGGCCTGCGGATCGCCCTCCGTCAGCTTGACGCGGGCCAGCACATACAACGCTTCGCCGCTGCTGGGGTTGGCCAGCAGTTCCTTGTCGGCCAATTCCTCGGCGCCCAGGCGGTCGCCCTTCTGCAGCTTGAGTTCGGCCTGGTCCATGGCAGAGAGCGTCCGGCGCGGCGCGCGGCTGCGGCTGGCGCCGCCGCTGGCCACCAGTTCCGGGTCGTCCGGCTTGAAGTAGGGAATCTTCTTCGCCACATTCACTTCATGCGGCACGTCCATGCCGTACACCATCTCGCCAATCTGCTCGCGAATGTTGACGCCCTCGCGATCGTTCAGCGCCAGCTTGTTGTAGAAGGACTCCGTCAACACCCAGCCCGACTGCATGTCGTGCGCCACCTGTGTGCGCCGCACCGCCTCCGCCTTGTGCTCGTAGTCGGCCACGGCCTGGTTGTAGCCATCCATTTCCGTGCGCTGCTTGCCGCTGACCCTGTTCGACGGGCGCGCAATGCCCACGTCCATGGTGCGCGCTTCCATGGCCTTGATCAGGCACTCCGTGGTCAATGCAACGATGTCGCTCTTGTAGTTAAATTCGATGGGCGCGTCAGAAACCGTTTTGAGCAGCGGCAGCAGGCGATTGGTGGATCCGGCGCGCGCATAGATGATGGGATCCAGGTTGTAGAGCAGGTACAAGTGCCGGATGCGATCCATCTGCACACCGCCCGCGCGGGCCGACACGGTTTGCCGGGACCCGGGCGAAACGCGCGGCGGGTTTGCCGGATCGATGGCCGCAGGCGAGGTCACGATGAAGTAGTCCGACCCGTAGATGCGCGAGTTGACCGCCTGGGGACTCAGCATCGGCTCCAGCAGAACCAGGAAGCGTCGACCATCGTAGCTCGATACCGGCTGCTGCAGGTAGACGTTTGTCTCCAGCAGCATGCGCGTGATGCTGTCGTGTACCTGCGCCACCGCCTGCTCCATGCCGGCGCGGTGGTGGACGTAGATGGCGTGGAGGTCAATGGCTTTGGCCCAGTCGCGCAGGAGCGGCAGCACACCTGCCACCTGCAACGAATCCGGCGGCATGTCGCCCTCGGGGATCGACAGCGCGAGTTCCGGCGGCGGCGTCAGGAACAGTGCCAATGAAACGTACTGCGCCAGGTTCTGCGCGCCCGCCTGCGTGTGAGTGCGGATATAGCCGCAGAGCGCCTCGCGTGCCAGGCCAGCGGCAGGTGTTTTGGCAGCGGCGTCCATCTCCGCACGTACAGCGGCACGTACCGGCAGCGCCGTGTCCAGCCCATTGTCATATCCGCAGGCGTTCAGCGCGGCGGCTATGTCGAACAGCCCCTCGCTGGTCTCCAGCGTCACGGCAGAGCCGCCCGCCTCCACACCGCGGCGCGGCACCACAGAGGACGAACCCTGCTGCTCGTCAGCCGATTCGCCGGACTGTGACGACGATGAGGTTCGACGTGGTTGCGGCTGCTGAGCCGGAAGCACTAAGCCGCAGAGCAGGATTGGAGTTGACAGACATAGGATCAAGCGGAAGAAAGAGCGCACAGGGGTTCGACGGACCTCAGCGAATAGCGTACCAACCCGGAGCGTGTCGTCGGCGCTTTCGGAAGAGCATGGCTTCAGCCACGCCACTCCGAAGTTATGTGGGGCACCCCGCGTATTCGCTCGTACTGGCGCTTACCCGCGAACCACGACATCCGCAAACGTCAGCAGAACCGTGCCGCGTACCGGTTCGCCAAATACTTTCGCCGGCCGAAAGATCCCGGTCAGCATGCGCTGGCGCAGCGCGGAGGTCGCGGTCGCATCTAGCCCGCCAGACACTACGCGGTAGCTGTACACACGGCCCGCCGTATTCACCTTTGCTTCCACAATCAGCGGTGCGTCTGTAGAGCTGCCTACCGGCTGCTCACCCGCGACGGAGTAGAGATAACGCGGCGCTGAGAAGCCCGCCAACGGCGTGTCGTTGGCCTGCACGGCCTGCTGTGGAGCCACCGCGCCCAGCATCAACGCGCCGCCCGCTACTGCCAGCAGTGCAACTGCAGCTACCGCGGCCTGCACGGCGAAGGGCCGCAACGAGTTCTCGCGGAACACCTCCCAGCTGTGCTGCACGCGCCCCGCCCAGCGGCGCTCGCGGCGTACCTGCTCGTGCGACAGGGCCAGGCGAATCTGCAGGGCAAGCTGCTCCGGTGCCTGTGCCGGAGCCAATGTGCGCAACGCACCGTCCGTCAGCTCTCGTTCGCTCTGCAATTCCTCCAAGGCGGGGAGCAGCTGTTCTGAGCAGCGTCTACGAACAGGGAGCACGGATGAGAGAGAATTCAGCATGTCTTTCATCGTGCCTCCTTAGACGTGCGCGCAGCACTGCGCGACGCAGCCGGTACCGTGCCTGCAGGCACAAAGCGTGCGAATTCGGGAAGCCGCTTGCCCAGTTCCACCCGCAGCGCGGCACGCCCCCGCAGCAATCGGCTTTTCACCGTACCCATGTTGATGGAGAGGATATCGGCAATTTCGTCGTAGGCCATACCCTCAATCTCGCGCAGGATCACCACGCTGCGAAAGCTCTCCGGCACCTCACGCAGGGCAGCTTCCACGCTGGCTCGTAGCTGCGCCTGCCGGGCGCTTTCGTAGGGTGACTCGCGTCCGTCGGCCAGCGTCTCGCGCAGGGAGAAGTTCAGGTCCTCGTCGTCATCCGCGGCGTCGGCGTCAATGGTGACTTCCGCTTTTTTGTGACGCACCCACCAGCGCCGGCTGTTGCTGGCCTCGTGCACGGCGATGCGGTAGATCCAAGTGCGCAGGCTGCTGTCACCATGGAAGCTGCGGATGGAGCGGAACACCTTGATAAAGACGTCCTGCGTCACGTCGCCCGCGTCCGCCGGGTCAGCCAGCGAGCGCAGCAGTAGCGAGTACAGCGGACCGCTATACTGCGCCGTCAGCTGGCGAAAGGCTTCGTCTGACCCGGCCTGCAACGCGGCCACCAGAGCCAGCTCCTCCGCCGAGACAGCCGGGCGCGCCGCGGCATAACCGCCCGCGTCACTGAGACTACCGCCGATCGCTCCGGTGAATGGGTCCATCACTGCCGCACCACTCATGCCACCACTCCACACACGGTACGGCCTCCGGGGCCTGCCGCGCAATCACATGCGATTCACACGCTGCTGCCAGAGTTCTTCACCCGCCGGCGGGATGCCGAGTGCTCTCGCTCACTCTGCCGATATAGACACCGGTACCGGCCCGCTTTGTTCCCGCCCGGCCATGAGCGAACCGGCCATTGCCCTTCCCGGCCAAGCGGGGTACTCTACTAGCAGTGGGCCTGTGGCGCAGCTGGGAGCGCGCTTCCATGGCATGGAAGAGGTCATCGGTTCGATCCCGATCAGGTCCACCAAACACCCGCTTCACCTTCAGCTAAATACGGCGATGGGGTTCGCCGGAACCGCACGGGAATGCTCTCCCCTGCTGATGACTCCTGCACTCTGTAGGAGGCCCCTTGCCTGACGCACGTTCCCTCGCCAGCTCTGAATCCATTCGCATCCTGAAATACCTGTTGCGCTGGCTCCCGGTAGCTGCCCTGGCCGGTGTGCTGGGCGGTACCGCGTCTGCCGTCCTGTTGGTATCGCTGAACTGGGCTACGGTCACGCGTGAGGCGCACCAGTGGCTAATCCTGCTGCTGCCGGTGGCGGGTCTGCTGGTTGGCCTGATGTACCGGTACCTGGGCACGGCGGTGGAGGCGGGTAACAACCTGATCCTGGACGAGGTGCACGAGCCCAAGCGCACCATCCCCATTCGCATGACGCCGCTGATCCTGATCGGCACATTCATGACGCACCTGTTCGGCGGTTCGGCGGGGCGCGAGGGCACGGCCATCCAGACGGGCGCGTCACTGGCTGACCAGCTGGCCCGGCCCTTTCGCATGAGCCCGCCGGAGCGCCGTGTGCTGCTGATGGCGGGCATTAGCGCCGGGTTTGCCTCAGTCTTTGGCACGCCACTGGCCGGTGCGGTTTTCGGGTTGGAGGTGCTGAGCATCGGCACCGTGGGCTACGGCGCGCTTATCCCGTGCTTCATCGCGGCCTTCGCCGGCGACCTGACGACCCACGCCTTGGGCGTGCAGCACACGCTGTACCAGGTGCACGACGTGCCCATACTGCGGGCCTCCGGGCTCGTATGGGCCGCGCTTGCCGGTGCCGTCTTCGGCCTTGTAGCGCGCGCTTTTGCGAGGCTCACGCACAGCATTGGCGCTTTGTTCAAACAGCACGTCGCCTGGCCGCCGCTGCGGCCGTTCCTGGGCGGCATTATTGTCGCCGCCGCGGTGTTCGCTATGAGAACCACGCGCTACATCGGCCTGGGCATCCCCACCATCCTGGCCGCCTTCGGTCCGCGGCACAGCCCGCAGGACTGGCTCCTGAAGCTCCTGTTTACCGCCATCACGCTTGGCGCGGGCTTCAAGGGCGGCGAGGTCACGCCGCTATTTTTCATCGGCGCCACGCTGGGCAACGCGCTGGCTTACCTGCTGCCCTTGCCGCCTTCGCTGCTGGCTGGCATGGGCTTCGTGGCCATCTTCGCGGGTGCGGCCAACACGCCCATCGCGTCGTCGTTGATGGCCATCGAGCTGTTCGGCGCAGAGGCCGGTGCGTACGCCGCGCTCGCCTGCGTCTTCAGCTACCTGTTCTCCGGCCACGCAGGCATCTACACTTCGCAGCGCGTGAGTCAGCACAAATACGACACCCCCGTCGACGAGCTCTAGCGGCAGCCTTATCACGCTGACACGGCATTGCACTTCATGCACGTTGCTGCACATTCGCGACGCTTGAGCAGCAATTCTGCGTGCGGAAAGGAGACGAAGCGTACAGTTTTGTGCCTCCCCAGCACACTTCTTGGCGCTTCAGTGCGGCGTTTTGCATGTCTGCAGGGGCAAAAACGTACACTGGAAAAGATGCAACGCGATCGCAGCAGCTCCGCGCGCACGTCCCTGCCGCCCGGAGTGCCAGAGATGCCCGGATCCGGGCAGACCTCCCCAGCAACGACCCGGCCGCGTCCGCAGGCGCATCTCGCCTTCCTTGGCCTGTGCTGTGGCGTCAGCGTGTCGAGCATCTATCTCTGCCAGCCACTACTGCCGCAGATGGGTGCGAGCTTCCACGCCGCTGCCGCGGCTGCCGGGCAGATTGGCGTGGCCACGCAGGTGGGCTACACACTGGGCATGCTGCTGCTCACACCATTAGGCGATGCGCTGGAGCGGCGCGGTTTGATCCTGAAGATGTTTGCCGCGCTGGCTGTAGCACTGCTGCTGCTGAGCTGTGCGCCCTCGTTGCCCCTGCTGCTATTGATGAGCGCGGTGGTGGGTGCCTGCGCTTCTGTCACCCACGTGGTACTGCCCATTGCGCCAGACCTGGCCGAGCCAGAAAACCGTGGCCGAGCCGTGGGCGTGGTCATGACGGGTCTGCTGCTGGGCGTGCTGCTGGCTCGCACCGTGGCGGGCTGGCTATCTGAAGCGACCGAGCACGTTACCGCGCGCGTCGCCGGTTGGCGCGTCGTATTTGCCGTGGCTGCCGCAGTCTGTGTGCTGCTGTTGCCGCTCATCCACCGGCTAATGCCCCAACTGCCAGCACGCCAGCACCTGCCCTACCCGCAGGTGCTGCGTTCGCTGTGGACCGTGCTGCGCGCCGAGCCCCTTCTGCGGGAGAGCTGCGTGATGGGCGCGCTGGCCTTTGGCATGTTTTCCGCCTTTTGGAACACACTTGCCTTTGTGCTGGAGCGGCATGGCCTGGGTGCAGGTGTGACCGGCAGCTTTGGCCTGGTAGGTGCGGCGGGCACCCTGATGGCGGCCTACGCCGGCAGACTGTCTGATCGGCGAGGACCGCGCTATGTGATCAGCCTGGCGCTTGGCGCACTGCTGCTGGCCGTGGCCGCCGTATACGTCACGGAGCGCACCGCCTTTGCCGCGCAGGCAGCCGGACACCTGCACGTATGGCCCTACCTTTTGGCGCTGGGCTTGGCCGTGGTGGTGCTCGACGTTGGCATGCAGGCGCTGCAACTGGGCAACCAGACGCGCAACTTTGCCCTGCAGCCCGAGGCACGCACCCGCATCAACACGCTCTACATGACGGCCTACTTCATTGGCGGAGCACTTGCCTCAGCGATTTCTCCCGCCCTGTGGCAGCACCTGGGAGTCGCGGGCCTGTGCGGGTTTGAGCTGCTGCTGCTGCTGCTTGCCGTACTTCGCCACAGCACCGGTCGAGCCATTCCCGCGGCAGCCCGGCAGGGGCAGGAAGCCCTGCTACACGCCTGATTGCCCCATCGACAGACATCCGCTGCAGCACTCCCGCGCTCTAACAGGCTGCTGTCGCAGTCCGGGACACTTGTGTGGGCTGTTGCAACGGAGGAAGTCCAATGAAGCATATCCGCACACAAGCCATGGCCTTCGGATTGGCTGCGACATTTCTGTCACCGATAGCCGCCGTTGCTGTACATGCGCAGCAGACCAGCACCGCGC
>CALMOM010000118.1:0-9225 GCA_937873305.1 uncultured Terriglobus sp.
AGCAGGACCGTGTAGGCCACCGCTGTCAGTGTTACCACGAGGACGACAACAATCTTGAGCACGGTGAGCAGCAGGAAGATCTGAAAGTTTGAGAGGTGCATGGCGTCGTTCTTGTCCTGTTCTCTGAAACGATCAGTCTGCTGGAATGCCGACGGGTTCGTGGGTATATTTGTCAGCCAACTCCACAAGCTTTGGCGAGTAGCGGCCCAATGTCCCGGAGGTAAACAGCGTGTCTTCCGCCGGCAGCACCAGGTCGCGCCGTGTAGGTTCAATTCGCACCAGGTCTGCCGGCGCGGCGGGTGCAAGGTGCTGGTCATTGCCACTCATTAACTGCAGCCGCAACAGGTCATAGCCGGGGACCAGGCGCTGTATCTCATCGAGCACTGCAAATGGGTCAAAGGGTGACAGCTTTATCTCAAGATTGTTCGACGTCAGCCATACTGCGTGACGGTCCGCCTCGCCCGATTGCGCACCGCGCGTCTGGCCCAGGTCGGCACGTATGCCGTTCGCCTGCGGCTTTTTGCCGAAGGGCACCAGTTTGCGCACATCAGCACCCATCGCGTCGGCCACGCGCACAAGCAACTCCAGATCGGTACGCACACCGGCCCGGTCCGAGGCCTTCTTCACGAGCTGCAGATCGCCGTAACTGTTGGTTACGGAGCCGGACTTCTCATACAGGTTGGCCGATGGCAGAATGACGTCTGCCAGCCGCACCGTCTCCGTCAGGAACATGTCGTGAACCACAACAAAGGTGTTACTGAGCGACGCAGGGTCGACCGAGTAACGCGCCACTGGGTTTGCATTCACGAGATACAGCGCAGCAAGATCACCAGTCTGCGCCGCGTCGAAGATGCCAACCATGTCACGGCCCGGTGTGTTACTGAATCGCTCGCCATACTCGCTGGAGTAGTCGTGCGTGCCGCCAAGTGGCTGGTAGCCGGGCAGCATGTCCGGCAGCAGGCCCATGTCCGCCGCGCCGTGCGCGTTTACATAATCGCTCAGCAAGGCAAAATTCGTATTTGGCAGCGCGAGCCCAAACTCGACTAACCTGCGCAGGTCGTTGCCGCGCAATTCCGAACCGATCAGGATGAGCAGCGAACCCTCACCACGTAGCGCCTCGCGGAACCTGCCCAGATTCTCGCCATCGTGCGCGGCAGACTGCGCCGCCGCGTCGTCGCCCGCCAGGTAAGCGGCCACTGCGCCGTACCCGAAGGGTGCAATCTCCAGGAACGCCTTCGCCTGACGCCGCAGCTTTATCTGTGCATGGTTCGCTACGTACAAACGCGCGCCATTCAGGCGAACATTCGAGCGCAGGTTCCAAGCGGTCAGCGGGGCCTCATTCGTTGGGTCGCCGCCGATGAGCAGCACTGCCGGGGCTTTCTCGTTGTCGTGCTGCGAGGCAAATCGATCGCGATGCCCGCTCAGTGCCGCGGCAAACGTCACGTAGTCTGCTGTCCGATGGTGGTCGATGTTGTTCGTCCCCAGCACGGACCGCGCAAACTTCTGCAAGAGGTAGGCTTCCTCGTTGGTCAGGCGGTTGCCGCCGACCACGCCGATGCTGCCGCCGCCGCGCGCTTCACGGATTTCGCGCAGCTTCTTACCTGTGAAGCGCAGCGCCTCATCCCAGCTCACGGCCTTGTGACTACCGTCCGCCTGCTTCAGCATTGGCTGCGTGATGCGCTCCGGCGAGTTCGCAAAATCGAAGCCGTAGCGGCCCTTGTTGCACAAAAAGTCGCCATTGATGCCGCTCTTGTCACGGTTGTCGCCGCGCACAATCTCCGAACCATCGATGGTCTGGCGCACACCGAGGGAGGTCTTGCAGCCATCGCCGCAATGCGTGCACACGGTGGCCACGTGGTTCATCTCCCACGGGCGCGTCTTGTAGCGGTAGGTGTCGCTGGTCAGCGCGCCCACCGGGCACACGTCGATGCACATGCCGCACTCTTCGCAGTCCAGGTGCTGCAGGCCGTCCTCGCTCTGCGATGCAGGAATGTTCGGCGCGATCACCGCGGACGAACCACGGTTCTGGATGCCCAGCGCGTACACGTCCATGCCCTCGCCGCACATGCGCACGCAGCGGTAACACAGGATGCAGCGCGGCCGGTCGAAGTACACCGTGGGCGACCACTGCTGCTCTTCGCGGTGGTTCTTCGGCTCCTGGTAAAAGCTATGCGCCGCGCCGTACTTGAAGGTCATGTCCTGCAGTTCGCACTGGCCGCCCGCGTCGCACACGGGGCAGTCCAGCGGGTGGTTGCCCAACAGCAATTGCAGCGTGGCCTTGCGCGCCTGTGCGATCTCAGGCGACTCGCTCGAGACGACCATGCCCTCGGCAATTGGCGTGGTACACGCTGTCTGCAGCTTGGGCATCTTGTCAATGCGTACCACGCACATGCGGCAGGCGGCCTGCAAGCTCAGGCCGGGGTAGTAGCAAAACGCGGGAATCTGGATACCCGCGGTCTTGCAGGCATCGATCAGCAGCGTGCCCGCAGGTGCGGTAATCTTTTGGCCGTCTACGGTAAGCGTTACGTCTGGCATTCGTGTTCCTCAGGTGCGAGAGGTAGTGCGTAGGTCAGTGCGCCGCGCCAACCAGTTCGTCCGTGGTGATGAAGTTCTTCTCTGTACGAGTACCGCCTAGGTACTCCTCAAACTCGTGCCGAAATTTCTTCACAAAGGCAATCGTCGGCATGGCCGCGGCGTCACCAAGCGGGCAGAAGGTGCGGCCCATCATGTTTTCAGCAAGGTATTGAATGTTGTTGATGTCCTTGGCATTGCCGCCACCGTTGTAGAAGCGCGTCAGCGTCTTCTTCAGCCAGTCCGTCCCTTCGCGGCAGGGGATGCACCAGCCGCACGACTCGTGCTGGTAGAACTTGATCGTCCGCAGCGCGAACTCGACCATGCTTACCGTCTCATCCAGCACCACGATGCCACCCGATCCGAGCATGGTGCCCGCTTTGCCCATCTGATCGAAGTCAAGGCCCACATCGAGTTCGTCTGCCGTCAGCACTGGGCAGCTTGAACCGCCAGGCACGACGGCCTTCAGCTTCTTGCCGCCCTTAACGCCGCCCGCAACTTCGTAGATGGCCTTTTTCAGGTTGTAGCCCATGGGCAACTCGTAAATACCGGGGCGCTCAACCATGCCGCTGATGCCGAACAGGCGCGTGCCGCCGTTGCGCTCGCTGCCGATTTTGGCGTACTCAGCCCCGCCCATCAGCAGGATGTGCGGAGCGCTGGCTATGGTTTCCGCGTTGTTAATTACGGTCGGTCCGCCGTACAGGCCCACAACGGCGGGGAAAGGCGGCTTGATGCGCGGCACGCCACGCTTGCCCTCCAGTGACTCCATCAGCGCAGACTCTTCGCCCACCTCGTACGCGCCGGCACCGGTCTGCGTCACAATGTCAAAGTCCACACCCTCTTTGCCGAAGATGTTCTTGCCCAGCACGCCCTTTGCGTATGCGTCGGCTACAGCCTTCTCCACAATCTTCAGCAGGTAGCGGTACTCGCCGCGTAGATAGATAAAGCCCATCTTGGCGCCGATGGCCAGGCCGGCAATCATGGTGCCTTCAATGATGGCGTGCGGGTCGTGTAGAAAGATGACGTGGTCCTTGCACGTACCCGGCTCGGACTCATCGCCGTTCACTAGCACGTACTTCGGCTTTTCGCTGGTCTTTGGCACGAAGGACCACTTCATGCCGGTCGGAAAGCCCGCACCGCCACGCCCGCGCAGGCCGCTGGCCTTCATCTCACTGATGACCCACTCCGGACCGTTTTCGATGGCCTTCTGCACGGCCTTGTAGCCGTCCAGCTCCAAGTAACGGTCGATGTTAGCCGCGCCTTGGCCAAAGCGGCGCGAGAGGACCTTGACCTCGTCGGGATGACTTACAAGTGTCGGCATTACTTCACATCCTCACCGCGCCCGGCGGCGTAGTCGTCCAGTATGGCGTCTACCTTGGCAGGCGTCAGATTGTCGTGAAAGTCGTAGTTCACCTGCATGGCCGGTGCCCAGCAGCACGCACCTATGCACTCGACCTCCTCCAGCGAAAACTGCCCATCGGGCGTCACGCCCTTGTGGCCGATGCCAAGCCGCTGCTTGCAATGGTCCAGGATGTCGTAGCCGCCCACAATCATGCAGCTGATGTTGGTGCAGACCTGCACGTTGAACTTGCCCGCGGGCTCGGTGCGCAGCATGGAATAATACGAGAGCACGCCGCGTACGTCCAATTCCAGCAGATCCAGCCGTTGCGCAATCTCGGCCACCACGGCGTCCGAAACGTAGCCTATCTCGTCCTGTGCATACAGCAGCATCGGCACCAGCGCCGAGCGCTTGACCGGGTAGAGCGTGACGAGATTATCGAAGCGCGCGGCCGTAGCCGGCAAAAAGATGCTGTCCGTAACGGTGCTCACGCATTGATTATCGCCGATGCGAGCTGTTCCGCGACAAGGTCCATCTCATCTTCCTCGTCGCCGATGCGGACGCGTCCGTTTACCGTCAACGCAAAGGGCAGCGCCGTTCCATCCCATGCAATGTACTCCGTTGGCGTGAACTGCGCGGATCGCTGGCCAAAGCGTACCAGGATTGCGTCGTCCGAGACTTCGACCACCGCATGCTGCTCTTTGCCCAAGGCGTGCACCGCAGCGTACGACCGCAGCAGGGAAGCCCACGACGTCCAAAGCTCCCGCTGCAGTTGCTCCGTCACTGCTGGCCGGCCGCCGGGCTTGTAGGAATCGCCGCGGCAGGGGAGTGCTGCACATCTGGAGTCTCCGCGTGCGCCTGCATTTCTTCCGCAGGCTCGTCCGCCAGCAGGTTCCAGCCGTCGTAGCTGCCGTTCATCCCGGCGGCTGTATGCACCATGTCCGCCACAAACTCCTCGCGCACTGCATCACGAATGCTCCGCTTAACCCCTACTCGGATGTGGAATCGGTCGTCCGCCTTCTTGTCCGGCCCGGTCTGCAATACGCGCGTGCCCTTAGCGAAGAGCGCCCGCGTCATCGCAACAGCGCAGGACTCCTCCGGCGACGAAAAGCAGAGCACCAGGCTGCGCGTGATCTCAACATTGACCTGATCCCTGAGCATATCTGTCATGCGTGCGGTGTTGTGCGCAAGCTGCTCATCCAGGTTCGCCTTGGCACTGGCTTCATTCGGCATCGCGGCCACCTCTAACAGACTAGGATGCGACTGGCCCCGAACCCGTACGAGCGGAGCAGCTAGGCCTTCGGGGCGGAGTCAATCTCCTCGAAAATATCCGCGACAGCCACCTGCACAGGCGTGCCCGGAATCGTGAACGCATCTTCCAGCATGGGCAGGGCAGCACCACTGGCAGTTACCGTCCAGCACTCACGTGTCTTTGGGTCGACAACCCAAATGTTCTGCACACCCATCTTCAGGTATTCATGGGCGCGAGTCACGATGCGGTGCAAACGATCTTCCGGCGATAAGACTTCAACACATAGCACCGGCGCTACTGTAAGTACGCCTTGAAAAGGCTTATTAGAAGGTACAGCACAAACATCCGGAACACGGAAGCGGGACGGTGCCACTTGGACTCGCTGTTCGGTATATGGCCGAAGTCCCCAAGCTTTACGGTTGTTCTGGAAAATAGTGCCGATTGCAAGTTGAACCGCAGAATGCCACTCCTCGCCCAAGTTCCGCTCCTGCAGTTCGCCGTCGACATAGTCGCAGTCAGGCCTATAGCTCGTCTTAAGGTACTCACTTACCGGGATGTGCACTGCGGTCGCCATGCGGTCAGTATCCTCTCGCGCTGCTGCGCCGTAAAGCAGAAAGCGTCAGCTCAGGCCCGAAAATAGCCCTGAGCTGACGCTCCGATTCATCTAAAAGCTACCTGTCTATTTCACCCAGCACGATGTCGATCGACCCGATCACCGCCACCACATCGCCCAGCAGCTTGCCTTTGCACATGGTCTCCAGCGCCTGCAGCGTGGCATAGCTTGGATTGCGCATGTGCACGCGCAGGGGCTTGTTGGTGCCGTCGCTCACGACGTAATACCCCATCACACCTCGAGGCGACTCCACCGTTTGGAAGACCTCGCCCGCGGGTACGCCGAAACCTTCGGTCACAATCTTGAAGTGATGGATGAGCGATTCCATCTGCGTCTTCATCTCTTCGCGGTCTGGCAAGATGATCTTGGGCGCATCTGCCGTGATGCGGCCTTCCGGCATGCGGTCCAGCGCCTGCTGCGCAATCTTGACCGACTCGTACATCTCCTCCAGCCGAATGGTGTAGCGCGCCCACACATCGCCGTCATGCGAGATAGGCACCTTGAAGGTGTACTTTTCGTAGCCGGTATACGGCATGTCGCGCCGCAGGTCCCAATCCACACCAGACGCGCGCAGCGGCGGCCCCGTCACGCCCAGACGCACCGCGTCTTCGGGCGATAGGTAGCCGACACCCTTCAGCCGCGAGTACCAGATGGGATTGCCGGAGAGCAGCCCCTCGTACTCGGCAATCTTGGACGGCATGATGTTCAGGAACTTCTGCACGCGATCGAACCATCCCGCGGGCGGCTCCATGCTCAGGCCGCCAATGCGAAAGTAGCTGGTCATCATGCGCTGACCGGCGACTGCCTCAAACAGGCGCAGCAACTCCTCGCGCTCACGGAAGCAGTACAGGAAGACGGTCAACGCGCCAATGTCCATGGCATGTGTACCAAGCCACACCAGGTGGCTCTGGATGCGCGTCAACTCGTTCAGCAGGACTCGAATCGTCTGTGCGCGCTCCGGGATCTCGAGCGCAAGCAGCTTTTCCACGGCAAGGCAGTAGCACAAGTTGTTACACATCGGGGACAGGTAGTCGATGCGGTCGGTTAGCGGCACCACCTGCTGGTAAAACTTCGCTTCCGCCGTTTTCTCGATGCCGGTGTGCAGGTAACCGATATCCGGCGCCATGCTCACGACGGTTTCGCCATCAATCTCCAGCACCAGACGCAGCACACCGTGGGTGCTGGGGTGCTGCGGCCCCATGTTCAGCACCATGGTCTGATCGCTTGCTGGGTCCTTGGCGTGGCGTTTCGCGTCTTCGATGACGTCGTTAATGCCTGGGTTCACCATCTCTGGGGCGGCGACTGGAGACATGGGGCGGGCCCTCCGGGGCTCTCGTGCGGGTCGGATCGTGCGTAATGTCTAGCGGTAGCCTTCGACCGGGTAATCCTTGCGCAAGGGGTGGCCCTTCCAGTCCAGCGGCATCATGATGCGCACCAGGTTCGGGTGCCCCACAAAGCGAATGCCGAACAGGTCGAAGACTTCGCGTTCATAGAAATTAGACGAAGGCCAGACCGAGGTGATGGAGTCCACCGCTGGATCGTCACCAGGGAGGAGAACGGCCAGCCGCACACGCTCTTTCATAGTGGTCGAGACGATGTGGTAGGTAACTTGGAAGCGCGGCTCGCTGGGGTACCAGTATACCGCCGTGCAGTCTTCGAAGAAGTTGTAGCCTGCTGCCTGCACGGCGCGCGTCGCGGCGATGATGTCGCCAGGTGCCACTGTTACGGTCAGCTCGTTGCGGTCCCACTTTGCATCTACCGCAACATCGCGCAGGGCAAGTAGGGCAGCGTTGTCCGGCAGCGCCGCGCATACCGTGTCCAGGCTCATCAGCGCGTCAGCCATTACAAGTCCGCCTTATCGTTTGCCCAGTCCAGCACACCCTTCTTCCAGGCGTAGAACAGCCCCACCGCCACAAACGCCAGGTAGACGACCATCTCCCAAAAGCCAAAGAAGCGCGAGCCTGTCAGCGCGGGTAGCTGCCGGAAGATGACCGCCCACGGCAGCATGAACACGGCTTCCACATCAAACAGGATGAACAGCATGGCAACCATGTAGAAGCGGACGGAGAAGCGACCGCGTGCGTCGCCAATGGGTTCCATGCCGCACTCGTACGCGCCGGCCTTCACCTTACTCTGCCGCTTCTTACCGATAAAGAACGACCCCGCTACCATGCCCGTTGCCAAGCCGATAGCCACCAGCAACTGCAGCGCCAGCGGCAGGTAATTCCAGATGTATGGATGACTCGAGTTCATACCTTCCTCTGTGATGCGTCTTGTCTATAGTATCCGCCGCGCCCTGCGCGGCAAATTAGCGTGGTGCACATCTACCGGCGCCGTTGGCAGTGGCACTCACGCCCGGCGCTGATGCGCAAACCTACCGCAACAGGCCAACGTACCACTCCACCAGTGGAGCCCCCGCCAGCGCCGCAAGCATGCCGCCCGTGGCCAGGAAGCTGCCGAATGGTAGCCGCGTGGCTGCAGATGCTCGTCCACGCAACAGCAGCACTACGGCGTAGAACGTGGCGAGCAGCGTACCCGCAAACAGCGCGAGAAGAGCCGGGGCGAACCCCAAAAAGGCGGCGATCATGGCCAGCAGCGTGGCATCGCCAAGTCCCATGCCGTCCCGTTTGCGCACCCACCGGTATACGGCGCGGACCAGGTAGAGCAGCAGAAAGCACACGACGACCGAAAGCAGGCGACCGTACACCAGGTGCTCTGGCCCTGTCATAAAGATGTTGCCCGTGCTGCGGCCCGCGCCTGCTGCGTTGATGTTTACCTTGCGGTGCAATATTAGGTTGTATTCATTTTCGCGGAGAAACAAGGCGTCAGTGCAGGTCAAGAGGAAACCTGCAAGAATGCCCGGGACAGTCAGTACGCTTGGCAGGCGTTGCCACTGCCAATCGATTACCGCCAGCGCGATCAATAGGGATCCCAAGATGCAAAATGCGACCTGGTGCAGCAAGAGGCGAATGAACCCGTCGGACCAGGCCGCTGGAGCCGTCGATAGCGGCAAGCTGCCCATAGCGAAGCAGCACGCGGTAACCACTTCGACCAGGAGATGCCTTCGTCCAATGGCACGCTGGCAGTCGCGGCAACGCCCCCTGAGCAGCAGATAGCTGATAACCGGCAAATTGTCGTACCAGCGGATTGGGTGGCCGCAGCTTTCGCATCGTGAGCGTGGCGCGACGACGGAACCCCCCTGCGGCAGCCGGGAAATGCAGACGTTCAGAAAGCTGCCAACAAGCAGGCCAAGTACCGTTCCGCATAACGCAATGAGGTGTACACCGGCCATAACGGCAGTATAGGGAAGCACCCTGCGACAGGTGTAATTGCCGCCAAAGGGTCAAGTGAGTCTTAACCGGCCCTCTGCTACCAAGACCCGGCAGCTCGCCCTGGCCCGGAACAGCACACCCCGGGCGTGGCCGGGCACCGCACGCGGGGAGCGACTTG
>CALMOM010000118.1:9235-20811 GCA_937873305.1 uncultured Terriglobus sp.
GCGACTGAAGCCGCTGTTGTGCGGGTATCGAATACTGTCTCGGCAGCTGAAGGGAGCCCCATGGGCTTGCTTACCTTGCGCGGCCGGCGTAGTCTGACCAGTACACGGGAAAGGAGGATGATCCAGCCTATGAAATCTGACAGTAGTTTGTGTGGTTCAACAGTACGTGAGGTGACTGAGGCTTAGAGCGTCCGCTCTAGACCTGGCATTTCGCTGACCAGCACGATTAGTCGGCTACTTCCGCCGAGGCCCTCCGCAAGAGTGGACGCCTCAGGTCAATCTCAACAGTCTACCGGCAACAGCCCGCGTCGATCTTCGGCTCGGGCTGTTGTTCTTGTGCGACAAGGCTGCCTAGGATCCGTCGATCGCGCCCACCCGCTCCTCAATGGCGCGCATACAGACTTCCCCGGCTCTAGAATCAGGTTATGGAACCACTGGTCATTGCAGGCAAGGCATTTCAGTCCCGGCTCATCGTAGGCACAGGCAAGTACCGGGACGGCGCACAAACGCGCGATGCCCTTGAAGCCTCTGGCACGGAGATGGTGACCGTAGCCGTGCGGCGTGTGAACCTGGACCGCGCCAGCGAATCCCTGCTGGACTTCATTGACCCACAACGCTACTTTATGCTGCCAAACACAGCAGGCTGCTACACCGGCGAGGAGGCCATCCGGGCGGCGCGTCTGGCCCGCGAAGTGGGTCTGTCGGACTGGGTCAAGATCGAGGTCATTGGCGACAAGCGGACCCTGTATCCGGACGTAGCCGGCACACTGCACGCAACTGAGGTCCTGGTGAAGGAAGGGTTCACGGTTCTGCCGTATACCTCTGACGACATTGTATTTGCGCGGCGCCTTATCGACGCTGGTGCCGCTGCGGTCATGCCGCTGGGCGCGCCCATCGGTTCGGGCTTGGGGCTGCAGAATACCGCCAACCTGCGCATCCTGCGCGAGATGATCACAGAGGTGCCGCTCATTGTGGACGCCGGTGTGGGCACCGCCAGCGACGCCGCCGTGGCGATGGAGATGGGCTTCGATGCGGTCCTGATGAACACTGCCATTGCTGAAGCGCGTGAGCCCATCCTGATGGCCGAAGCTATGGGCAACGCCGTGCTGGCGGGTCGGCAGGCATTTCTGGCGGGGCGCATGCCACGCCGCCTGTACGCTACAGCGAGCTCGCCCCTGGAAGGCGTCTCGCGGTAGCCCTACGCGTCAGGCCGCGACCTTCACCACGTGCAAATGCCTGGAATGTTCGCGTAGCCGCTGCCGTAGGTCTATGACTCCATAGGCAACGACCACGACCACAAACGGTTCGATGGGCTGCCGGTAGTCCACCGACGCGTGCGTGATGTAGTACGGCAAGGGAAACAGCAGGAAAACAGCCACAAAGGGCAGGGCGGCAGCGCGGTTGCGCCGATACAGTTGGATCGTGCCGAAGATGGTCAGCACCGTCAGCACGGTGCAGAAGGGCACATTCGGTATGTCCAGTGCCTCGTCGTGCAGGTAGGCCGGGGAGAAGCTCCAATACCCAGTCCAAAACCGCAGCGCACGGCGGCCACTCGTCTCCAGAAACGCAGCAGGGTACCGCTCGATGCGGTGGATGGACAAGTCGTGCTTCCATTCCATGTACCCCGCTTCGCCGCGTCGCTGGTACTCGCGCATTTCAGCCGGGTTGCTCGCAGGATGCGTCCACCCTGGATTGCTGCGGCTGGTATCGCCGCAATTGCCCGCATAGAACTCACCCCAGAAGCCGTCGCGCATCAGAACCGGTCCATGCATCACCCGCAGGTTCCGAATGCACCATGGTGCCAGCGTCGCACCCAGCAGCACCAGGGCAGCCAAAAGGCGGGTTGCATACGGCAGCAGGTTGCGGCCTCGCTGCCAGGCACCGTACCCCAGCATGACCGGCGTTAGGCTCAGCATCGACGGGTTCGACAGCACGGCCAGCCCCATCAGCACGCCCCAGCACGCCCAGCCCGGAACTCCCATCCGTGGCAGGCGATTCCAGGCCAGCATGAAGCAGGTGACCAGCAGCAGCGACGTGAGCGCAAAATCCCAAAGGTAGACGGCAGAGAAGTAGATCGCGTACGGGTACACCGCCCACAGAGAAGCAGCGGCGCGGGCGACGCGCAGGCCCAGGCGCTCTCGCAGGCCAACGTAAAGTACGCCCGTCGTCAACGCTGAAAACAGCGAAGTTACCGCGAGCGCCACAAAGGCCGAGGCACTGGAATACACCCCGAACAGGCGAAAGATGCCGGAAAGCAGTAGGGGAAACAGCGGCGGCACAAGCGCCGTAGGCCCTGTTAGCGGGTAGAACGGGGAACTAAAGCCGCGGCCGAGCGCCAGGCTCCGCGCAGTCCACCCCATTTCCGCGCCAAACTGCTCAAAATGGGCGCTAAGCGGCAAAGCACGGTAGTTCAGCAGAACCAGCAAAAGCCGCAGGGCAAACGCGGCTCCCACCACCGTGAGGAGCTCGACTCCCTTTCCCTGGCTCTGCGAAGCTTTCTCCGGTGCGGCAGCCACCCGGACCTTCAGATCCGGGGGAAGCGAAAGTGCGGTGGCCAGGGCTGCTCCAGTCTGCCACGGGCGCTCTGCGCGCGATGGCTGTCCCTATTACACCGTAGCCGCATCTTTTGTGCGGCACCACGCGGGACAGCTGTTCAGACGGGAACCACCGCGGTAAAGACTACCGGCCGCCTCACCTAGCGGAGAAAGACGCTCAACTCATTGGCCGCGGCGCGCAGGTAGGGTAGGAAATTGGTCTGCATGTCCATCATGGGCATGCGCGGGGCGTGGCCGCTCAGGTTTACCGTGGCAATCGCCTTGCCACTGGGCGCATACACCGGCACTGCCATGGAGCGCAGGCCCACCTCATACTCCTGGTCGCACACCGCGTAGCCGTTGCGACGCACGTTGCGCAGCAGCATACGCAGCTTCTCCACCGTGTTCACCGTCTTTGGCGTGTAAGGCTTCAGCTCGACGCGCTGCAGGTAGCGCTCCACCTCGTCGGGTGGCTGCGCTGCGATCAGGACACGCCCCATGCTGGTGCAGAACGCGGGCAGGCGGCTGCCGATGTGCAGGTCCACGCTCATCACGCGCTGCACCTGGGTGCGGGCGATGTAAACGATCTCGTCGCCGTCCAGCGTGGCCACGGAAAAGCTTTCGTTCAGCTTGTTACTCAGCCGCTCCAGGATGGGCTGCGCCGCACTGGAAAGCGTGTTGCTGACCGTGTACGTGTGGCTCAACGACAGCATTTTTGGCCGCAGCGAGTAGCGTTGGCCGTCCTCGGCACCCACATAGCCGAGCTTGGCCAGCGTATACAGGCAGCGGCGCACAGCGGCACGGCTCAAACCGGTCTTCACACTCAGCTGCGAAATGGTCATCTGCGGCGTTTGCTGGGTAAACATCTCCAGCACCGTCAGGCCGCGGGCCAGCGAGGTCATAAAGTTGGCATCGCCGGTGTAGACCTCCAGCGCCTTGGCCGGGCTTACAGTTGGCAGGGCAGGAGCGACGGGACTGGCGTGCAGGGCAATGGCAGCAGAAGACATGGCAAATACCTCATGGCGGAACCTGGCAGGGGTGCGAATAACGCGCCACGCTGTCGATAACCGCACTCACAGTGTAGGACGAAGGAAACGCGCATTTCCAATGGGTGAAGCTGCTCTGCTTCCGCATGATGCAAAAGGGCCGGCACTTTCGTGCGCATCTGCAAAGGTGCTAGCGGCATCTACCCTCAGACAGGAGAGCATCATGGGTTCGTTGGAGTTGAAGGTTTCGCTGCCGTCCGCGCTGGAGAGTGCCGTTGCAACCACCGCTGCGGAGTGGCAGAGCGGCAACAAGCTGGACCGGCTGTGGGTGCACGATGCGTCCCTGTGGACGAGTGGGCAGGGCAGCGACGACGAATCCAAGTGGCTCGGCTGGCTGGACATTGTAGAGCGCCAGCAGGGGAACCTGCAGAGCTTCGCCGCTCTTCGCGCGGACATTCAAGCTGCAGGCTTTACGCACGCGCTGCTGCTGGGCATGGGCGGTTCGTCGCTCTGTGTGGAGGTGCTGGCGCTGACGTATGGGCAGCAGCCCGGCTTTCCGAAGTTCCACATCGTGGACTCGACGGATCCGGCGCAGGTGGCGGCGGCACGCGCGGCAGTGGACCTGAAGCGGACAGTTTGCATCGTCTCGTCCAAATCCGGCTCTACGCTGGAACCAAATATTCTCAAGGATTACTTCTTCAGCGAGATGCAAAAGGTAGTGGGCGCGGGCGAGGCAGGCAAGCACTTCATCGCAGTAACCGATCCCGGCTCCAAGATGGAAGAGGTTGCCAGGGCAGATGGCTTCCGCCACATTTTCTACGGCGACAAGACGATTGGCGGCCGTTTCTCCGCGCTGTCAGACTTCGGCATTGTGCCTGCTACCGTTGCCGGTCTCGATATTCCGCGCTACCTGTCAGAGGCGCAGCGCGGTGTCACGGCGGCTCATACGAAAGAGATCGCCAGCAATCCTGGGGTGCTGCTGGGCATCATCCTGGGCAGCGCGCACAACGCGGGTCGCGACAAGCTGACCTTCTTTACCTCCGCTCCAATCTTCGACATGGGCGCGTGGCTTGAACAACTCATCGCCGAGTCAACTGGCAAGTTGGACAAGGGCATCACGCCGGTGGATCGCGAAGCCATTGGGCCGCCCAGCGTGTACGGTAGTGATCGCGTATTCGCCTACATACGCCTGTCTACCGCGGACAATACTGCGGAGGATGCGGCTGTGTCGCAGTTGGCCGCCGCGGGTCATCCCGTGGTGCGGTTCGACATCGACCACGTATACGAACTGCCCGGCGTTCAATACCTGTGGGAGATTGCGGTCGCCGTGGCCGGTTCGGTCATCGGCATCAACACCTTCAACCAGCCGGATGTAGAAGCCGCCAAGATCGAGACCCGCAAGCTGACCGACGAGTACACAAAAACCGGCAAGCTGGCGGAGACCGAGCCCATCCTGGACGTGGACGGCGTGAAGCTTTACGCAGACGAGAGCTACGGCCTGACGTTGAAGACCACTGCCACATCGGAGTCGTTGGTGGACTTCCTCAAGGCTCACCTCGCGCAGATCAAGCCGCATGACTACTTCGCTACGCTGGCCTACCTGGAGATGACGGAGGCACATGAAGCTGCGATCCAGCGCTTCCGCCTGATGGTGCGAGACAAAAAACAGGTTGCCACGTGCCTGGGGTTCGGACCCCGCTTCCTGCACAGCACTGGACAGGACTACAAGGGCGGACCAAACTCCGGCGTGTTCCTGCAGATTACAGCAGACCATGCCGATGATCTAAGCATTCCGAACGCGAAGTACACCTTTGGCGTGGTGATTGACGCACAGGCGGCCGGAGATCTGGCCGTGCTGCAGCAGCGCGGACGCCGTGCGCTTCGGGTGCATCTGGGCGCGGACGTAGCCAAAGGCCTGAACACACTGGGCATCGCCGTAACGACTGCCCTGGCCTAGGTTTGACGTGAGCCGCTTGGGGTCGTGCTTCGGCACGGCCCTTGCTTTTACAGGAGCTGCGTTAGGGCAGCGCGGCCAAAACGTCCTCTGGCTCCGGCCGGACGCGGAAGTCTGCGTGCGCTTCCGCAAAGCGGACGGTGCCGCTGCGATCCAGCACAAAAGTCGCGGGCAGCGGCAGGTGCCACACGCTGCTGTCTGGCGGTGCCATCACGTTTTTGCCGCTGTTGATGAAGGGCAAGTTGACAAGAATCGAGCGGTAATACTGCTGCATGGTTTGGGAAACGGGGTAAGCAATCCCGAACTGCGCGGCCACCGCGCAGTCTGCGTCCTGCAGCAGGGGATAGCCGATGCCGTGTTGCTGCGCCATAAAGTCGCTCTGCCGTACCGTTTGCGGTGACACACCCACCAGCAGCGCACCCGCCTCTCTCACCTGCGGCATGAGATCGCGCCACAGTTCCTGCTCCGTGGCGCAGTACGGGTCCCACCGGCCACGGAAAAATGTGACGATGAGCGGTCCCAGAGCAAGCAGATCGGCAGACCGTACCAGCCTGCCAGTAGTCGCGTCCGGCAGGGCTAAGTCTGGTGCCATGGCACCCACCGGCAACACGCGATCTTCAATGCCGGAGGCGAACAGTTCGGCCACGGCGTCTTCGCTGATGGCGAGACGCTCCGGCTGAACCAGCTTGCGGGTGTTCTGCGTAATCTCGTCGAGCATGGGCTGCAGCGCGGGCATGCACTATTGTCTCAGGGCTGCCGAGAGTACATAACTGCGCATGTACGTGTGCAAGCGCTGCTTTGAACGCGCAGAAGTATCGAGATAAGCGCACGCCTTGCGACAAAGGTGTACACCCAGGGCGTTGATTTTGTGCGCGAAAAGCACGTGTTTTGTATCTCTGCGTACACCAAATTACAAACTAGTCGTGGCAGGGTTATGGCATTGGACGGAGGTCTGCTTCGCAACCTGCGTTCCGGCAACTCGACGCTGAACACCAGCGCGAGTTTTGCGCGAGGGTGCCTTGGCAATCTTCGCCAGCTCCATCGAGAGACGGGCAAAGCCCTGCTCACGGGCAGTCTTGTTGGCGTCCACGGTGTTCGTTGGATCGACCCCGGCGCGCATAAAGCCGTGGCCAGCGCCGTCGTAGGTCACCGGCTCGTAGGTCTTGCGAGCGGCCTTCATCGCCTCAATGGTTGCGGGAATCGTCGCGTCAATCCGGGCATCGTTGCCGCCGTAAAAGCCAAAGACCGGGGCAGTGATCTTAGCCATGTCTGCATCGCTCGGGGGCGGCCCGTAGAAGACGAAAGCGGCACTCAGATCGCCGCGGTGCGTGGCGAAGGCAAAGCTCTTGCCGCCACCCCAGCAGAAGCCGACACTGGCAAATTTGCCGTTGCTGGCGGGCAGATTGCGCACATAATCTGCCGCAGCATCCAGGTCGGCCATAACTTCATCATTGGGCAGACCGCTTACAGCTTTGGTCACCTGGTCCTGCGAGGGATAGCTGTCAGTGCCGCCGCCATTCGGCCCTTTGCCCGTCAGCACGTCTGGCGCAATCACAACGTAGCCCGCTGCCGCCAGGTCATCCGCCATCGATTTCGCCCAGCCACTCAGGCCGAAAATCTCCGGAATCAGCACGATGCTGGTCGCCTTCGTCTTGACCTCCGGGTACACCACAAAGGCCTGCACGTCGTGCCCGGCGGCCTTAAGCGTGACATATTCGTGGTGACGGGGCGAGGCATCTAGCCGCTTAACGGCCCAGTCCTGAGCGGGCAAAGCGGAGGCGGCGCACAGCAGCAGTGCCGTGCTGAAAGTCTTGATGACAGAATGCAACATGCGACGAGTCTACGGGGCCAGCATAGGGCTTGCAAGGACATGCAGGCCTCACCACCGACGATCGGACAGCGAGTGCGGCTGGAACGCTTGCCCATAAGAAGACGATATGAAGTGGACAGACAGCCGGGTAAAAATTGTCGTCGTCGGCCTTAACGAGTTCCGACCAGTGCGGCGTTTGAGCTGAAACGCCGTCCTACTGTAAAGGCCGACTCCGGCCAGGGAGTGGTGCAGAGTGCGGCGATGGGTTCGGTGGAGTTTGTACACAGCCGCTGTCGCCGCGCTGCTGGTGGCTGCTGCCGCGGGCTACGCAGCCTTTCTGCTGATTGGCAATGGTGTGCGGGTGCGGGTCGCCGCCGCGCTGACGCGTGCGCTGGGCAGGCCCGTGACCATGGCACATCTGCATCTATCGCCATGGACCGGCGCGGCGGTTGCAGATGAGTTTCGCATCGCGGATGACCCAGCCTTCTCGCCAGATCCGTTCGTGAGCGCGGTCCATATCCGCATCGGACTCAACATCCCCGTGCTGCTTCTACAACGGGACGTGAGCATCCGCTCGATTACCCTGCAAGCGCCGGAAATCCACCTGCTGCGGGATGCCGCGGGACGGTGGAACTACACGACGTTCGCGCACGGACACCAGCCCAGAACCGCGCAGAACGGCCTCCACCCAGCCAGCATCGACATTGCGAGCATTGCGGTTGAGCATGGGACCGTACTGGTGCAGACCGTTGGACCCCGCGGAGATGCCGTGCGCCGATCCTTCGGCATAGAGGCGTTGCAGGTGCGCAACCTGGGTGCGGGTAAGCAGATGCCATTCCGCCTGGCCGCTCAGTTGCCCGGCGGCGGCAGCGTGGCAGCCAGTGGCGTCGCGGGGCCATGGGCGAGCAACGATGCAGGCGGAACTCCGGTAGCAGCACACGTGCAGGCACGTCAACTCGACCTGCTGGCAAGTGGCCTGGTGGGCGCAGACGCGCCGGTCACCGGCGACCTGCAGCAGGTGGGCGCAGACCTGCAGTGGAGTGGAGGTGCGTTGGCCGTCTCGCAGGTGAACGTGAACGGATCCAGGGTGAGCGTCCGCCTCAACAGGCCAAGTGCAGGAAATGTCGCCATGAGCCGGACAACAGCAACTGTATGGAGTGAGCTACTGCAAAGGCTCACGGTGGACAAGGCAGAGGTACACGTGGGCTCGATCAATGTGGAGCGTGCGCATGGCCGGGTAGTGCGGCTGCGGACCGTGTCGGCCTCGCTGCAGGGATGGGCGCAAGGTGCACGTGCACGCTTTGTGGCGAATGCGGGGGCTGCAGGCGGCACACTGCATGTAGCAGGCACTCTCCGCGTTTCAACAGGGGACCGCGAGCAGCCGTTAGACCTTGACGCGGAGGTTTCAACTGCTCACCTGAACCTGGCAGAGAGTGGCCTGCTGAGCGAAGGCGCGCCGGTGGAGGCCGCGGTCGATAGCTCCGTCCACGTGCGTTCGTCTGCGAGTGGCATGCAGGCAGGCGGAACCTTTCGGCTTGCAGGTCTGCGGCTGGTGCACGCCGGGCAGCCCTCGACGCTGCCGGTGACGGGCAGCTTTCGCCTGCACCAGCAAGGGCAGGCGGAGGCAATCACCGGAACGCTGGACGAGAGCACTGTGCACTGGGGTGGGGCCACGCTGCACACAGCGGGCAGCTATGCCTTGGGCGAACCTGATCCAACCGTGCGGCTGACGATCACTGGCGACCAGATGCCGGTGAACGCAATCGAGGCATCGCTACCCAGTGCGGGCGTGGTGCTGCCGGACGGCTCGCGGCTGCAGGGCGGTACGCTGACCTTGCAGTTGCACCTGGAGGGCGCACTGGCGCACCTGGAGGTCAGCGGGCCGGTGCGACTGGAGGGAACGCGGCTGGCGGGATTCGACCTCGGTTCCAAGCTGCGAAGCCTGTCTAGCTTCACCGGCGGCCGACTCGGTTCCTCCACGGCGCAGGGTACGGAGTTGCGGAGCCTGAGTTTTGTGCTGCACACGGGTTTGGGCACGGTGGTAACCGATGGGCTTGCGGCAGACATCGCCGGGATCGGCACGGCGACTGGCGCAGGCAGTATCGGTCCGGGTGGAACGCTGGACTACCGCCTGGCGTTGAAGCTAAATGAGCTGATCCCGGGGGAGGGTGGTCCGTCAGGGCTGGCCAACCAAATTGCCGGGGCGCTGTCACCGACGTGGGCCCGGCGACTGCAGGGCGCAGTTCGTTACCTAAGTCAGGGCCCGATGAGGAACGGCGTGCCGCTGCTGATTCGCGGTACCGCACGCAGACCTACCGTGACGCCGGATTTGGGTGCCCTGATGCCCGCAGAGCGTCATCGCTGAGACTGGGTTGACAAGAAGACGCGTTAAGCTCTAGCGTTGCGACGTTTTTAGAAACCTCATGGAGCCCACTTTGAACCGCTTGCGCCTGTACCGCACCTCACTCTCGGTTGCCGCGCTCGTTACTGTTGCGGCCCTCGCTGTTCGGGCGCAAACGGTTGCGCCCACTTCCGCATTTGGTCAGAACGTGATCGTCTTCAACCCCTCCATGCCGGTCAGCCTCATCCAGTCCACGGTTGCCGCACTTGCGGCGCAGCAGGTGCCCAACCAGTTCGGCCCGCAGCGCGTAGCCCTACTCTTCGAGCCGGGCACCTATGGCACTGCGGCGGCTCCGCTGAACTTTCAGGTGGGCTACTACACAGAGGTGGCGGGCCTGGGCACCAACCCCGGCGATGTCGTGATCAACGGCAGCATTAACGTGTATAACCAATGCTTTGCAGACAGTGGCTGTATAGCCCTCGACAACTTCTGGCGGTCGCTCTCGAACCTGACCATCAATGTGGTCAACCCGCCGGGTGCTGGCTGCTACTCCGGCGAGTTCTGGGCCGTATCGCAGGGCAGCCCCATGCGACGCACACAGATCAACGGCAACGGCTCCAACGTGACGCTGATGGACTACTGCACCGGCCCAAGCTATGCCAGCGGCGGCTTCATTGCCGATACGAAGACCTCAGCCACTGTCATCAACGGGTCGCAGCAACAGTACTATGCGCGCAATAGCAGCTTTGGCGGCTGGTCGAATGCGGTGTGGAACCAAGTGTTCTCAGGTGTGACCGGAGCGCCGGCACAGAGCTTCCCCAACCCGACGTACACCACGTTAGCCAGCACACCCGTAAGTCGCGAACGGCCCTACCTGGTTGAGAATGCAGACAAGACGTACAGCGTGTTTGTGCCTGCGGTTCAGCGCAATGGTGCGGGCACCACGTGGTCTGCCACAAGCCAGACACCCGGCAAGCTGCTCTCACTGAACAGCTTCTTTGTCGCCAGCCCATCCACGCCGGTGGGCGAGATCAACCTGGCGCTGCTGCTGGGCAAGAACCTGCTACTTACGCCTGGTGTGTACGCCCTACAGGCACCCATCATTGTGGAGCGGCCAAATACTGTGGTGCTGGGCCTTGGTTTTGCCACGCTGGTACCGCAGAACGGCACGGAAGCCATCACAGTGGCAGACGTCGACGGCGTGACGGTCGCCGGCCTCATTCTAGATGCTGGTCCAAAGAACTCCTCCGCTCTGCTGCGGATGGGCTTTGGCCTGTTCGGCTTTCCGCTGCCACGCGGCGGCTTCTTCCAGCACATCAATACTCCATCACTGGTGAGTGATGTCTTCTTCCGCGTGGGTGGTGCAACCGCCGGTAAGGCGACGACCAGCCTGGAGATCGACAGCTCGGACGTGATCGTGGATGACGTGTGGGCCTGGCGCGCCGACCATGGCTCCGGTGTGGGCTGGACGCAGAACACGGCCGACCACGGCGTGGTGGTGAATGGCGACCGTGTGACCGCCACCGGTCTGGCGGTGGAGCACTACCAGAAGCAGCAGGTGCTAT
Organism: uncultured Terriglobus sp.; assembly: GCA_937873305.1. Taxonomy (GTDB): domain Bacteria; phylum Acidobacteriota; class Terriglobia; order Terriglobales; family Acidobacteriaceae; genus Terriglobus. Next base: position 20,426 of record CALMOM010000118.1, read on the forward strand.
GGAATGGCAACAATGGCGAGACGATCTTCTACCAGAGTGAGCTGCCGTACGACCCGCCAAGCCAGGCTGCGTGGTCAAATGGTGGCACCAACGGCTACGCCTCGTATGCTGTGTCGAGCAGCGTAAATGCGCACAAGGCATACGGCTTGGGTGTGTACTCGTTCTTCAGCCAGGGCATTAGCATTGTCGAGGACAGTGCCATCACAGTGCCGACGGGCGGTACTACCATCACCGATGCGGGCACCGTCTTCCTGAACGGCAGCGGCCAGATCACCCACGTAGTCAACAACAGCGGCAACATCGCAAATCAAGGCGACGCGGACACCCTGCAGCCGGTGGTCACGTACCCGTAAGGGGTGGCGCGGGGCCTTTGCTGCGGCCGGTGG
>CALMOM010000118.1:20821-24833 GCA_937873305.1 uncultured Terriglobus sp.
GGGGGGGCGGGCGGCGCTCCCCCCCCCCCCCCCCCGCGGCCCATGCTGCCCATCTGGCTCATCAGGCGGCGCTGCATTTTACCGCCGCCGTTGCCCAGGCCCTTGAACATTTTGCGCATCTGGGCGTACTGCTTCAGCAACTGGTTCACATCCTGAACGGACGTGCCGCTGCCTGCGGCGATGCGGCGGCGTCGTGAGCCGTTGATGATCTCGTGGTCTAGCCGCTCCTTCTTCGTCATGGAGTTGATGATGGACTCCACGCGCGTCAGCTGGCCCTCGTCCACATGCTCCGCCGCCTGCTGCAGGCCCTGGAAGGGGCCGACGCTGGGCAGCATCTTCAGGATGGACTGCATGGAGCCGAGCTTCTTAATCTGGCGTAGCTGATCGCGGAAGTCTTCGAGCGAGAACCCGTCGCCGCTGAGGGCTTTCTTGGCAAAATCTTCGGCCTTGCCGCGATCGAGCTTTTCTTCCGCGCGCTCGAGCAAGGTGGCGATGTCGCCCATGCCCATGATGCGCGAGACGATGCGGTCCGGGTGAAAGGCCTCGAACGCGTCCGGCTTTTCGCCCGTGCCCAGGAATTTGACCGGCGCGCCCGTCACGTCGCGGATGGAGAGTGCCGCGCCGCCGCGTGCGTCACCGTCCATCTTGGTGAGGACGACGCCGGTGATGCCGAGCTGCTTGTGAAAGGCGTCGGCAGAGTTGACGGCGTCCTGGCCGGTCATGGCGTCGGCCACGAAGAGGATTTCGCTTGGGTTCAGCAGCGCCTTGAGCTTGCTCATTTCGTCCATGAGCGCGGTGTCGATGCCGAGGCGGCCTGCGGTATCCACCAGCAGCACGTCGTTGCCAAAGTTGCGTGCCTCGCGCAGCGCCTCTTTCGCCAGGCGCTCAACGAGTGGCGTACCCGCCTCTTCGTCGTTCACCTTGCCGATGAAGATCTGCGCGCCCACACTCTTGGCCACGATGGCGAGCTGCTCGCGCGCGGCCGGACGGTAGACGTCGACCGACACCAGCATGGGGCGGTGACCGCCCTTCTTGAGCCATGCCGCCAACTTGCCGGTGGTGGTCGTTTTGCCGGAACCCTGCAGGCCCGCCATCAGGATGACGGTGGGCGGCTGTGACGCAAACTTGAAGCGCGCCGTGTCCTTGCCCAGGGTGTTGACTAGCTCGTCGTGCACAATTTTGACGATTTGCTCGGCAGGCGACAGCGCCGTGGCCACCTGTGTGCCGATGGCTTTCTCGCGAATGTGCTCGATGGTGCTCTTGACGACGTTCAGGTTGACGTCGGACTCGAGCAGCGCCAGGCGGATTTCGCGCAGCGCCTCGCTGATGTTTTCGTCGGTAATGGTGCCCTGACCGCGAAGGTTCTTGAAGGTGCGCTGCAGCTTTTCCTGAAGGTTTTCAAACATGACTTGTCGCATCCAAGTCTAGCAGCGAGGGGTGTATGGCAAACGGGCAGGTAGAGCCGTGGCTACGCGGCACGCATAGAGAAATAGACCCGGTCATCCGCGCCGTCCTGCACGCGCTGGTGCTGGCGAGTGAGGATGTGGCGCGCTGGTGCGGCCCGCTGGACACGGAGGCGCGCGAGAGGAAACCGCTCGGGCTGCCCTCCTGCGGCTTCCAGATGCGGCATCTCGCCCGCAGCCTGGACCGCCTAATGACGTATGCCGAAGGTGCGCCGCTGAGCGAGGCGCAGGTGCAAGCACTGCGCGACGAGACGCTTGCCACAGACGATCCGCTACAGGAGTTTGTGGCTGCCATTCAAACGGCAAAGGAGCGGCTGCTATGCTTTCAGCCGCAGCAGTTTGGCGACCCACGTTTCGTGGGCCGGTCGATGCTGCCGGTGACCTTGGCGGGGCTGCTGGTGCACATCGCAGACCATACCCAGCGCCATGTCGGACAGGCGATTACAACAGCCAAGGTGGTGCTCGCTCTGCGTGAAGCAGAAGCTGGTTAGACATCACTTACTCGACGGTGTCATCCTGACCGGGCGAAGCGACCGAAGGGTCCCCGCAGCTAAACGCTGTGATGTGGCTGTTGAGGGCTCTTTGTGAGAAAGTCTGGAGCCGCAGTGCTGCAGACGGCTGGGTCGGGGTCTTTCGCTGCGCTCAGGATGACAGCTGCAGTGATTGTCCTAAGTACGCCCGCAAAGCTGCGTTGGTAGCATTAAGTGCATGAAGCCAAACCCAGCCTCGCAGTCCACGGGTGACGCAGTGGCGGAGTGTGTCGCGCTTTTGGCCCGGCTGCGTGGGCCGGGTGGCTGCCCGTGGGACCGCGAGCAGACCTTCGACTCCATTCAGCCGCACACGCTGGAGGAGACCTACGAGGTCTTCGACGCTATCGACCGCCGTGCCTGGCCGGAGTTGCGCGATGAGCTTGGCGACCTGCTGCTGCAGGTGATCTTCTATGCGCAGATCGCCCAGGACGAGGGCCACTTCACTATGGAGGACGTGGCGCGCGGCTTGAGCTCGAAGCTGGTCCGGCGACATCCGCACATCTTTGGCGACGCGGTTGCCGACACTGCTGCTGACGTGACGCAAACCTGGGACCGCGTGAAGGCAGAGGAGCGGGCGGGCAAGCCGCCGCGCGAGGCTGGCTTGCTGGCAGACGTGCCGCGCTTCGTCCCCGCACTGGTGGAGGCGCGCAAGCTCGGTTCGAAGGCGGCAAAGGTCGGCTTTGACTGGCCGGATGTGTCTGGTCTCTTCGACAAGGTGCAGGAAGAAGTCGCGGAGGTGCGCGCGGAACTGACGGTCTCACCCGACCTGGCAAAGGTCGAGGAAGAGATGGGCGACCTCCTCTTTGTGATTACAAACTTGTCGCGCCATTTGCAGGTGGACCCGGAGCAGGCGCTGCGCAAGGCCAACGCAAAGTTTCGCCGGCGCTTTCGCGCAATGGAAGTAGCAGCCGGTGACAGCTTTGAGGGCCTGCCGCTCGACGAGAAGGAAGCGCTGTGGACCGCGGCAAAGCAGGCGGAGCGGGCCGGATGAGCGAACCGCGCATCGCCCGGCTGACCACGTTTGCCGAGTACGACGCCTGCGTCGACCTTGAGCAGCAGACGTGGCAATATGCCGCCGGTGAACTGTTGCCGCGCCGCGTCTTCTTTCTGGCGGACAAGCTGGGCGGCCATGTGCTGGGTGCCTGGGACAGTGACCGGCTGGTCGCGTTCAACCTGGGCCTGCCTGCGCAACGCGGTGGCGTGGGATACGTCCACTCGCAAATGCTGGCCGTTGCGCCGGAGTTCCGCAATGGCGGACTTGGTCGCAGACTTAAGCTGGCCCAGCGTGAACTCGCACTGCAGCAAGGTATCCAGCTGATTGAGTGGACGTACGACCCGCTTGAAATTAAAAATAGCTTCTTCAACCTCGAACGGCTCGGCGCGGTGAGCCGCCGGTATGAGCCGGATTTCTATGGCACGTCCACGTCGCCGCTGCAGGGTGGCCTGCCGACCGACCGGCTGTACGCGGAGTGGTGGATCGCCTCTGACCGTGTTGCCTCGCTGCTGGCTAGGACGCCCGAGCAAGGTACGGTCACAGCTCGCGTGCATGTGCCGGGGGAAGTCTACCGATGGAAGGCGGCGGGCGATCCACAAGCGGCAGCAGCACAGGGCAGGGTACGCGAGCAGCTGCAACAGCATTTTGCCGCCGGACTGGCCGCAGTTGGGTACACGCGGCAGGCGGATGACTCAGGCACCTTTTTGCTGGGACCACTGCCGTCGGACGCACCTGCCGCGACACTACAGGAGACCTCATGAAGATCGACAGCATCATCCTGCGCGAAATCCGCATGCCGCTGGTGCACCCCTTCGTCACAAGCTTCGGCAAGACGACGGACCGCCGCATCCTGCTGATCGAACTGCAGTCGGAAGGCCTAACCGCCTGGGGCGAGTGCGTCGCCGGCGAGCACCCGTTTTTTTCCGACGAGATGATCGATACAGCCTGGCTCATCACGGAGCAGGAACTTGCGCCACGACTCGTGGGCAAAGAGGTTGCGAGTGGCCGAGCCGTGCCGGACCTGC
>CALMOM010000118.1:24843-30538 GCA_937873305.1 uncultured Terriglobus sp.
TATCAAGCTCAGGTGCCAGCCCGGTTACGACTTCGCCATGTTCGCTGCGGTGCGTGAGCGCTGGCCAGACATCCTGCTCAGTTGCGACGCCAACTCCGCCTACCAGCTGAGCGATGCGGACCACATTCGCAGCTGGGACCAGTTTCACCTGCTCATGATCGAGCAGCCGCTCTGGTATGACGACTTTTACTTTCACGCCGAGTTACAGAAGCAGATCACCACGCCCATCTGCCTGGATGAATGCATTCGCAACCGGCGCGACGCTCAGGCGGCACTTGAACTCGGCGCAGGCAAAATCATCAATATAAAGGTAGGTAGAATCGGCGGGTTTACTGAAGCCATTGCGATCCACGACGTGGCTCAGCAGCACGGCATACCGGTGTGGTGTGGCGGCATGCTGGAAAGCGGCGTCGGGCGGGCGCACAACATCGCCCTGTCCAGCCTGCCAAACTTCAGCCTGCCGGGCGATGTGTCCGCGTCAAAAAGGTATTGGAGTGAAGACATCATCGAGCCGGAGGTCACGGTAAGCGCGAGCGGAGAGATCGTGGTGCCGACCAAAGCTGGCCGCGGCGTTGAGGTGCGGCAGGAGCGAGTCGAGGCCCTGACAGTGCGGCACAGCCGCGTCGTCGCGTAACTCCGAACCATCATCCGGCGGGCCGGAACAGGTCGGACTGGCGGCTGTCCATCGGGATGGGCTTTGCCGCCATTTTGCGGCTGGGTGCCATGATGGTACTCACGATCTCCATGGTCTGGATGGCGGCGCGGGGCACAAACAGGCGCTGCGTGTTGCCGCGAACGTCAGGAGGTGCCAGCGACACGCCACCGTCGGCGGTCCAGCCATCCGCAAATGCCAAATCCAGCGCGGCCAGGCCCTCCAACACCTCACTATCCCGCAGCGTCAGCCGTAGCCACAGCCCCTCGTTGCGTGGTCTGCCCGCAAAGGTTTTGCGTGCGAGCCGCTCCGGGTCCGCGTCGGCCTGATTGAAGTCGCGCACATACGCGACATACTTCACATCGTCCAGCGGGATGGCAAGTACCTTTCCGGCAAGGTCCAATAAACCCAACGCACCGGGCGTGCTGTCAGCCAGCAGACCTGTGGTGGGCAGGTAGCCGGGCAGGAACCCCGGGCTGAAGCGGCGCACAATTACTTTTTTGCGGCTGGCCGCCATGCGCTCCTGCTATCCAATTCTTGCGGGCAAAGGGCTGTGCAGACGCACTTTGCAGTGGAAACCCTGCCACACACCTGCTAAACTCATATTTTGTGCCGCGGCTCCGTTTGGCTCCAAGCTGCTGAAACTAAGCCGCTTACCCGCCATGCGGAACCACTTTGCCGCGCACGGGAGATCCGAACGGTACATGGCCGATTATATCTACCTGCTTGAAACCCGTCTTACGCCCGCGCAGCAGCGGGCCATTGCCACCATCCGAACCGTCGCACGCGAAGCAGATCACACGGTTTTTCTGACGGGCGGAGCAGTGCGTGATATGACAGGCGGCGGCTCCATCCGCGACCTTGACCTGACCATCCAGGGCGATGCGCTGGCACTCAGGGCAGCGTTGGAGATGGCAGGAGCGACCACGTATGGCGAGGAACCTTCGGCCAGGCGCCTCTTTCTGCGCTTGCCGGGTGGTGTGCGGGTCGAGGTGGCATCCGCTATGTCGGTCACCTTTCCCAGGCCGGGGCAGCCGCAGTACCAGCCCGCAACGCTGACGGACGATCTTCGTAGCCGCGACTTTACTGCCAACGCCATGGCCATTTCGCTGAACGAAGGGTCGTACGGCCTCTTAATGGACCCGCTGAACGGTGTCGCGGACATTGAAAACAGGGAGTTGCGGCTGGTCAGCAACTACGGCTTCATTGAGGATCCGTCGCGCCTGGTTCGGGCGGCGCGTTATCGTTCGCGGCTGGGCTGGCAGTTTGAGGAGCGCACCGGGCAGCGCTATGAGACGGCCAAGGAAGAGGGCTACATCTCAGCACTGTCTCCCTGGAATCGTGGCTATGAGTTGGAGGAGATCTTCCACGAAGAAGACCCGGTGCGCATCATGCGGGCGCTGGAAGCAGAGGGCTGGCTCGCGGCGTTGAGGCCCGGTTTAACAGCCGTCAAGGCCAACACTGCAGCGCTGAACGAAGTCGCGGAGCGGCAGGGCCAGTTGCAGGTGCAGGGTATCTTTGCGCAGTCTGCCGCGCTGACCTTTCCGCTGGTCACGGCAAAGGCAAGTGCCGACGAGTTGTCGACGCTAAAGGCACAATTCGTTCGGCCCGGCTTTGTTGAGGAGATTGACACGCTGGAGTCAAAGACTCGCGAATTCGCGACACGCTTTGGTGGAAAAGATGCGGCGGCACCCTCCGCGGCATGGCGTATGCTGCATGCGGCAGAGCCGAACCTGGTGCTGTCGCTGGCGTACAGCAGCAAATCTGCCGCGCTGCAGGGCCGCCTGAAGACCTTCCTGAACGATTCTCCCGGTGCCCGCCAGCGCATTCCATACGTGCTGCTGCAGGAAATGCGCATTACTGCGGATCTGCCGGTCTACGACGAGTTGGTGGAGAAGCTGTTTTTTGAGTTGATGGACAACAGGCTGTCCACCACCGAAGAGATGAAGGCCTTCCTGGAGCCGTACTCGCCGCCGGCGCCGCCGCCGCCAGTGAATCTGCGGCGTGCCCGCGCCAAGAAGGAGGCGAGGCCCAGCCGCGCCAAGGGCAAGAAAGCCGCGCAGCCAGACGAATTGCCGCAAACCGTCGTCGGGGAAGAAGAAGCGGACGGTGTGGAAATGGGTCTCATGGAGCCTGGTACGCTCACCGGTCCTGACCGTGGACCGGACCCAAGCCCGCGTGAGCCGCTCGCCGGCAAGGAAGCTCCCGAGCCAGGCCAGGTCGTGGGGCATGTGGAACCAGAGACTCCGATTAAGCCGGAGCCACCTGCCGCCGCGAAAAAGACCATGGCTGTACCCGTGCCGCCGGAGGTGAGTGCCCAGCCCAAGCCTCCAATCAAGGGCGAAGCGACACCGGTCTCACGGAAGGACGATGCGCTGATGCCGAAGAAGACGGTGAAGTCCGCGCCTGCCACATCACAGGGCAGCAAGGCGCCACAGAAGCAGGTGGTCGTCTTGGCGCCCGCGAAGCTTCCCCCGGCGAAGCCAACCTTGGCTGCTACCCCGGCCAAAACCGCCGCTCCTGCAAAATCTGCCGCCATAGTGGTCGCTCCGGCAAAGGCGGCTGTGGTTGCCTCCAAGGGCAAGCAGGTGCTGCCCGCTAAGGAGGCAAAGCCCGCCCTTGGCAAGGTTGCACCGCCGATAAAGGCTGGGCCGCCCGCCTCGAATTCGGCCGCAAAGCCCGCTGCTGCACCCCCGGCGACCAAAGCGGCAGCGAAGACAACGATTAAGCCATCGGCACCAGGGAAGGCCGCAACCAACGCGAAAGCGGTCCCAGCGAAGGCTGTTCCAAGCAAGGCCGCGGCCAAGCCCCCGGTAAAAGCACCCGTCAAGGTTGCGGCCAAAGCAGCTGCGAAGAAGTCTGCGCGTCGGTAGAAAGCCAGCCATGAGCAGCTTCCTGCAGCAGATGTTTGCGCAGAACCCATCCACCGCAGAGGCTTCGCGGCGTCCCTGGGTTTTCTTGCCCTATGACCGGCAGAATGACAGGCTGGGTGTGGTCGCCAACAATCCTGATGCGGGCATCCTGCTGGTGGAGTCGCACGCGAAAGGGCAGGCGCGGCCATACCATCGCAAGAAGGTCATGCTGGTGCTGTCCAGCCAGCGGCACTTTGCGCTCGAACAGCTGGAGAAGGGGCGTCCGGTCCTTTACCTGAATGCGCCGGAGAGCTTTGGCGAGCAGCTTCGCACTGTGCAGCAGCGCTTGCACCTCGGACCGCTGCTCCTGAGCCCTCCGGCGGAGCGCGAGTTGCGCAAGGATCTGGAGGCGGCGCAGGCCAACGGGCTGCGGTTGCAGTACCAGCCCGATACAGCGTGGCTCTCTACCGAGGCTGATTGGGAACACGTCTTCGGCAAGCCGACTCGGGGACGTCAGTACCTGATGGAGCGCTTCTACCGGCACATGCGGCAGACCAGCGGCCTGTTGATGGAGCCCAGCGGAAAGTTTGCAGGTGGGCGGCTCTCCTTTGATGAGGAGAATCGTGAGCGGTACCGCGGACAGGTCCCCGTTCCACCGCGCCCGACCTTTCCGGTGGACGCCATCACGCGCGAGGTCGTCGAGATGATTGATCGCCTCACACCAAACACGCTGGGCACGTCCGAGGGATTTGACCTGCCGGTCACGGCAGGCGATGTGGATGTCCTGTGGCAGTTCGCTCTCAAGCGACTTCTGCCATTTTTCGGGCCGTATGAGGATGCAATGGACTCACGCGAGCCCGTCATGTTCCATTCGGCTATATCGGCGCTGTTAAACGTCAGCCGCTTGCTGCCGGGCGAGATGGTACGTGACGTCGAAGCGCAGTATCGCGCCGGCAAGATACCCTTGCCCAGCGCGGAAGGCTTTATTCGTCAAATACTTGGTTGGCGAGAGTTCATGCGGCACATGCACCGGGTAACGGATGGCTATCGCACGCTGGAGCAATCGCCGGATCCTCCCGCCAATCGCAACGCCAATCGCTATAGCCCCATGCTGGCGAAGGAGATCAACGCCGCGGAACCGGACCGGCCTGCCGTACCCTCGGCCCTTGACGCACATCTGCCACTGCCGCCAGCGTACTGGGGCGAGCGCTCCGGCATGTTATGCCTGGACACCGTCATTGCGCAAGTCATGCAGACGGGCTGGTCGCACCACATCACCCGCCTGATGGTCTTGTCGAACCTCGCGGTGCTCTGCGGGTTCTCGCCGCGCGAACTGACGGACTGGTTCTGGATCAGCTATGTGGATGCCTACGATTGGGTCGTGGAACCGAACGTGCTCGGCATGTCCACGTTCGCCGATGGCGGCCTGACCGCGACCAAACCGTATGTCTCGGGTGCCGCTTACATCAACCGCATGAGCAACTACTGTGGGCAGTGCGCGCTTGACCCAAAAAAGTCGACCGGCCCGGGTTCATGCCCGTTTACGGCGCTCTACTGGAGCTTTCTGGAGCGGCATGCCGATCTGCTGAGTGGCAATCAACGCATGCGCATGCCCTACAACACCCTTGGCAAGAAGTCGGCGGACGAGCGTACCGCGCTTCGCGAGCGTGCGGAGCGGGCAGTTGAGCAGCTCGAGCGCGGTGAGATCGTCACCTAGGCAGCCCCCCTCACACTAAGAACGGGTTGGTCTCGCGTTCCTCAAGGATGGTCGTGGACGGCCCGTGCCCTGCAATGACGACCGTGTCGTCTGCCAATGGCAGCAGTTTCTCGCGGATCGAAGCCAGTAACAGTGGACCATTACCGCCCGGCAGGTCGGTACGGCCAATGCCTCCGCGGAACAGGGTGTCACCCGCGAGTAAGAGGCGGCTCTGCGGAAAATGGAGTGAAATGCTGCCTTCAGTATGTCCCGGCGTATGCAGAACTTCACCCGTTTCCGCACCCACGCTCAACTTCAGGCCTGCTTCTGCGCTCATGTCCGGCGGCGCAACGCGCGGATTGCTGACTCCCATCCACGCAGCCTGCTGTTCCATCCACGAAAGCTGGAAGATGTCGGCTTGGTGAAACAGCACGGGCGCTCCGGTCTTCTCTGCCAGTAGTTTGGCACCGGCAATGTGGTCGAGGTGAGCATGGG
>CALMOM010000119.1 GCA_937873305.1 uncultured Terriglobus sp.
TCGTGACGCGGAGAGTGTAGCACTGGTGCGTTACGGGGGGGGGTGCCACCATTACAGGGCGGCGAGGGCACGCAGCGTGTTCACGTTCCGCAGGACGTCGCCAGGCTCGTCGACGGGTGTCTCTGCGATGAACGCGGCGTGGGCGAAGCGGCTGTCGTGCAGCAGGCGGCGAAACGCAGCCGCGCCGAGGGTGCCCTCGCCCACGTGCTGGTGCCGATCCAATTTGCTGCCCTGTGATGCCTTTGCGTCGTTGCAGTGCCACACGCGAACGCGCTGTGTGCCGAAGCTGTCGGCAATGAGCCGCGCTGTCCCTTCGTAGCCTTCGGGCGTGATGATGTCGTAGCCTGCGACGTGGGTGTGGCAAGTGTCCAGGCACACGTCGACTGGGGCGCAGCGGTCCAGCAGGTGCAGCAGGTCGGCGATCTGGTCCAGCGTGCCGCCCATGGAGAACTCGCTGCCCGCGCTGTTTTCGATAAGGATGCGCAGCGAGGAGTCCTGGCAGCCGAGCCCGTCTATCGCACGCTCGATGTTCTCCGCCGCGAGCCGCAGCGCCTCAGGGCGGGTGATGCCCTTCCACGAGCCGGGATGCAGCACAAGGTAGTCCGCTCCGAGTGCGAGGGCGCGCTCCACTTCGTTGCGAAAGGCTTTGGTGGAGTTCTCGCGCACCGACTCCGATTGAGAACACAAATTGAGCAGGTATGAGGCGTGAATGACTAGCGGCGCGATTGCGTGCGCGGCCAGACCGATGCGCATGCGCTCCGCGTCGGCCTCGCTGACGGGCGAGGGCTTCCACTGCCGCGGCGACGACGAGAAGATCTGGAAGCAGTCCGCACCGCAGTCCACCGCGCGCTGCACCGCGGTCCACGTGCCGCCGCTGGTGGACAGGTGGATGCCGATGCGCCGCGCGTTTGCGGTGGGAGCCATCGTCTTTGAGGATAGCGAAGCACACCTGTGCGAGACTTGGTGCAAACCCAAGGAGCCGCCATGCCTCAGCCGCAGACCTACAAGAATCACGTGCACAGGCCCCCTGGGCCCACTGCGCTTTCCGTGCTGAATGTCACGCTCTTCCTCACGGCTGTTGTGGAATTGGTGCGGCACTATGACCTGTTGCACTGGTTCCTGCTAGGCCTTGCGGTATCTGCGTGGTCCGCGGCGATTGCCGCGCGTGAGTACGCGCTTAAGAACCAGAACCGCGTCATCCGGCTTGAGGAGAATGTGCGCCTGCACCACCTGGGCGTGGACCCTTCTGGCCTGACCATGCGCCAGATGATCGCTCTGCGCTTTGCCAGTGATGCCGAGGTGCCTGCGCTGGCGCGGCGTGCGGAGGCAGAGCGGCTCGACCCGAAGGCCATCAAGCAGTCCATCCAGCAGTGGCGTGCCGACCACGATCGCGTGTAAACAGTAGGTCGGCCTTCTGTCTTTGCGGCTGCGTGGTTTTGAGGTATCCATCTCAACACAGGCGGCTGCGTTTTGGCCGCTGTGGCGTCTACCATAGGGAGCGATGACGACGCGTTCCCTCTCAGCCCCGTTCCGCTGTGCCCTGCTCCTGCTGGGCGTCGCCTCCGCTGCCGTGTTGCACGCGCAGGACAACGTGCTTACCGGCACCAACACGGGTGCGGACCGCGTGCGCATCGCCGCGGCGGACTTCAAGGCCGGATCGCCGGATGCCGCGGGGCTGAAACGCGTGTTCGACACGGTGCTGTTTAGCGACCTGGGTAACGCGGGTGTCTTTGACCTGGTGTCGAAAAGCCTGCAGCCGCAGGTGCAGCCCGGCTCGCCCGCAGAACTGAAGCTGGCGGATTGGAGCGGCGGCGCGACGAATGCATCGTTTGTAGCATTTGGTTCCTATGGCGTTTCCGGCGGGCGTTCCACCGTAAACGGCTATGTGTTCGACACGCACAACCCGCAGTACCCGCAGGTGTTGGGCAAGCAGTACGTGGACGCGGCGGACGAAAACGGCGCTCGCACGGTGGCGCACAAGTTTGCGGACGAGATCATCCTGCGGCTGGGCGGTGGCCTGCCGGGCATCGCGGAAAGCAAGATTTTCTACGTGCACGCGGCGGGCGGCACCAAGGAAATCTGGGCGATGGACTACGACGGTGCGAACCCGCACGCGGTCACGCACCTGGGCACCATTTCGCTGTCGCCGCGCGTGTCGCCGGATAATTCGCGGGTGGCGTTCTCGTCGCTGGGCAATGACGGCTGGCAGATCCGGGTGTTCTCGCTCCTGCTGAACCGCATGGTGACTTCGCCGAGCGGTGGCGGCACGAATCTATCGCCGGCGTGGTCGGCCAGCGGGCAGCTGGCGTACTCGTCCTCGCGCTCGGGCGACCCTGAAATTTACGTGGCGGACGGCAATGGCAATGGTGCGCGGCGCGTGACCACCTCGCGTGGGCCAGACGTCTCACCTACCTGGAACCCGAAAACGAACTCGCAGATCGCTTGGGTCAGCGGGCGCACCGGTCTGCCGCAGCTGTATGTAATGGACGCAGACGGTGCGGGCATCCAGCGCATGACGGACGGCGGCTACGCCACCAGCGTGTCGTGGTCGCCGAACGGGCAATTCCTGGCGTTTGCATGGAATCGCAAATACGGCCCGGGCGCGCCGGGCGGGCAGGATATCTACGTCATGGACGTGGCCAGCAAGCGCTGGGTGCAGCTGACCAATGGCGTGGGCCGTTGCGATTTCCCATCATGGTCGCCGGACGGCCGACACATCGCGTACGCCGTGGGCAGCGGTGCGCGCGCTGAAATTTGGACCATGCTGGCCGACGGCACAGGCAAGCACCGCCTGCTGGGCAGCGGCAACGACATGCCGAATTGGAGCTTCCGCTAAAGCGCCTTTGTGCATCCGTACACTTGAAGATGCGTGATTTGAACCGCCCGGGCGACCGGCAGGAGAGGCAATGACAATCGTTTTGCGCACCAGGACGCTGCTGACGCTGACCACAGCCACCACGCTGCTGCTGGCGGGCTGCCACAAAAAGGCGAGCGCGCCACCGCCCTACACAGCTCCGTCAATCGCTGCGGCTGCTGCGCCCACGGCAACCATCACGGCCTCGCCAGAGGCCATCGACATGGGTTCTTCCGTGGTGCTGACGTGGCGCACCAGCGGCGCGACCTCAGTAAACATTGACGGCATTGGCCCGGTGAATCTGAGCGGCACGCAAAATGTAACACCGTCAAACTCCACGAACTTTCACCTGACTGCGACCGGCGACGGTGGCACGGCAGAGGCCAGCGTCCGCGTGACAGTGCGCGTGCCCGTGGCACCCACATCCGGCACCTCCAGCAACCTGGGTGACACGGGTACTGACGCTGCGTTCCATGCCGCAGTGCAGGATGTGTTCTTCGACTATGACAGTTCCGACCTGCGGCCCGATGCGACCACCAACGCCAACAACGCCGCCGCGTACCTGAATGCACACACCGGCATCAAGGTGCTGATCGGCGGCTATTGCGACGAGCGCGGCTCTGCCGAGTACAACCTCGCGCTAGGCGAAACCCGTGCGGGTGCCGCGAAGACCGCGCTGGTTAACGCTGGCGTCAGCGCCAGCCGCATCCGTGTTGTGAGCTATGGCAAGGAAAAACAGTTTTGCACGGAGCAGGATGAGAGCTGTTACCAGCAGAACCGCCGCGCGCAGTTCCTAATCGATAAGTAGGTAATTCACTGACCTCGTCTTAATAGAGGTTTGAGAAAACAGGAAATCTCTTCGGAAGGGTATGGCTTTAGCCATGCCATCGGAGTAGCAAAGTGGAGGGCTTTAGCCGCCGGGGTCTGCTCCACCAAGCTGACCTCAGGGGCTGAAGCCCGTTGTACTTGGGAATGATTTTCGGCACAGCTAAAGCTGTGCCCTTCCGAATGCGTTAACGTAATGAGTTCTTCGATATCGCACGTCGTATCCGTTAGGAGACATCATGCACCGCTTCCGCGTGCTTCCCGCCACACTCGCTCTTGCCGCCATCACGCTGACCGCGCCTGCACCGATGTTTGCTGCCAGCAAGGAAATCATCCAGTTGCAGACGCAGGTGCAGCAGCTGCTGGACCAGGTGGCGCGCCTGCAGCAGTCGAATGACGAGCGCATGGGCGTGCAACGCGACCTGATCCAGCAGACGGTAGACTCCGTCAACAAAATGTCGCAGATCATGGACGGCTTGCAACGGCAGATGCGCGCGCAGAGCGAGGCCAGCGGCACCGGCGCGCAGCAACTCTCCGGCCAGGTGCAAACGCTGAACGACTCCGTCGACGAGCTGAAGGCACGGCTGGGCCGCATCGAAAAGACACTAAGTGATCTGCAGAGTTCGCAGGCCTCCATGAGTGCCCGCATCGACACGCCCGCCATAAGCAGCGCGCCTGCGAATGACTTTTCCGCGCCGCCCGCCAATGCTGCGCCGATCACCCGCACGGGCAAGCCCTCTGCGGGCACACCGCTGACCTCCGCACCTGCTGCGGCTGCGCCCAATGCACCGCCGGTGGAGGACCTGTACCGCACCGCCTTCAGCGACTACAACGGAGCCAAATATACGGTGGCCGCGGCCGAGTTCAACGATGTGATCAAGTACTACCCCGATGCGAACTACGCGGGAAACAGCTACTTCTACCTGGGCGAAATAGACTACAAGGCAGGTCGCTTCGCTGCCGCCACCAAGAACTATGACCGCGTTGGAGAGCAATACCCCGGCAACCCGAAGATTCCCGTGGCCGAACTCCGCAAGGGCGAAGCGCTGCTGGCGCTAAAGCAAAACGATGCTGGCGTGCGGGAGTTGCGTTCGCTCATCCAGCGCTATCCAAACTCGCAGGAAGCGAGCGCCGCGCGCAGCAAACTGAGCGGCATGGGCGTGACGGTAACGCCTCGAAATCGGTAAGCCTCGTCATCCTGAGCGAAGCGAAGGATCCCAAGGGACATTTGCGAATCCCGTACGTCACACATTCAAGCGAAACCCGTCAACACCTGGCGAAGTCACAAGACCGTAGGAGCCTTCGTCACTCCGCTGCTCAGAGGTGACAGTGGGCGGAGCAACGCCAGCTCAGGCTCGCATGGAGCGTAACAAAGCCGCAATCTCCTGCTGACGTTCTGCCATCGCCGGCAGCAGCGGTAAACGTGGCCGACCGCCTGCATAGCCCGAGAGTTCCGAACCTGCCTTGAGGGCGGCGATATCCCACGGTGGTATGCCCTGCTCTAGCGCCACAAGCCTGCCCTGCTTTTCTGCAATGATGCTGTGGCTGCCGTCCTTGTACGCGGCCCACACCTCAAAGGCAGCCTGCGGCACAGCAGCGGCGACCGGCTGCAGCAGGCCGCCTGCCCCCGCGCGCAGCGCCTCGGTTGCGTCAGACGCCAGCCCCCACAGCACCTGAAAGCCGGTCTCTTTCGTACGCGTCTTGAGGGCGGGCACGGGCGGAGTGGTCGCCAGCGCAACGCCGCCACTCAGCGACTCTGCACTGACAAACGTGCCGCCGGTTGCCACCTCGGGCGTGGCGCGGTGCAGCATGCGGCCAGTAACAGCTGTAAAGGTGGGCGTGACAGTGGGGGTGCGCTTTACCCCTGCCGTACGCTCCCGTACCTGCATCACGCGGCTAATGTGGCTCGACTGCTCCAGCAGGCCGAGCACATTGCGATGGCCGCCCAGCCGCGCGACCAGGTCCAGCGGCAGTGCCCTCTCCCTCTCGCCCGACACAAGGATGACCGGCAGCGGCGAACCGTCCGCAATGGCTTCAAAATATACCTGCAGTTCAGGCGTTGCATGGCCTTCCCGCAGGCGCACCTGCGTGTATGCGGGCCGAGCTGCGACCAGCACGGCATCAAAGTCGGCGTCAGCCGCGACCTGCGCCAGAGCGATGGACTCTCGAACGCCTGGCAAGCCAACACCGGCCAGCAGCACCTTGTCCGGTGCGGCCTCGCGGCCCACCGTTTCCAGCACGGTGCGGCGCTCCGCGTCACTGAGCGATTCCGTCTCTGAGATGGAGGTGAGTGCGGCCAGGCCGCTGACCGGCATCAGGGAGTAGCGGCGCACGTTGTGCTCCAGCTTGCGCACGTACAGCCGTCCGTCCGGGTAAAAGGGGGTGAGCAGCGGAATGTGGACGCCATCGAGCAGCATATCTTTCAGTGTAGTAAACCCGCGCGTACAGTGTGCGTCACGTCGTACTCTCAGAGCATGCCCAAGCTTAGCCTGCTGCTTGCTCTGCTGTTTGCAGTGCCCGCTATAAGCCAAACGCCTGCCGCTCCATCCGGGCCCACGCCGCAGCGGCACGAGTTCGTCATCCACAACTTCAAGACAGAGTCTGGCGTGACGCTGCCAGAGGCGCGCGTGGTCTATGGCACCTACGGCACGCTGAACGCCGACGGCTCGAATGCCGTGCTGCTGCCCTCGCACTACATGGCAAACCTGACCGGCTATGGCTTCCTGATCAAGTCGCCCAGCAATCCCAACGGTGCGCTGGATACGTCGAAGCTGTTCATGGTCACATCGGAGTTGTTCGGCAATGGGCGCAGTTCGTCGCCGTCCAACACGCCCGCACCCTTTGACGGTCCGCGCTTTCCGGTCATGACGATCCGCGACAACGTGGATGCCGTGCACCAGCTGCTGGTGGAGGAGTTGCACATCCGGCACCTGCGCGCGGTCATCGGCTTTTCCATGGGTGCGCAGCAGGCGTTCCAGTGGGCGGTCAGCTATCCGACGTTCATGGATCGCATCGTGGCGACCAGCGGCACGGCAAAGACGTACGGCCACGGCATCGTGCGGCTGGAAGGCCAGATCGCCGCGCTGACCGAGGATGCCGCCTTTATGGACGGCAACTACAAGACGGAGCCAACGAAGGGGTTGGCGGCGTTCGGCATGGTGTGGGCGGGCTGGCTGTACTCGCAGGAGTGGTGGCGCAAGGAATTGTGGCGTGCGACCGCAGCGCCCGGCACCACGTTTGAGCAGTACATGTTCAGCTTTCGCACGCGCTTCAGCGCCGATGCCAACGACTACATCCTGCAGGCCCGCACGTGGGAGTCGAATGACGTGGGTGCGACGAAGCAGGCGGGCGACAAGCCGGTTGACTTCGGCGGCAACGTGGAGAAGGCACTCACGTCTATCCAAGTGCCGGTGCTCTACATGCCCTCAGCCACAGACCTGTACTTCCCGCTGGAAGACGCGAAGTATGAGGCGGCGTTCTTGAGGCAGGGCACGCTGATGCCGATCCCGTCGCTTTGGGGGCACCCGGCGGGTGCGGGCGCCAGCCCCGCGGACAAGCAGTTCCTCAACGACAAAATCGGCGCGTTTCTCGGCAAGTGACGCCTGCCCTCAGGCGAGCTGCAGGGCTTCGCGCTCCGCGTGTAGTTGCTGCAGCGCGTAGACGGTGGTGCGGCCACCCTGCAGCGCGGCGATGCCCTCTGCCGCCGCGCGCGCAGCAGCGATCGTGGTGATCGTCGGGATGCGTGCCAGCACTGCTGCGCGACGAATGGCCTTCTCGTCAAAGAAGGTGTCCTGCCCCCGCGGCGTGTTCACGATCAGCTGGATGCGATCGCCCTTGATGAGGTCGACCACGTTCGGCCGTCCCTCCTGCACCTTGTGCACACGCTCAACCTGCAGACCGGCATCGTGCAAGAGGTCTGCGGTGCCGTGCGTGGCCACCAGATGGAAACCCATCTCGGTAAACTGCTTCGCCAGGTTAACCACTTGGGCCTTGTCGTGGTCGTTGACGCTCAGGAACACCGTGCCGCTGGTCGGCAGGTTCTGACCGGCCGCGATCTGTGCCTTGGCGAACGCCTCGCCGAAGGTTTCCGCGACGCCCATCACCTCGCCAGTGGAGCGCATCTCGGGCCCGAGCACCGTGTCGACGCCG
>CALMOM010000120.1:0-4021 GCA_937873305.1 uncultured Terriglobus sp.
GTACTAGGTGTAGTAAGGAACTTTGAGGTAGAGAGGCGGACCCTTCGCGTCGCTCAGGATGACAACGTTCCCTAAAGAACTCACCACCTTGTCATCCTGAACGCAGTGAAGGATCCGCTTCTCTAGCATTGCTTGTTGACCGCCACTTACGGCACCAGCACGATCTTTCCGTGCGCGCCGCCTTCCGCTGCCGTATGACCCGCGGCCGCTTCCTCCAGAGGCAACACCCGGTCGAGCGGGATCTCGAGCTTCCCAACACGTACGGCCTCGGCGTAATGCACAGTTGTTACCGGGTTCGGCTTCGCCGTAATCGGGTTGATACGCACGGTGGGATGCAGCGCCGCATCCGCAGGCGGACCAAGTACGCTGCCGAATGTCCCACCTTGCTTCACCTTGCCCAGAAGCTTGCTCGCTACTTCGCCGCCAACGGTATCAGCCACGCAATCCAACAAGCCGAGCTTCGCAAGTGAATCATCGTGGTCGACGGCGATCGCGTCGACGACACCAGGCAGCTTCTTTGCTTCCGCCAACTGCGCGCCATGCACACCGGCGATCACCTTCGCGCCCATCTCATTTGCCGCAAATACAGCCGAGCGTCCCACCGCGCCCAGCGCACCGGTCACCAGGACCGTCTCTCCTGCCTGCACGTTGCAGCCGAGCCGCACCAACTGGTCGCCGGTAAGGTTTACCAATGGCAGCGTTGCGGCAGCCGTCATCTCCAGGCCTTCCGGCACCTTGGCCAACTCGCTTGCCTTCACAACGCAAAGTTCCGCATAGGTGGCCTGCGCCATCGCCATCACGTGGTCGCCGGCCTCGAAGCCGGTGACGCCTTCACCCACTTCACGCACGACGCCGGCAACGTCGCGGCCCAGGATGCCAGGGAACTCCACGGGAAAGCGATCCTTCGCTTCACCCGAACGCATCTTCCAGTCCACCGGGTTGATGCTCACTGCGGACACCTTTACCAGCACCTCACCCGGCGCAGGCTTCGGATCGTCGAAGTCTTCGTACTTCAGGTTCGACGCCGGGCCATACTCATGCAGAACAACTGCCTTCATGTGTCACCTCTCGCTACTGAGATGCAGTGTCCACCCACTCGCGCCAGCCATTGCTTTCGGCGAGCTGCTTAATCAGGCGGAACCGCCGCTGCGCCAGGCGTCGTACATGGGGCGCCAGGATGTATCGCGCCACAACACGGCCAAGTACCCCAAACGGAAGCGTGAAGCGTACTTCATCCTGCAGCAGCGTAGGAGTTTCAGGCGATAGTTGCTGGAAGCCGTGGTCATGCTGAAAGAAAGCGAAGCGGCCGCGCTCCTGCGAGTCTTGAAACCAAGCCTGCTGCATTGCACCTTCACCAACGATATGCGGCGCTGCGTAGCCGGTGATCAGCGTGTGATGGTGCGTCGGCAGGCCGAACTTGATGCCGCGCCAATGAACACGGCTGCCGGCAACCACGTGTCCGCTGCTGATTTCGCCTTCGCGCGTCCCCGCCACGAGGTTCATCCCCAGCGTCCGCTTCACAAGCTCCACTCGGGTGGACAGGGCGAAGCAGCGCGCAATCGGCGCGTCAATGGAGATCGACTCAAGAATGGGATCGCGACGGAAATCACGCATGTTGTTGTGATACTCCGCTCGCTTCAAGGCATGCGCGCCTTGATATGGCCCTGTTTGGCGTACTGCAGCAAAGCCTTGTCGCGTGTAACCAGCGTGAAGTCATACTCACGTGCCGTGGCAGCCAAAATGCGATCGGCGGGGTCACGATGAATGTCGCCCGGCAGCCGGTTAGCTTCGATCAGCACCTGTGGAGTCAGCGGGGCGACCTTATAGCCCACTCTAAGGTACGTTTCCCAAATCACTTCAGGGGAGTGCTGCAGAACAATCTGACCTTTGTCTTCTAAGAGGCTTACCTCCCAGCAACTGAAGGGTGACAGGTGAACCAACTGCTCTGCATTCCAGCCATCCAAATCGACAAAGAACTCAGACGAAACTTCCTCCACCGCATTGCGTGTTGCCCAAAGCCAGACGTGTGTGTCGAGCAAATAGCCGTTCACTTCTTTTTTGCCTTCTTATGAGACTTTTTAATTTCACCAGTTGAGTCCCACGCCCACTCCGGCAGTGTCCACTCTTGCGGTAGAGGCGAAACGATATCTCCTAAGATCTTCATTTCTGAAAAGAGTCCAACAGATGTGGGGGTGTTTTTTGGACCCCGAGGCACTGGCACAAACTGCCCAACCACCTGCCCGCGCTTGGGTTCTGTAATAGCGCGCTGCTCAACCACGGCCTGGTCCATCAGACGGAGACACTTAGCTTTGAACTCTCCGGCGGCAACAGTGTTCAATTCGGCTTCGGGTTGGTAGGTAAGCTTCATGACCATAGTCTATGACCATGGTCATAAAGCTGCAACCTACTTTGCAGCGGAGACTTCCGTTTCGATCGCTTCCAGCATGGCCTCATAGTCGGCACCGCCATCGAATGCTTTGCCGTTAATGTAGAACCAGGGCGTGCCTTCCACACCGGCAGCTTCTCCTGAAGCGAGATCGTGCTTCACCCTGGTCACGTACGTCTTAGCGGCAAAGGCTTTCGCAAGCTCATCCGCGTTCAGGCCCAGGTTGTTCGCCAGCTTTCCGAGCGTCTCGTCGCCAAGCTCGCGCTGGTGCTTGTAGAGAGCCTCATGCATTTGCCAGAACTTCTCGTGCGCCGCGGCAAACTCGGCCGCTTCCGCAGCGTGCTCGGCGTACGGATGCTGCTCAAGCGGGAAGTGGCGAAACACCACCCGCAGCTTGTCGCCGAAATGCTTCTTCAGCTTCGCCACAACGGGCGCGGCTTCCCCGCAAGAAGGGCACTGGTAGTCGCCATACTCAACAAGCGTGACCGCCGCAGAAGCGGGGCCGTCGGTGTGGTCTGTAGAGGTGATCGGTGCAAGTTTGCTCATGCACCATTGGATGCACAAGATGTACGCTTACTG
This sequence comes from uncultured Terriglobus sp., assembly GCA_937873305.1. Lineage (GTDB taxonomy): Bacteria > Acidobacteriota > Terriglobia > Terriglobales > Acidobacteriaceae > Terriglobus. The sequence goes on from CALMOM010000120.1 coordinate 2,966, forward strand.
TACGATTCATCGCTCAAGAACGGAGCTTCCATGTAAGCGGCGCAGGCAGGGGATCAACGGCAAAGTCAAAGTGCAGGACACGTCGATGTGCCGGGATCTCAGATGGCGACGAAGCGTGCAACAGAAGTGGACGCATCACGAGCACTTCTCCCGCCAGTGCTTCGCAAGTGACCGCCGACCGGCCCTCAACATATCGGGTAACATCGTCCTGGTTCAACCGCCCAAGCTTATGAGTTCCCGGCATCACTCGCAGAGCGCCATTGGTGGCAGGACAGGGGTCCAGGTGAATCCGAACTGTCACCATTCGCTCGAGGACAGAGGTGGGCGGCTGCACATGCTCTACTCCGGCTTTGACTGACCATGGGCCGTAACCTACGAGCTCGGCGCGTTGCTGCACGGCAATCGTAACGTCCTGATGCCAGGGAACTTTCCAGTTAGCAGCGTCGGTTTTGTCAAAAAGAGTGGCGCGCACAACAAATGCTTGTGGCCCCAGAATAGCTTCTACGAAAGCGCGGACAGCAGGATCGTCCGCCACAAAACGGAGTTCAGACACGAGACTCATCACATCGCGGAGGCCGCCCCTGCGTGGGCCCTGCGAATCGGGCGTGTGCTGCTCTACTAAAGCGATGAGAGACTTGGTTTGTTGTGCCGCAAGCAGCGGGCCGGTAAGCGCGAAGCCTTGCTGCTCGAACTGTGCGAGATCAACCATATATAAGTCGGGTCTCCCACCCTCTGCTCCATGGGACGTGTGCCCTTGGAGCCCTTTAGACCCCTTAGAGGAACAACAGTTCGCTGCGTTCAGGATGACAATGTTTGGACAGCGGTCGCGGTTTCGCTGAGTTCCATAGAGTGAGCCCCGACAAGTGCTTTTGTTCGGTTAATGAACTCTTCGAGAGGTCTAGAACCTTCATCGCCTTTTGCGCGCACACGCACGGAGACCGACTGCGTTGCGGCCTCCTTATCGCCCAGGATCAGGATGAACGGAAGCTTCTGCAAGCCAAAGTCGAGGATCTTTGCCTTCATATGGTTCGATCTCGCATCCAGTTCCACGCGCAG
>CALMOM010000120.1:4031-9036 GCA_937873305.1 uncultured Terriglobus sp.
GACGAGGATGTAAGGGACTTTCTGCAGGCCGAAGTCGCGGATCTTGCCCTGCATCTTGCCGTTCGAGGCGTCGAGCTCGACGCGGAGGCCAGCGGCTTCGAGGCGCTGCTTCACCTGCTCGGCGTAGGCGAGGTGCTTGTCGTTGGATATAGGCACGATGCCCACCTGCACCGGTGCGAGCCACAACGGGAACGCGCCGGCGTAGTGCTCGATGAGCACGCCGAAGAAGCGTTCCACCGAACCGAACAGCGCGCGATGCACCATGACAGGCTGATGCTTTTCGCCGTCTTCTCCTGTGTATTCAAGCTCAAAGCGCTGCGGCAATTTGAAGTCGAACTGCACCGTGCTGAGCTGCCACAAGCGGCCCAGCACATCGACGAGCTTTACATCGATCTTGGGACCATAGAAGGCGGCTTCTCCGGGAAAGGTCTGGAATGTAAGCCCGCGCTTGGTGAGCACGTCGTGCAGCGCGCCTTCGGCCTGCGCCCACTCTTCCGGCGTGCCGATGAAGTCGGAGTTGCCAGGCTGGTGCGTGCTCAACTCCACGCGGTACTCGGCAAAGCCGAAGGTCTTCAGCACGGCTTCTGCAAAGTCTAAACAGCCCTCGATCTCTGAGGTGATCTGTTCACGCGTGCAGAAGATGTGCGCATCGTCCTGCGTAAAGCCGCGCACGCGCAGCAACCCGTGCATGGTACCCGAGCGCTCATAACGGTATACGTTGCCGAGTTCAGCGTAGCGCTGCGGCAGGTCGCGATAACTTTTGGGAGATGACTTGTAGATCAGGATATGGCCGGGGCAGTTCATCGGCTTCAGCCGGTACTCCGCATCGTCGAGCTCCATGGGCGGGTACATGTTTTCCGCGTACACACTTTCATGCCCGCTGATGCGCCACAACTCACGTCGCATGATGTGCGGTGTGTATACCAGCGAGTAGCCGCGGCGGACGCACTCATCGCGCATCCAGTCTTCCATAATCTTGCGGATCAGCCCGCCTTTGGGGTGCCAAAAGATGAGTCCCGCGCCGGCGATCTCCTGGATGCTGAACAGGTCAAGCTGCTTGCCCAGCACGCGATGGTCGCGCGCCTTGATCTCTTCCAGATGCTTGAAGTGCGCGTCCATGTCTTTCGCATTGAAGAACGCGGTTCCATAGAGCCGCTGCAACTGCTGGTTGTTCTCGTTGCCCAGCCAGTATGCGCCGGCCAGCGACGTCAGCTTGAACGCCTTGACGCGCGCCGTCGAAGGCACATGGGGGCCGCGGCAGAAATCGGTGAACCTGCCGTTGCGGTAAAGCGAAATCTGGTCCCCGGGTTCGGTGAAGCGCTCGATAAAGTGGACCTTCATGAACTCGCCGGCTTTGTTGTAGTTGTCAATGCCTTGTTCGCGCGACTCTTCGGTGCGAACGAACGGCTCATCACGTTTCGTGACTTCGTGCATGCGCGCTTCGATCGACGCAAGATCGGCTTCGGTGAACGGTGTTTCACGGTACACGTCGTAGAAAAAGCCGCTGTCCGTCGCGGGGCCGTGGCCGAGCTTGGTTTCGGGAAATAGCTCCAGGATTGCCGTAGCCATGATGTGCGCGGCGGAATGGCGCGCAACACGCAAGGCTGCAGGGTCATTCTCCTTCAACAACTCGAGCGCGACCTCGTGCATGAGCGGATACGACAACTCGACGAGCCGCTCACTTTGGTGATCGGCCACGTCCGCATACATGCCTGTCTCACTTTGGTCGATCTTTGCGGTGGCATCGGCGTCCTGGGTTCCAGATGCAGCACCCGCAGAATGCGTCGTTGTGGTGGGCGTGATGCGCGCAATAACCAACGCAGCGGCCAAGCGCGGCGAGATACTGTTGGCAATGTCGAACGGCGTCGTGCCGGAGGGCACCTGGCGGATGGAACCGTCGGGAAGCTGGATCTGAATCTGGTCGCTCACAGCTTTTAAGGATAAATGCTGCCTCGCATACTTTCAGCGCGCGTTGCGATTGAGCTTGTCCATCTGCGCGAACACCTCGGCAAGGCTGATTACGATAGAGCTGTTCGCGATGCGAAGCGTGCCGTCATCGGTTTTCGTGAAGCCGCGCGGCGAGGCGTAGTAGCCGACGCGTTCCACAGGATCGAGAACCCAAAGATTTGCGACACCGATGGAAGCGAAATCATCGATCCGCTCCTGCAACCGGGAGAAGCGATCCTCGCTGGAAATGATTTCGATGCAGAGCAGCGGCGCAACGCTGACGATACCGTCATTCGGGTCGGTGTCCCGCACCACGCATATATCCGGAATGCGGTAGCGCGACGAATTGATTTGAACCCGCTGTTCCGTCATTGCGACAGCACACCACGTATCGAAATTGTTCAGGAAAACCGCGGCAAAGATAGATTGCAAGATGCTGTGCGGGCGCTCTCCCACTGTTCTCTCCTTGAGCACGCCATCGATGTAATCGCAGTCGGGACGGTACGTTGTACTGAGGTATTCGCTGACGGGGATGAGGACTGCCGTGGCCATGTTGGATTCCTCTGCGGCTGATTTTACGCTTTGGTCGCACTTCATCGGAAACGCTTCTCCCCAGCACGCACGTACCTGCCGCATAGTTGTATTCGCTTTGTGCGGAGGTGGAATCGACCCTCCCCCATGCATGGCCTAACCTCAGGAAATCAAATTCAAAGCGAGCGGCGCGAGAGTGGGCAGTCGCAACAAAGGAGAAAGTTCAATGCAGGTTCTTTGCAAGGCATCCAATACGGCGAGCGATGTGCGGTGCAGCGTGTGCGGGCAGGGTTTTCTGGTGTATTGGACGCGGACTTCGGCGTCCGAGCGTGCGTCGCGCAAGGCTGAGATCGTGGAAGCGCTGCGCAATCACCACGTGATGGGCGACGGCGCATCTGTACATCCGGAGTCCGGGTTCAATCTTCCCACGTGGAGCGGCGAAACGCGCTTTTCGGCGGCTGCGTTGATCGGTAACGCTCCCGCCTGGGCGGTCGCGTAGCGGACGGTTTGCTGTACTTTCCGGGGCTTGCCTGGAACGGTCTTCGCTACAATAAGCGAAGGCCGTTTTCATTTGGCTACGCATAGCCACAAGGGTCTTTAAGGAGAGCGACAAGCACCGATGGCGTGGTTCAAACGCACCGAGCACCAGATCGTTCCGACCGAAGGGCACGAGGTCCGCACCGAAGGCCTTTGGACCAAGTGCGACCAGTGCGGCAAAGTTCTGTTCAAAGCCGATATCGAAGCCAACCTGCAGGTTTGCCCGAACTGCGGCAAACACTTCAAGTTCGACGCGCGCGCCCGAGTTGCAAATCTACTGGAGCCCGGGTATGAGCTCGTCGATCTCGAACTGCGCTCAACCGACCCGCTCGACTTTTGCGACCTGAAGCCCTACAAGGGACGGCTGAAGCAGGCCCAGGCGAAGACCGGCCTCAACGATGCGATCGTCAACGCAGTCGGCAAGCTCGGTACGCAGGATGTCGTGCTGTCGGTCATGGAATACGGCTTTATCGGCGGGTCGATGGGCGCGGTGGTGGGCGAAACCATTGCGCGCGCCGTGGACCGTGCGCTCGCCGGGCGCGTACCGCTGATCATCATCTCCGCTTCCGGTGGAGCGCGCATGATGGAAGGCATAGCCAGCCTGATGCAGCTGGCAAAGATTTCCGCGGGACTGGCGAAAATGGATGACGAAAAGATTCCGTACATCAGCCTGATGACCGACCCTACCACCGGCGGCGTTACGGCAAGCTTCGCCATGCTGGGCGACCTGAACATCGCCGAGCCCGGCGCACTGATCGGCTTTGCGGGCCCGCGCGTCATCGAGCAAACCATTCGGCAGAAGCTGCCGCCGGGCTTCCAACGATCAGAGTTCCTGCTGGAGCACGGCTTTCTGGACGCGATTGTGGAGCGCAAAAACCTGAAGAGCTACCTGGCCAAGACGCTGGAGTGGATGACGAAAGGAAATTAGTCTTCGTATCTAGACCATTTCATCTGCAGCTGTGGCTCAAAGTAGGTTCTGTGCAGCGGCGTTCCTTCGCGGGAAACGCCCATGAGATCGGCGGCCTGCAGCTACACCCGCAGGTGAAATGCTCAAGCCTAGCTTCTATAGAACTGACGCAGCGGTGATTTCGCAGAACTCGCATCTTGATTGCGAGATGATTACGCCGCTTCTTGAGCAGTAGACTGGCTACTACCACCTGAGTACGCTTGCACACGGGCGAGCACCAACCGTCGCAGACACTCTGTTGCGGAGACGTTTAGTGCGTCAGCGACACGAGCCACCTGCTCGAAGTCCGTATCGGATAGCCCGAGATCACGTGCGATCCGACGGCCTGCTGCTTCGGCGATCATTGAATCGAGTGTTCGCCGCTTCGCTTCCCCTTTACGAATGGTTTGGACATCGATCTCGGCAAGCGCTTCACGGTGGTCATACCACCATTCAGCTTCTTCCGTCTCATCCTTGAACTTTGGGCGGCTTAGCTCGTTAGAGGTCATGGTTTGCTTCTCCATTCAAGATACTCCAATCGCAGAGCTCGGGGCGCAGTCCACGCGCTTATGATTCTCGTGGCGTGCCGCCTTTCGGTAAAGACGAACTCAAGTACTCGCAGAGACCACGTTTCTCCTATGACACGATAGCGGTACTCGTCCTCTACCCATCCTGAACGAAGCATGAGGAGGTCGCTTGCTGCCGCTTGCTCCACTTCCTCCGGCCTGACCTGATGACGCGCGAGATGCGCGACGTTGGCTTCATCCCAATCGAATTCCATTTTGGGTTGTGTCCTCGACGCACCGCGCGCTTAGTTTAGCGCAGGGAGCAAGTAAGCTGTTGGCATGGTCCCCTCCCAGCCATCGCGCACCGCCCTGCGCGTTGCGCTGCGCCGAGCGGCGCACCAGATGCATGACGCGCAGCCGCTGGTGTTCGAAGATCCGCTCGCCGTCCGTATTCTCGGCGCGGAGTACGCGGTTGAACTCGCGCGCACACCGGACGCGCTGAAGCGGCCGTTTTCCGCGGCTCTGCGTGCCTTTATGG
>CALMOM010000121.1:0-7355 GCA_937873305.1 uncultured Terriglobus sp.
CGGCAGCACCGCCAGCACCCGGCTGCCCATCTTCTGCCCGGCCAGCGCCGTGGCACGCACCTGCGCGCTTACGCTGTTGACGATGGCGGCGTTGACCGGACCGCTGCCCAGGAACAGCGCCAGCTCTGCCGCGGCCAGCGCGGGCAGCATGGTCGCGCGCGGGCCAAAGAAGCACAGCAGCGCGAAGGGGGTGCAGATGGCCGGGCCTGCGGCGCACACCCAGTACAGCGCGCGGCGATCGCGCCGCAGCCAGCGCTGCGCCCACCAGCCGCCCAACGCAGTGCCGGCCAAGCCGGTAGCAGCGGTAATCGCACCGACCATGAAGCCGGCGCGCGTTGCGGACATGCCTGCCTCGCGCTGCAGAAAGCTGGGGATCCAGGCAGAAATGCCGCCGATGGTAAACGTGCTCATGGCATAGCCCATGGTGGCCGTCAGGTAGGCGGGATTGTGCAGAAGGTCTTTGACCGCACCGGAGCGATTCACTTGTCGCTCGCTCGTGCCGCGCGCGGGTTCCCGCAGGAACAACAGGATAGCTGCCGCAATGACCAGCCCCGGGATTGCCGACAGGTAGAACGCGTGCCGCCAACCGTGCGCCGAGGCAATAGCGCTGCCAAAGCTGTAGCCCAGGGCCGCGCCCACCGGTATGGCGATGTTGAAAATCGTCAGCGCTCGGTTGCGCTGCTCTGGCGGGTAGAAGTCGCTGAGCAGCGCTGGGCCGTAGATGCCGAAGCTGGCCTCGCCCACGCCCAACGCCGCGTGCCTGATGAGCAGTGCGTCGAAGTTGTGCACCATGGCGGTGAACAGGTTGACGCCGCTCCAGAACACCGCACCAGCCACGATGAGTGGTTTGCGCGGGAAGTGGTCACCCAGCCAGCCGGTGAGCGGCGCGGCAATGATGTAGGTGATGAAGAACCATGTGGTCAGCGCGCCGATGCGCTCGTCACTGACGTGGAACTCCGCCTTTACCATCTCCTGCACGCCCGGCAGAATGTAGCGGTCGATGTAGTTGACCAGGTTCAGCGCCGTCAGCAGGACCAGCGCCACCGTGGCGGCTTTGGCGTGCTGTGCTGTGGTCGTCTTGCCTGCGGTCATATGCTGTGGCTGGTTCGAACCCTTGTATTAGAACGTCAAGTACGCAAAGGCACATCCCGATGAAAGCATGCGGCCTGCGCGATACCTTAGCGTACTTTGCGTTCCCGCTCTTATGCCACGCGCGAGAGCCGGATGCGCTTACCCAGAATCTCTGCAATAGCGATGGCTCCAAGGCCCAGCAGCACGTGCGTGATCTGGATGTAGGGCAGGTCTGGCGCGTTCAGATGCTTCAGCTGCAAGATGCCGACTACCGGCAGAGACACAGCCCACAGCATGGCCACGATGCCCAGCCCAGCCGCCGCGCGCAAGCCCAGCGCGCCAATCACGAGCATCACCAGTGCAATCGCAAACCCGACGTAAATGTGCGCACTGAGCGGCACGTTGACCTTGAAGTAGTACAAAGCGCCTGTCAGCAGGTTGACCAGCCACAGCAGGCGAAACGTCATCAGCAATCCCTTGAGCATAGGAGCCATTCTACGGTCCCCAGGCAAGCCGAGAGTGGACAGGGCTTACTTGTGATGGTGACGTTTCAGGTAGGCGATCGCATCCGGGTAGAACTCGTCCAGCACGCCTCCGATCGACCCCTCTGCGGTGACGATAAACCCGCGCTCGAACGTCAACCCTAACCCGCGATTCTCCTGAGGGTAGTAGGCGTTTGCGATAGCACCGCCAATCAGGTTACCGGCAATGTTTGAGGTTGCGAACTGCCAGTGGCCATTGTCGCCTTTGGAGCGCACCGTGGATGCCAGTGCGTAACCCAGCCGATGCGAAAACGACCCGTGCCCCAGGCGAAAGTACCGGGGATCCTGGTGCAAGAGACTCGGCAAGACGGCATTGCCGAAAAAGTTGCCGTCAAAGGTATCCGCATAGCTGGCGGCGTAACGCTTCAGGTAGCCCGTAAAGCCATAGTGGTAGGCAGGATAGGAGTCCTGCGCCTGTTCGATGCCCGCATCAAGCCCGACCACCACGAATTGAGCTGGATCTGTCACCGAGTGGAAGAACAGGCTGAACTTTTGCTTGGGCGTAAGCGGCGGCGCAACACCACCAATGACGACGTTAAAGGTTGGTAGTACACCGAGTAATCTCTGGTGTTCCTCCTTGTTCAGATCGTCGTCGCTTTCCGTGGCTGGCCGTGCTGGCTGTGCTTCCGGGGCGGATGGTAGAGATTGTGGATCCGGCGCGGCGGGCGATTGTTGCGCTGAAAGAATCGTTCCTGACGCCGCTGCCAGCGCCAGCACGCAATGCAACAACGCGGATGCACTCTTCAAACACGACCTCGTTTCGGTGAACTTCATGTGTGGAACGTCAAGCGGTTGCACAAGTTACCGTAATGGTGTGACCTGGTCATGAGGACGCGGATAGGTCGCTGTAACAACGGTGCTGATGCCACCGCGCGGACGGAAGTCACCCTTGACCTCGGCCCATACCGGATCGCAGGCCTTTACGGTGTCATCAAGCACGCGGTTAACGATGTTCTCCTGGAAGATGCCCAACTCGCGGTAGCAAAATAGGTATTCCTTAAGGCTCTTGAGCTCCAGGCAACGCTCGCGCGGCATGTAGCGGATGGTCAGGTGACCGAAGTCTGGCAGGCCGGTGCGCGGGCAGACGCTGGTGAACTCCGGATCATCGATCAGGATTTCGTAGGACCGAAAATGGTTCTGCCAAGTCTCGATCTCCGGCATGGGTTCCTTGGTGCCCGCGGCGGCGTGCTCATCGGTGTACAGCGGGCTGGTGTTGGTCATCATGTTCTGTGGTTCTCCTCATCAGAGCGGCGGCGCATGGCCTCCCAGTACCCCGGCGCGACCGATGTGACAACGTCGCTGGCGCGCAACAGGCGGACTGCCGCTCAGACCATTGTATAAGTCGCCGTACTGGCAGCAGCCTCTACCAGCAGCCTTTACGCATCGCTCTACAGCTAACTCCTTGTTGCTAATCACATCCTGATATTGTTTGGTGAGCCGGCAATCATCTGGCATTCAAGGAGATCTATGTACACGTTGTTCAAAGCTGTCACTCTCGCTGCACTATTTAGTGTGCCCGCCACTCTCCAGGCTGCGGCCATCGACCAGTTCACACTGACCGGCACCGGCCTTACGATTACGTTCTCGCTCGCAGCCTCGCCCACGGTGAGCGCCAGCTACGACGACCTGGGCTTCGAGGTCGCCTCTGCCCCTGTCTTGGCTAACGGTAAGAAGTTTACGGCGAGCCCCTTGCAATTCAACCTAGACTCAGTGGGCGGTGGCTTCGCCCTGCGAGACGACGACGACCTGCTCGAGACCACAGACAGTGCTGGCCTGTTGGAATCGTTCGCGTACGCGGGGCCGCAGTTCTTCACAGGACCGGTCACCGCACCGACGTTTCTGCTGGGCAATTACACGCTGACACCGCTGTACTGCCCGGGGTCTGACCCGGATCGCCCAACGTCTACGCCCTGCCCTAACGCCGTGTACAACCTGAACATCGCACAGGCGGCGTCCGTCACGCCCGAGCCCGGATCGCTCATGCTGGTGGGTACGGGACTGCTGGGCGCAGTCGGTGCAGTAAAGCGCAGGCGCCGCCAAGCAGACGTCTGTTAACTACTGCGGCCTAAATTGCCCTTGGTGCGCATGATGCCAAGGGCAACTACGGCTAACAAGCGGATGGAACACAAGAGTGGCCGCATTTTGGCTGACACACTGCCAGACACGCGGTCCCTAGGCTGACTACTCGCGCCGTCCTAGCGTCGGACGATCATCACCCGTGTTGCCCTTGTCCTGCGTGCTGTTCGGATCATTATTGCTGGTGCTGGTGCGGCGCAGCGTGGGCTTGTTCGGATCCTTGCTGCCGTCGACCTTGCGTTTGTTCTGCAGGCGGGCGAGGCGCGCTTTGATATCGTCGAACTCGGAGGTGGAGACCACGTAATCCGTGCGCGCGGGCAGGATAGTCGCAATCTCCTCTTCCGATTTCGCGATGCGGTCCGGTGTCTGCGGATGGTCGGAAAACGCCTTTGCCAGGACGCCGGGTTTGCGCTTCTCCAACGCCTGCAGCTTTTCAAAGATCTGCACAAACGCTTGCGGATCGTAGCCGGCACGATACATATACTGCACGCCGAGCCAGTCTGCCTGCGCCTCATAGCCTCGTGAGAATGACAGGAACGTGAGCGGAACGGCAATCTGAGCCGCCTCGTAGATGCCGTAGCCGGTGTAGCCGCCGATGAACATCAGCGGCACCATACCGATCTGTGCATATTCCATGCGGGTCATGTTGCGCGCGGCATGGTGGGCTGCCACATGCGCGGTCTCATGCGCCATCACGGCGGCCAGTTCGGCTTCCTCGTCACAGGCAAGAATCAGGCCGCTGTTGACATAGAAGAAACCACCGGGCAGCGCCATGGCGTTGATTTCGTCGGAGTCCAGCACCTTGATGGTGAAGGGCACCTTTGCGTCGGACTGCTTTACGATGTTCTGCCCGACGCGATTGACGTATTCCACGATGACCGGATCGGTAATTAGGTGAGAGGATCGCTCGATCTCCATGGCGTATTGTTTGCCGTTGCGCACTTCCCAATCGGTGGAGAACCAGTTACCCATGCCACGACCGCCGATGTCGCGGGTACCGGCAGAATTCACATCGTCAATGGAACCCTTCTTGATGTCTTTGCGGAGATCGTCGCCTGGCTCAGGGATGGGCTCGTTGTTGTTCTTGGCGGCTTCGGCGCGCGCTTTGTCCAGGTCGTCTTTGCTCGCCGTGACCGGACCTTCGCCTGTGGGTCCATTCCCCGTCTTCCCCGTGGGCTGCTGAGACGTAGGCTGCTGAGACGTGGGCTGGCCGTTCGGGTTCGGCTGTGTCGTTGTGGGGGTCTGTGTACCGACCGGGGTGGACTGCGCGATGGACAAAACAGGAGCCACGACGGACAGGCTCGTGAGAAGAACGAGATGCTTGAGGTTCATGGGGTGGCTCCCGGGCGCAGGCGCAGCTCCGCCGTCAACCCGTTAGACGCAGTGTACGCCCGAAAGTTACGGCCTATCAGGAACGGATTCGCAGCTCCTACTGCCGTTCCAGAATGACGGCGGTGCTGTCATAATCGCCCCGCAGTTGCAGGGGCAGGCCGCTGCCCAGCAGCACGGCACCGCTGACCACTGCCTCACCCGTGTACTTCGTCTCATCCAGCGGGCGGACGCGGTAGCGCGCGTTGGGATCAACCCCCTGCAGCGATACCTGTGGCTGCACCATGCCGTACTGCTGGCTATGCAGGTAGGCGAACACTACTGCCTGAGCACCATCGGGTGAGACGTATTCCACCTGCGACGCTTCCCGACCTTCAGGACGCTGCAGCCGGTACAACCGGCCTTGCTGCACGGTCGTCCGCACTCCCTTGTAGAACGCGACCATGCGCTTGGACAACTCCATGTCGTCGGCTGAGAACTTGTTGAGATCATTGCCGATGCCAAGGGCGCCCTGCATGGCAACCAGGAAGCGAAACTGGAGCGGGATGACGCGGCGATCCAGATAATTCGGCACGTCCGTGACCCACGCGGCCATCGTCTGCGGGCTGTAGGCGTGGGTAAAACCGTCCTGGATGCTGAGCCGGTCCAGCGCGTCCGTGTTGTCTGACGGCCACACCTCGTCGGTGTAGCGCAGGATACCGGCGTCGGTTCGTCCGCCTCCGCTGGCGCAGGACTCGATCTCCAGCTTGGGGTGCTTCGCTCGAAGTTTTTGGAGTATGTCGTACAAGTTCTGGACGTAGGTGACGTAGATCTCCCTCGCAGCATCCGGGCTGCCCTTCTCACCGGGCGCAGAGTCCCAGCCCGGTTCGCTCCAGTTGCGGTTGTAGTCCCACTTGAGAAAAGCAATGTCGTTGTCTGTCACCAGCTTGTCCAGCCAGTTGAAGACGTACGCCTTTACTTCCGGCTTCGCGATATTCAGTACGAGCTGGTTGCGCGCCTCTGTTCGCTGGCGGTCTGGAAAGTGCATGGCCCAGTCCGGGTGCTTGCGGTAGAGGTCGCTATCAGGATTCACCATTTCCGGCTCCACCCACAGGCCGAAGCTCATGCCTAGCGTGTGCACACGATCGATCAGCGGCTTCAGGCCGTTGGGGAACTTCTCCTTGTTCACGTACCAGTCGCCCAGCCCGGCGTGGTCGTCCTTGCGCTGGCCAAACCAGCCGTCGTCCATAACGAATCGCTCGACGCCCAAGCTGGCGGCCTTCTCCGCCAATCCCATTTGCCCAGCCTCAGACACGCGAAACTCCGTTGCCTCCCATGAGTTGTAGATGATGGGCCGCGGCTTCGGCGTGGGGCCAAGTGGCAGCACCTCCGCAAGCTGGAACCGGTGCAGGATTCGCGACGCTTCACCCTGCCCGCCTGCCGTGTAGCCCGCGTACACGTGCGGCGTATCCAGCGTCTGCCCAGCCTGCAGAACGTACGCGAAATCGTACGGGTTATAGCCCGCCGTCACGCGCACCTGGTCCAGCGCCGTGCGCTCGACGTTGATGCGCCAGCTGCCGCTCCAACCCAGTTCGCCGAACCACACCGGCCCGGCGGTTTCCGTTGTTTGCCCTTCGCGCCCGATGCTGAACCACGGATTGGCCTGGTGGCCGGTGCTGCCGCGGCGGCTCTCCAGCACCTGCGCTCCATTCAGGAGCGCTGCCGTGTGCAGCTGGAACTCGCCGCCCCACTGCCCGGTGAGCCAGCTGAGCTGGTAATCCGTTCCGGCGGGCAAGTTCCACGTGCCAGAGGCGGCCTGCTCGATGCGCACCGGCTGCCTACCCGCGTTTTCCACGGTGGACCATCGGGCCAGCACGCCCTCTGCGTACGTCTGGTAGTGCAGGTGCACGCGCACCGGCTGCACCGTGTCTTTCAGGATTATTTCGAGTTGGTTCGAGTCCACTTTGGACGAGTCGTACACCAGTACTAAGGCGCGGTCGCCATTCGGGCTGTCCACCTTGAGCGCAGGCTCCAACTGCAACCCGCCGCCCCAGGCCGGGTACTCCAGTGGCGTGGTGTTCATAGGGCCATCGTTGGATGAGCGCTCAGCCCGCGACTGCGCTTTAAGCAGCGTGGCGTCCGCGGGCAGTGCCGGTCCCCAATACAGGCTCTCCAGCATGTTCTTGTCATCTACACCCACCGCATAGGTGCTCTGGCCCGCCGTCAGGAACCACTGCTGCCGGTCCGGAACAGCGCGTACCTGTGCCGCCAACGTAAGACCGGCAAACCACACACCTACCGAGCAAAGCCGCGCAAACCGCATCGTGGAACTCCTGAAAAGCCGCACCTGAACATAGC
>CALMOM010000121.1:7365-26537 GCA_937873305.1 uncultured Terriglobus sp.
ACATAGCAGGTGCGGCCTACAGGCTGCTTAGGCTTCTGCGGCGATGCGGCGCAGCGTCCCCTTCAAGACCTCGGCCTGCCGGAACAGGTCGTGCTCTGCCGGGGCACCCACTATGACGGTGTCCGGTGCCTTGAAGTAGAAGCTCAGCCATTCCTGAACACCGGTGTGCTTCAGGCTGGGCGTGCGTGCCGCCAGGTCCATGAACAGGCACAGGTCCAGGGCCAGCGGCGCGGCCAGGATCGAGTCTCGGCATAGGAAATCGACCTTCAGCTGCATGGGGTAGCCCAGCCAGCCAAAGAGGTCGATGTTGTCCCAGCCCTCTTTGTTGTCGCCGCGTGGCGGGTAGTAGTTGATGCGCACCTTGTGGTAGAAGTCGCGGTACAGGTCCGGGCTCTCCTCTGGCCGCAGGATGGATTCGAGCACACTCAGCTTCGACTCTTCCTTGGTCTTGAAGTTGTCAGGGTCGTCCAGCACTTCGCCATCGCGATTGCCCAGAATGTTGGTGGAGTACCAGCCATGCAGGCCCAGGCAGCGAGCCTTGAGCGCCGGTGCCAGCACGGTCTTGATCAGGGTCTGGCCCGTCTTGAAATCCTTGCCGGCAATCGGCGCACCCGTCTGCTTGGAGAGCTCATGCAGGGCAGGAATGTCGCAGGACAGGTTGGGCGCGCCGTTGATGAAGGGGATGCCCTCCTTCAGGCACGCCCAGGCATACAGCATTGACGGTGCGATGTCCTCGTCGTCATTGACCAGACCCTTCTCAAACGCGGTCAGCGACTGGTGCACTGGCTTTTCCGTGAGATAAATCTCTGTCGAGCCGGTCCAGATCATGACCTGCCGGTCAGTGCGGGCCTTGAACTCTGCAATGTCGTTGCGCAACTGGTTGGCAAGGTCGCACTTGTTGCGTCCTTGCTTGTGATGCCTTGGCTCCAGGCGCTTGACGTAGCGCTGGTCAAAGGCAGCGGGTAATGGCTCAATGCCCTCAAGAAACGGCCGAATTGCATCCAGTTGGTCGCGTTCCAGCACGTGGGCGGTGCGTGCTGCCTCGTACAAGTTGCCGCCAAAGATATCCCAACCGGTAAAGACCAAGTCGTCCAACGCGGCTAGCGGCACGGCATCGCGCACGGGCGGCGTCGTGCCGTCCGGGAGTTCCAGCGTGTCCATTTGCGAGACGGAGCCCACCGGCTTCGCCATGCCGCGGCGAACCGCCTCCACACCCGCGATAAAGGTGGTGGCCACCGAGCCCATGCCCGGCATCATGATGCCCAGTTTTCCCGTGCCGGGTACTACTGCCATGCTGTCCATGTTGCGCCGCTCCAGCGGCGGCGTTGCTGCGTTCTGCATCCCTGCTCCTGTGTGTGGTTGCGGCATCCCCATCAGCCGCTTATTCACGAACATACGCGCATTTCCACCTTCATCACACCGGCGGGTGGGCGGCAAATAACGCACAGAAGGTTCCTCCGCCGGCAACCGTGGACAGAGTTAGCGATGACGGGCCTCTCCGCAGAAATTCATCTGCGCGTAGCATAGTTTTTATGCAAAAACTGGACCGGGTGGACGTGGTAGGCGTAGGGCTGAACGCGACCGACACGCTGATCGCGCTGGACCGCTTTCCTGCCGTTGGCCAAAAGGTGGAGTTCCAAACCGTGCAGGTATTGCCCGGTGGCCAGACCGCCAGCATGGTGGTGGCCTGTCAGACCTGGGGCCTCAACACGCGCTACGTCGGCAAACTGGGCGATGACAGCGCCGCCGCCGTGCACCGCGCTGCCTTTGACCGCGCCGGTGTGGAAACGCACATCCTGACGGCGGAAGGCACGGCCAGCGCGCAGAGCATCATCCTGGTGGATGGGTCTGGCGAACGCACCGTGCTGCTGAAGCGTGACGAGCGCCTGAGCCTAACCGCGGGTGACCTGCGCCGTGAGTGGATCGAGCAGGCGCGCGCCTTGCATGTGGACGGCTTCGACACCGCCGCCGCCACTTGCGCGGCGCGTTGGGCACGTGCGGCGGGCATACCCGTGATCGCCGATCTGGACGAGATCTACGACGGTGTTGAGGACCTGTTGCCGCTGATCGACCACCTGATCGTTTCGCGCGACTTCCCCGCCCGGCTGACCGGCATCCGCGACCTGGAAAAGGCGCTACAGACCATGCGAACCGACTATGGCAGCCAGATCACCGCGGCCACGCTGGGGCAGGACGGTGTGCTGGCCTGGGACGGCGAGGGCTTCCACTACCTGCCCGCCTATCGGGTGCCGGTGGTCGACACGACCGGCGCGGGCGACACCTTCCACGCGGCGTACGTGTACGGTCTGCTGCAAAACTGGCTGCTGGACCGCCGCCTCAACTTTGCCTGCGCTGCAGCGGCATTGAACTGCACCGGCACCGGCGCGCGCGGGGGCATCCGTCCCGTGAGCGACATCGAGTCGCTGATGCGCACGGGCGGCCGCTACCCTGCGGTATACCCCACGCAGGATGGGGCAGTGTTTGCCTAATCGGTGCTCGCATCACCACGTCCGTTTCAGCTTGTCATCCCGCAGCGAAGCGGTAGGATCTGCGTCTCTGCCTGCATCTGCACCTACTTCACAGCCGTAAACAGATAACGCGCAATGACCGTCTACACCGCGACCACGAACCCCGGCAAACTGCGCGACTTCCGTTTCGCAGCTGCGGAGGCTGCCGGTGCAGGCATCACGCTGCAGCCGCTGCCCGGCCTCGCCGGAGTACCCACCCCGGACGAGACCGGCGAAACTTTCGAAGCGAACGCCCGACTGAAAGCGGTGTACTACTCGCAGCACGCCCCGGGTAAATGGGTGCTGGCCGACGATTCCGGCCTTGAACTGGACGCACTCAACGGCAAGCCTGGCGTACGCTCCGCCCGGTTCGCTAGCGACGTGGGCTACGGCTCCGGCTCATCAGAAGCGCTGGACGCGGACAACAACGAGGCCGTGCTGCTGGCCATGCTCGAACAGACAAATCGTCGAGGCCGCTACCGCTGCGCACTTGCCCTGGCCATGGACGGGAGGGTAGAGGCGGTCAGCTTCGGCAAGCTGGAAGGCGAACTGCTGGACGAACCCGGCCCACCCGGCGGCTTCGGCTACGATCCGTTGTTCTTTGTGCCGGAGCTTGGCTGCGCCATGTCAGAAACAAGCGCCGACGACCGCGTCCGTGTCAGCCACCGTGGCCGCGCGTTGCGCGCTCTGCTACGGCAGTGGCATCCCTGCTAACTACACCTGGCGAGCAACTCACATTCTTGTCATCCCGACCAGAGCACGCAGTGCGGCGTGGAGGGACCTGCTTCTCTTCCAGGCCCCGATGACGGATTCCGGCACAGCAGGTCCGTGTTAATGAGCTTTCGCTCCGGTCGGGTGACAGAACTAGATAGTTCTGCGCGGCAGAAACAAATCCAAAACCGCCAATCGCACAGCGGTAACGCTAATCGAACGCACTTCGAGACCTTGATTGACGGAGCTTTTCTCCCGGTCCGATACTTACTTTGCTTCCGTTCCGCGCATCCCAGGCGGTTCTACAAAGCAGACTCGTAAGGAGCGCGAGACAGCATGGGCGCAGTCGCAGGCGTTGCACCACCCGATAACTCGACCCGCCGCCGTGGCGTGCAGCCGCTGCGCGCGGGCCAGGGCAACGAATTTCTACTGCGCAAGCTCCACTCGCTCTCCGGCATTGTGCCCATCGGCGCGTTTCTGGTGGAGCACATCATCTCGAACTTCGAGCTGGTGCACGGCCCGCTGGCCTACGCGCAGCAGGTCAAGTTCCTGAACGGCTTGCCGCTGGTCCGCGTGCTGGAGTGGGCGTTTATCTTTATCCCGCTGCTGTATCACGCGGGTTTCGGCGTCTTCATCACCTTCCGTGGCCGCGCCAACGTCAACGTGTACCCCTGGGCGGGCAACTGGATGTATGTGGCGCAGCGCGTCAGCGGCCTGATCGCCTTCGCCTACATCATCCAGCACGTCTGGCGGCAGCGCTTTGCGGGTGTCAGCCTGCCGGAGCACCCGGGCTTCGCCTACAGCAAGGTGCAGATGGAGCTGGCGCACCCGTGGATGCTGGCCATTTACGTCATCGCGATGGTCGCCACCTGCTTCCACTTCGCGTATGGCATCTGGCTGTTCGCGGCCAAGTGGGGCATCACGCCCGGCGACAACGCCCGCAAGAAGTCGGCCTGGGTCTGCGGCGCGGTCGGCTCGGCCCTGTGCGCCATGGGTCTGGTCTCGATCTTCTGGGTGGCTTACGGCAAGCAGTATCCGATTCAGGACGTAATGCCCGCACAGCCGAATGGTGTGGTGATGCCGACAGTACCGACTGTGAACGGCGCTGCGGAGTACCCAACTACCAACAGTGCAGGTCAGCCGATTGCGCCAAATGGAGTACCTCGTTAAGTCCTAGAGGAGTCACTACTAACCATGAGGCGCATGAACTGGTTGTTGAATCTTTGTGGCCTGGTCTTTATGTTCTCTGGTCTGGTAGCTAGAGCAGTGGTGATACGAAAGATGGTAAACGCACTCAACAGCGCACTAGAGCCGGAAGATCGTTACCCATGGACTTCCTGCCTCTGGCTGACGAACAGTGGGCCGGTGTTCGAGTACGCAAGGAAAAGCCGGACTGATAGCCTCACCCGCTCGCTTCACTTTGCTGAACTTGTTATGAACGCAGGATTTGTCTCAATCATCGGTACAGGGCTGGTGAACTTAGTAGTTAGAGGCGTGAGGTAAGCCGATGGCAGCAGCAACACCCAGAATCATCGTCGTAGGCGGCGGCCTTGCCGGTCTGTCCGCCGTTATCAAGATCGCCGAGGCGGGAGGCAAGGTGGACCTGTTCTCCATCGTGCCGGTCAAGCGGTCGCACTCGGTGTGCGCGCAGGGCGGCATCAACGCGGCCAAGAACCTGAAGGGCGAGGGCGACAACGTCGACAAGCACTTCGACGACACCGTCTTTGGTGGCGACTTCCTGGCGAACCAGACGCCCGTCAAGAACATGACGGCGCAGGGTCCGGCTATCATCGACCTGCTGGACCGCATGGGTGTGCCGTTCAACCGCACGCCCGAGGGCCTGCTCGACTTCCGCCGCTTTGGCGGCACGCTGTACCACCGCACCGCCTTTGCCGGTGCCACCACCGGCCAGCAGCTGCTGTACGCGCTGGACGAGCAGGTGCGCCGCTTCGAGAGTGAGGGCAAGGTCACCAAGTACGAGGGCTGGGAGTTCCTGTCGTCCGTGCTGGACGGCGGCGGCGTGTGCCGCGGCATCTGCGCCATGGACCTGCGCTCCATGGAGGTCCGCACCTTCCCTGCCGACGCCATCATCATCTGCACCGGCGGTAACGGTGCCATCTTCGGCAAGAGCACCAACTCCGTCGTATGCACCGGCTCCGCGCAAAGCGCGCTGTACCAGCAGGGCGCGTACTACGCCAATGGCGAATTTATTCAGGTACACCCTACCGCCATTCCCGGTGAGGACAAGCTGCGCCTCATGTCCGAGAGCGCCCGCGGTGAGGGTGGCCGCGTCTGGGTGCCGAAGAAGCAGGGCGACACGCGCCCAGGGCAGAACATTCCCGAGGATGACCGCTTCTACTTTCTGGAGGAGTGGTACCCCAAGTACGGCAACCTGGTGCCGCGCGACATTGCCACGCGCGCCATCCACAAGATTGTGTACGAGCACAATCTGGGCATCGACGGCCAGCCGCAGGTGTACCTCGACGTGTCGCACATCGACCGCGCCACGCTGGAGCGCAAGATCGAGGGCATCCTCGAGATCTACGAGAAGTTTGTGGGCGACGACCCGCACGAAGTGCCCATGAAGATCTTCCCTGGCGTGCACTACACCATGGGTGGCATGTGGGTCGACTTCGACCAGATGACGAACATCCCCGGCGTGTTCGCGGCGGGTGAGGCGGACTACAGCATCCACGGCGCCAACCGCCTGGGCGCGAACAGCCTGCTCAGCTGCATTTACGGCGGCTTCGTTGCCGGTCCCAACGCGATGGCTTACGCCAAGTCGCTGCCCGCACAGCAGGGTGACGGCGGCCACGCGGCGGAAAAGCAGCGCCAGACGGAGATGAACAACCTCCTGCTGAGCAATCCCGGCAAGGAGAACCCGTTCAAACTATGGCGTGAACTGGGCGACACCATGACGCGGCACGCCACCATCATCCGCTACAACAGCGGCCTGCAGGAGGCGGACGGCAAGATCGTGGAACTGCTGGACCGCTACAAGTGCATCAACCTGGGCGACAAGAGCCAGTGGGCCAACACCAGCTTTGCCTTCACGCGGCAGCTGTACAACATGCTGCAACTGGCCCGCGTGATGGTGCAGGGCGCGGAAAAGCGCGACGAAAGCCGCGGCGCACACTACAAGCCCGACTTCACCGAGCGCAACGACGAGCAGTTCCTGAAGACCACTATGGCCAGCTACGACTCGGCAAACAACCAGCCCATCATTGGCTACGACGACGTGGATACGCAGTGGATCAAGCCGCGTCCGCGCCGGTATGACGCTACGGCATAGGAGACAGCTTGGACGAGTCTACGGGTTGCTGGTACGTTGCCGAACTGATCGTGGAGTTCAAGGTTGATGGTGAGCAGAGGAATGTCGTTCATCGCAACTTAGTCCTTGTTAGAGCGGTAAATGCCGAGGAAGCACTCAATCACGCTGTGGAGTTAGGTCAACAGCATGATGCAGACTGGGAAAACACAGATGGAAAGCTCGTAGAGGTTAGATTTCTTGGTCTTGGTCATCTGGGAGCATTAGAGGACGGCATTAAAGATGGGGCCGAAATACTCTGGAAGGAAAATGTCGGCGTCGGCGGAGATCAGATAAAGGAATGGTTGCAGCCGCAGAAGGAGTTAGCAGTGTTCCAAAGTCAGAGAGGAACACCTGATCCTGACATTCCGAACTATGCTCCTGGCGACATCGTCCGAGAGGCTGACGCCGCTGTACAGGACTTTGCGGATCGTAGGCAATCATGATCCGCGCACACGTTTAAGTTGGGCTTAAGACAAGAGTTCGGTTAATTCAAATTAGTCAGCGAACAGCCTGTACTTGTGTCAGGCACATCGAGGTAAGTATGGCGACGAAGACAAAGAACGGCCACGGCGGCACAAAAGCTGAGCCTTACAAGGGCACCAGCTACAAGGTTTCCATCAAGCGGCAGGCCCACCCCGACGCGCCCGCGCGCACGGAGGTGTTTGAGCTACCGTACCGCAAGGGCATGAACATCACCAGCGTCTTGGGCGACATCGCCATGGAGCCGGTGAACGCGTCCGGTGCCGACACCACTGCGATTGCGTATGACGCCAACTGCCTCGAAGAGATCTGCGGCTCGTGCGCCATGCTGATCAACGGCAAGGCGCGCATGGCCTGCTCTGCCCTCGTGGACAAGCTGCTGGCCGAGGCGGGTGGCGATACCATCACGCTGGCTCCCCTGTCGAAGTTTCCCGTGGTGCGCGACCTGGCGGTGGACCGCAGCGTGCTCTTCGAGAACCTGAAGGCCGTGAAGGCGTGGGTGCCCATCGACGGCAGCTACGACCTGGGGCCGGGGCCGAAGCAGTTTCCGCAGATCCAGGAAGCGCGCTACCCCTTGTCGAACTGCATCAGCTGCACCATCTGCATGGAGGTGTGCCCGCAGTTCAATGAGGACACAAACTTCGTGGGCGCGGCCACCATCGCGCAGGCGCGCCTGTTCAACATGGACCCGAGCGGTGCCGTGCTGAAAGAAGAGCGGCTGCGTGCACTGGCCGGCGACGGCGGCGTGCAGGAGTGCGGCTACGCGCAGAACTGCGTGCAGGCCTGCCCCAAGCAGCTGCCGCTAACCGAGGCCATCAGCGACATCAGCCGCGACGTGATCGTGCAGAAGGTGAAGGACTTCTTCGTCCGGTAGCTCTGGCTATCTAGCGGTTTCGCAATGCCGTTGCGACCGCGCTTGCCAGCGATGCTACTGTCGCCTCACGCGCTTCAATACTGGGCTTGTAACCGAGTTCGCGCAGCGTGGCCGAAGTAACTGGACCTATGGAGGCCAGCACTACATCCGCAGGCAACGGCTCCCCAGAAGCCTGCAGAAGCGCAAAGAAGTTTTCCACGGACGACGAACTGGTGAAGGTCACGGCGTCTACCGTGGGCAATGCGCGCTTGAGCCGCTCGATGCTCTCGGGTGGCGAGACTGTTTTGTAGGCGGGCGCCAGCGTGACGTCAGCCCCGGCTGCGGTCAGCGTATCCAGCAGCACATCGCGGCCAGCTTCTGCACGCACCAGCAGCATCTGCGCACCCTTTGCGTGTGGCAGCAAGGCCTTTGCCAGCGACTCCGCGACCGCCGTCTGCGCTTGCAGTTTGACGGGAAAACCCGCATCGCGCAGAGCCTTGCTGGTGGCCGCACCAATGCTGGCGATGCCACATGTCAGCGGTACGGCCTCATCCTCCAACCGCTCTGCGAAGACAGCGACGGCGTTGGCCGAAGTAAACAGGAGCCAATCGTACTCATCCAGCCGCGTGATCTCGCGGTCCAGCACGGCGTAGTCGTCCGACGGCGGCGCGAGCGCAATAGTCGCGACCGATGCGACCCGCAGGCCGTGCGCAACCAGCGCGTCGCCCAAAGCAGATGCCTGGTGCGGCGCTCGCGTGACCAGGACACGCGGCGGCGCGCCGGCGCTATCCTGACTTGCAGACCGCATGGAAGCCATGCTTAGTCCGCCACTCCGGCCACGGCGTAGTCGCCGGCCAGCAGTTCACGAGCACCCTGTGCCACCAACGCAGTGGCAGCGCGGCTGCCCAATTGCAGTGCGCTTTCTCCAGGTCGAGCGTAGATCGTCACGACCGCCATCGACTCACCATCCGGCGAGACCACGGAGCTGTGCAGCTTTACGCCACTTCCGTCCCGGGTGCAAAGAGCGCCTACCGGCAGTGAGCAACCGCCGCCAAGAGAGTGCAGCAAGGCACGTTCTGCCTCTACGCTGTAGCGAGCTCGGGCATCGTCAAGCCCTTGCACCGCGGCGATGACATCGGTGGCATCGGCTCGCGTCTGGACGGCAAGCGCGCCCTGGCCCGGTGCCGGGCACAGCACCTCCGGGTCGAAGCGCTGCCGCACCCAGTCTGCCTCGCCGGGCAGATCGTCCGCGTGCGGCACCTGTGGTGTTGCGTCAGGATCGGGATGTGTGATGCATTCAATGTGAGCAGGCGTACCGTACTCCGGATGGTCGGGGTGCAGGTCGACAGGACGCAGCAGCGTGGCACCCAGGCGGTCCAGCCCGGCGCAGGCCAGCACAAGGGCGTCACACTCGCCCTGTGCCAGCTTGCGGATGCGTGTGTCGATGTTGCCGCGAATGGCTACAAACTGAAAGTGCGGATTGTGCGCCCGCAGCTGCGCGATGCGACGTGGCGACGTGGTTCCAATGCGCGCGTTCACCGGCAGCGTGTGCAGTTGCAGCCAGTCAGGGCACAGCAGAGCATCCCGTGCATCGGCCCTCGCCGGTATCGCTGGCAGGGTGAAGCGCTCGTCCAGCTGCGTGGGCAGGTCTTTCAATGAGTGGACTGCCAGATCGATGGTCCCCGCCAGCAACGCCTCTTCAATCTCCTTGATGAAGATGCCTTTGGCGTCCAGCGCAGCGGGAATCCGACCATCCGTCCCTGTGACTTCAGCGGCAAACGCCGGGTCTTGCATGCGATCGCCCGTGGTGCGGATGACCAGCATCTCCACGGTGTGATCAAGGCTGCGCAGGCGCGATGCGATGTAGTCAGACTGCCAGCGGGCAAGCCGAGAGCCGCGGGTTCCGATGCGGAGATGCATGCCGAGAGGATAGCCGATGCCGCAGACTCGTGCACCTCCACTCAGCCCGACCCCTCGAAGATGGGCAGGCTGAGCGAATGGTGCCTACTGGTGGCGGTGCGCCTTGCCGCTGGTCTTTGGGTCCTGTGGCGGTTGGTTCACCGTGCCCGCTTCCCGCCCCTGCTTGCCCTTGCCCTCAGGCATCGTATGGGCATTGCCCTCGGTCTCCAAGTGCGCCGCGTGCGAGTGGGCGTGTGCTGTATCCGCGCCGGGTACGGCGTCCACATGACTCGCCTGAACGGCGTCGCTCAGTTCCTTGCCGTGCATGGTGTTTTGTGCAGGAATCTTGGTCATTGCGTGTCTCCTGTCAGCGCCTTGCGCGCTTGTGCCACCTGTTCGTCTGACACAGCGCCCGCGGTATTGAGCGGTTCGTCACCAAAGTCGCGTGCACCGTACTCGTAGTCAGTGCCACCATCGGTGTTTTGCTGGCCCTCAGGCTGCTTCTGTCGATCCTCCTCGTTCAGTTGCCAGCCCTGCTCGTGCGCGTACTCGCCTGCAAGGCCACGCGTATGTTCGCCAAAGCCGCGCGGCTCTTCCCCGTGAGACACCTCGTTCGTGTTTGCTGTATCCGCCATCTCGTTCACTCCAATCGGTTCGGATGCTGACAGCCGGTCTCGCGGCAGCACGGCCGTCTAATCACGCCAGTGTGGGTCACGGTGTCAACAACGATTGAACTTATCTTCACGCGAGACGATTGCCAACACGGTGCGGACAGATGTAGTGTGACTCAGGCTGCAGGAAAGCAAACGCTCTCCGCCGCTGTTGGGAGCAGGACAGAAGCAATGCGCAACGCAACCGTAAACGCACCAAAAGAAGCAAACAGCAGAACTGCCAAACTGGCAGCAGACCTAAGACCCTCCATTCTTCGCCTGAGCCGGCACCTGCGTCGCGAAGCACAGCGCGGCGGCAGTTCTTCCCTTGACGCGCAGCTCTTGGGAACACTGCGCGAGGAGCCGGGACTCGGCGTTTCAGAACTGGCAGACATGGAGCAGATGAGCCGCCCGGCCATGAGCGCGCACGTCAAGCGCCTGATGCAACTGGGCTACGTGCAGCGCGAGGGTGCCAAGATCGATGGTGACCGACGCCGCATTGGCCTGTCCATCACGCGCAGTGGCAGCACCTATCTACGCAGCGTGAGCGAGCGCCGCGCAGACTGGCTGGCGGACCGCCTGGGTGAGTTACGTGCGGAAGACCGCACCGCGCTGGACCGCGCCGCCAAGTCGCTGCGGCTGATTCTTGCGGCGGACGGTGGCGCGGCCTGACGTGCTCTGATCGTCGGCATTTGACTGAAGCGGTCTGCGAGCTGTTGGCATCACATGAAATGGTAGAACTGTGAGACGCATCGTCCATCTCGTGCTGATTGTGGCGTTCATTGCTGGCGGTCTTGCGCTGCCGCAGGCTGCCATGGCCTGCTGCGTGCCGCACAGCGCGGTACACACGATGAGTATCATGCGGGCTCAGCGTACCACTGCGCTCGAGTCAGAGGACGAGCATTGCTCGGGCACACACCTTGGCGCAGCGGCAGCGCCGCCTACGCAAGCACATCATGGCTGCGTGCATGTCATGTGTCAGGTGACGCCCGCAACGCCGGCGCAGGCAGTACACGTGCAAGACGACATGGCGCACCTGCAAGTATCCCTGATGATAGTGTGTGCCACGGAGCCAGCAGTCCGCAGCCAGGTCCCTCATTCATTTTGGGCGGCCGCCCTGAACCGCTCTCCCAGCAATACGACAGTACCCCTTCGCATCTGATCGCGGCTGTTCTCCGCACCCTGTGTCTTGCCGTGTGCGGCAGCCACATCTACGATCCGTTCACCGCGAAGGTCAAATCCTGATGAGTAATCGACGCAGCTTTTTGCAGCGCGCCCTTGGTTTGGGTGCCAGCCTGGTGGCCACGCCCGCCCTGCTCGGCGGCCAGCCCACCTCCCACTCGACACATACGACTGGCGGCAGCAACGCCGCCTTCAATACGCCTGTTATCACCACCGACGTTGGCGACATGCCCTTCACCATGGACGGCAACACCAAGGTCTTCCACCTGGTCGCGCAGGTCGTCCGGCAGCAGATCGCACCGGATAAGACGCTTGACCTTTGGGGCTTCAACGGCTCGTCACCGGGCCCAACTTTCCAGGTGATAGAGGGTGATCACGTTCGCATCGTCTTCGAAAACCAGCTGCCGGAGCCGTGCTCCATCCATTGGCACGGCTTTGAAGATCGCATCGGCTTTGACGGCATGCCCGGCATCAGCCAGGAACCGACGCGCCCGGGCGAGACGTTTGTGTACGAGTTCGACATCCACCAGACCGGCACGTACTTTTACCACTCGCATATGGCCATGCAGGAGATGGCGGGCATGCTGGGGGCGTTCATTATGCATCCACACGTACCGTACCAACCCCACTGCGACAAGGACTTCGCGCTGCACTTCCAGGAATACGCCGTCCTGCCCAACAACACAGTACCCAACACCATGGAGATGAGTGAATACAACTGGCTCCTGATCAACGGCAAGGCTGGGCCCATGGCAACGCCGCTAATCATCCGGCAGGGCGATCGCGTGCGCCTGCGGCTGATCAACCTGGGCATGGACCACCATCCCATTCATGTGCATGGCCACACCTTCCACACCACGGGCACGGAGGGCGGCCGCATTCCGCAGACCGCGTGGTGGCCCGGCAATACCGTGCTGGTGGGTGTGGCGCAGGCCCGCGATGTGGAGTTTGTAGCCAACAACCCAGGCGACTGGATGCTGCACTGCCACCTGCCCCACCACATGATGAACCAGATGCACAGTGACGTGGGCGGCACACCGGTCAGCAACGGACCCCTGACACAGCGCATGACAAACAGCGCCATGCGCGCGATGATGAACGGCATGATGGCAGGCAAACCCCCGCAAAGCGCTGAGCAGATGCGCAACATGATGAGCATGGACATGTCGAGCGGTGCCGTGCAAGAGCAGGATCGCAACGTGGCGCCCAATGCCGCGGATGTCGCGAACTTTCCGCAAGACGCCTACATGGAAGGTCCCATGATGAACATGGAGCACACCCGCGAGGTGAAGGACTTACCGGAAAACTACGGTCTGCGCAGCGGCTGGAGCAGCAACATGCAGGGCATGATGGCGTTTCTGCGCGTCCTGCCGCCGGAGATGTACGACACCATTCTCGGCAGGATGCGCGATGCGAAACGACCTAACGAACCATACGCCTCACTGCTGGCAGAGCGGAGGCAGGCATGAAGCGCAGATCGTTAGTCTTCTTACTCACCTGCGCAGCGGTGCACGCGGCATCTGCACAGCAAATGCCCGGGATGGACATGGGCGGCATGCAGATGGACCATGGCAGCATGCCCGGAATGCAGCACGGCGCACCACCGCAGCCCGGCCCGCAGGAGAAGGGCACCGCCGCGGGCAAACAAGGCAAAACAGTACAGCAGGGCGCGCCGGGCAACACTCCCGCGGGCCGGGCGGAGCAGAGCCTCCAAAGCTCCGCCGCACAGCAGCGTTCGCAGGCGGACGAGAAGCCCACCGCTGCGAGTGACGCGCAGTCGGTGCAGCTAGACGTGCAGCGGCTGCAGGAGGCCGAAAACCCAGCATTGCATACCGGCAGTGATCTGCCCGCACCAGAACTGCTCCACGAAGCCATGGGGCGCACGCCCGTGCCGCTGAAGCAATTTCAGGACTGGGCAGAGGCGGGTAATCCCACGCTGAAGCAAGCTGCCGCCGCGCGCGAAAGCAGCGAGCAGCAGGCGCGGCAGGCAGCCCTGCCGCCCAATCCGACCGTGGGCTACAGCGGCGATCACATCCGCGGCGGCCAGTACCATGGTGGCGAGGAAGGCGCGTTTGTGCAGCAGACGGTAGTACTGGGCGGCAAGCTGGGCTTGCGGCGCGACGTGTACCGGCGCGAGGCTGACGCTAACCGCATCGGCATGGACCAGCAGCTGTTGCGCGTGCGCGCTGACGTGCAGTTGGCGTTCTATCACACACTGGCCGCACAGCGCGTGGTCGCCCTGCAGCAGGGGCTGCTGCAGCTTGCGGCGGACCAGGTGACCAACAGCCACCAGCTTGCCAATTTGGGCCAGGCCGATGCACCGGACGTTCTGCAGGCAGAGGTGGAGCGCGAGGAGGCCAAGATCGACTATGCCGACGCGCAACGTGACTACCTGCGCAGCTTTGCCATGCTGGCAGCAGCGGCCAACCAGCCCAATCTGCCGGTGAGTCCTCTGGAGGGTGACCTGGAGCAGGTGCCGGACCTGAACGCGGACGCGGCAGTGGCACGCGTGCTGGCCGAAAGCCCGGAACTGCGCCGCGCGGAGGCAGAAGTGGCCGCGGCGGAAGCACGACTGAAGCAGCAAAAGCGTGAACCTGTGCCCGACCTTCAGGTGCAGGCTGGCGAGTGGTACAGCGGCGAGCGGCTGGACGGCATTAACAAGGCCGCAGGCTGGATGAGCTTCGCCCAGGCGGGTGTGGAACTGCCGCTGTGGAACCGCAACCAGGGTGCCACCGGTGCGGCCAGGGCAGACGTGGCACGTGCGCAGGCAGATGTGACGCGCACGCAGCTCTCGCTAAAGCAGCAGGCAGAGCCGCTGGCGCAGAGCTATCTCTCCGCACGCTTTCAGGCAGAGCGCTACAAAACGGAACTGCTACCCCGCGCCGAACGCGCTTACGAGCTATACAGCATGAAATACCAGCAAATGGCCGCGGCATACCCACAGGTGTTGCTGTCGCAGCGCACACTGTTTCGGCTGCAGATTGGCTACCTGCGTGCCCTCGAAACGGAGTGGACAGATGCCGTTCGTTTGCAAAACTACACGTTGAGCGGCGGACTGCAAGGCGTCGGCAGCGGTGTTGACCGTGATGCCGCGCCGGGTCTCACAACCACCGACTCGCGAGCAAGTGCAGCGGGGATGCAGGGTCTACGTCCCAGGAGCGGAGGTGGCGAGTGACATCTGCGGTGGCCGAAGAGCAAAAGGTTAAGGACCCGGTCTGCGGCATGTCTATCCTGCCCTCGAAAGCAGCGGGTTCGGCACAGCATGGCGGTGAAACGTATCACTTCTGCGGCAAGGGATGCCTCGCAAAGTTTGAGGCAAACCCCGCGAAGTACCTCCAACCAGAAACCGAACCCGCCCCGCCCGACGCTGCGGAAGCACAGCGCGAGTACATCTGCCCCATGGATCCGGAGATGCACCAGCTCGGCCCCGGCGCGTGCCCAAAGTGCGGCATGGCGCTGGAACCGGCGGAGATCGCGCTGCCCACACGCACGGAGTACACCTGCCCCATGCACCCCGAGGTGGTGCAGGAAAAGCTCGGTGCCTGCCCCAAGTGCGGCATGGCGTTGGAGCCGCGCGAGGTCGTCGCGGACGAGAGCAATCCCGAGCTAGACGACATGGCGCGTCGCTTTTGGATTGCAGCCGCCTTTACCGTTCCGCTGTTGGCTGTCATGGTCCTGGGACTGGTCCCATCCGCCGCGCACATGCTGCGTTCTCCTGCCGTTCCGTGGTTGGAGTGGGCGTTGGCAACCCCGGTCGTGCTGTGGTGCGGCTGGCCCTTCTTTGTGCGCGCGTGGCAATCGGTCAAGAACCGCAGCGGCAACATGTTCACGCTCATCGGACTTGGCACCGGCGTTGCGTATGGCTACAGTGCGCTGGCTACCGTGGCGCCGCGCCTGCTGCCCGCGACGGCTCTCGGCATGGACGGCCACCCCGCACTCTACTTTGAGCCAGCTGCTGTCATCGTCACGCTCGTGCTGCTGGGCCAGGTGCTGGAACTGCGCGCGCGCAGCCGCACCGGCGCTGCCCTGCGCTCGTTGCTGCAGATGGCTCCACGCACCGCGCTGCAGCTGACCGACTGCGGCCATGAACGCGCGGTCCCGCTGGACAAGGTCAAACCCGGCGACCGCCTCCGCGTGCGTCCTGGCGAGAAGGTGCCGGGCGACGGTGTCGTGCTTGACGGCCACAGTTCGGTCGATGAGTCCATGGTCAGTGGCGAACCGCTGCCCGTCGAAAAGGCCGCAGACGCGAAGGTGATCGGTGGGACGCTAAACGGCACCGGAAGCTTCGTCATGCGGGCAGAGCATGTGGGCAGCGAAACACTGTTGGCGCAGATTGTGCAGATGGTGTCGCAGGCACAACGCACGCGCGCGCCCATCCAGCGCGTGGCCGACCGCGTGGCCGCCTACTTCGTGCCCACCGTGTTGCTGGCCGCCGTGCTCGCCTTTGTTGCGTGGATGCTCTTTGGCCCCCAGCCGCGCCTGTCACACGCGTTGGTGAGTGCTGTCAGTGTGCTGATCGTGGCGTGCCCGTGCGCACTGGGACTGGCGACGCCCATGGCCATGATGGTGGGCACCGGACGCGGCGCGGGCGCGGGCATCCTGGTGCGCAGTGCGGAGGCCTTGGAGCGCTTGAGCAAAGCCGATGTGTTGCTGATCGACAAGACCGGCACGCTGACCGAGGGCAAGCCGCGCGTGAGCGCCGCGGTGCCGCAACCGGGCATCGCCGAGAACGATCTGCTACGCCTTGCCGCAAGCCTGGAGCGCGGCAGTGAGCACCCGCTGGCCGGTGCCGTCGTCCGCGCCGCGCAGGACCGTTCGCTCACTCTCACCGACGCGCAGCACTTCGCGACGGTGCCGGGCATGGGCATTGCCGGAGAGGTCGATGGACGCTCCGTGCTCATCGGGACAGCCGATTTTCTGCAAAGCAAAGGCTGTGATCCGACACCGCTGACAGCGGCTGGCGAGACACATCAGGCGCAGGGCGAAACCGTGACGCTGGTCGCCATTGACGGACGTGCTGCCGGGGTCCTGTGCATTGCTGACTTCGTCCGGCCAGAAGCCGCTGAGACCATACACGAACTGAAACGGGCAGGTGTGGAAGTCGTCATGGTCACCGGCGACAACGAGCGCACAGCCAAGGCCGTCGCTGACCCACTCGGCATTGCGTACACGGCAGGTGTGCTGCCCGCGGGCAAAGCAGACGTCGTGCGGCGCTACAAGCAGCAAGGCCACACCGTAGCGATGGCGGGCGACGGCATCAATGATGCGCCCGCACTGGCCGCCGCGGACGTGGGCCTTGCCATGGGCACGGGTGCGGATGTCGCCCTGCAGTCCGCCGGCCTGACGCTGCTGCGCGGCGACCTGCGGGCGGTGCTGCGGGCACGCCGCCTCAGCCAGGCCACGGTCCGCAACATCCGGCAGAACCTCGTCTTCGCCTTCGTTTACAACGCAGTCGGCGTGCCGGTCGCCGCGGGCGTCCTCTACCCTCACTTCGGCCTGCTGCTCAGCCCCATGATCGCGGCTGCTGCCATGAGCCTCAGTTCTGTGTCGGTCATCAGCAATGCACTGCGGCTACGCGCGGCACGGCTGTAGAGCGGCGTGTCTGACCACGTTGTATTTATTCTGGGAGAGTGACGACGGCGTACCAGGAGACGGCGCGGCAGGACAGGAGGGCGGCAGTGCGCGCGGAGCATGGCCGGTTCACGCCAGAACTGCGCCTGCTGCTCCTGTGTCTCCGCTGGCCACTTCTCCTGCCGGACCTTGACGAGATCGCTGCAGCAGGCAGCCTTTCGCTTGACTGGCCACACTTCCTTGCGCTTCTGCGCCGTCACCGTGTGGCGGGGTTGGCCGCGCGTGCGCTGCGGCGCGCCGGTGTCGAACTGCCGCCGCGGGCCGCGGCCACACTGCGCGGTCTGGCCTCAGCCATAGCCATGCAGGCCATGGCGCTGTCCGTGGAGTCGCTGCGTCTGCAGCGGCTGCTGGCTGGCAGCGGCGTAGACGCACTGTTCCTGAAGGGTCCTTCACTGGCGGTGCTCGCCTATGGCGACCTTGCCGTGCGGCACAGCAAAGACATGGACCTCTTGGTGCCGCGCGCGGCTGTCGCTCAGGCGTTTCAGGCATTGCGCCAGGGTGGCTACCAAGCAGCCTTCAACCTCGAGGAGCTACCTCGCGAGAGGCAGCCGCTATGGTTTCGCAACAGCAAGGCCATGGACTGGACCCATGCCGAAACTGGCGCGCAGCTGGAGTTGCACTGGCGCATGACCGACCTGCCGCTGCTGGATGACGTGTTCACCACCGGGCAACACAGGACCGTCGCCCTAACGGGTAACCAGGAGTTGCGGACGCTTGCACCGGACGCGCTGCTGGCGTACCTGTGCGTTCACGGTGCCATGCACGGCTGGATGCGGCTGAAGTGGCTGGCCGATGTGTATGCCCTGTTGCCGCATGAGCCCGCGGCATGCGAGGCGGTCTACCGCAGGTTGCTGCAGTTGCACGCCGGACGCGCCGCGGGCCTGGCGCTGCTGCTGTGCCACGACCTGTTCAGCCTGCCGTTGCCACCTGCGCTGCGGCGCGAACTGCTGCGCAGCCCTGTTCTACGGCTGCTGCGCCGCTCTGCGCTGCGGCTGCTGCAACGCGGCGGCGAAACGGCAGAGATGGAAGAGCTGCCCTTCGGCACCACGTCCGTGTACCTGTCACGGCTGCTGCTGGGTGGTGGTGCACGTCACCTGCTGCGGGAGCTGCAGACGTGGAGCTATCGCCCGGAGGAAGTGCTGCGCAGTCGTCTACCCCGCCCGCTTTTCTTTCTGTTCCCGCTGGTTCGTTTAGGAGGCTGGCTGCGAGAGCGGCTGCAGCACGGCGGCCGCTCTCCACAGCCGCGCACCTAGTTTGGCTTCTGCGTGCCCCGGATGAAGTTCGCCATGTCGTCGTGGAACTGCTTGAGGATGTCCTCGCGCACATAGATCATGTGCCCTGCCTCGTAGTACTTGTAGCTGATATTTGCCTGAAGCGCGTTGGGCATGGGCAGGTGGTGCATCTCGTAGATGCCTTCAAAATATGGCGTGGCCAGGTCATAGTAGCCACCCGTTAGGAAGACCTTCATTTTCGGGTTCAGCTTCATGCGGTAGGCCAGGTCCGGCATCACGTTCGGCCCGTTCTCCACGGAGCCCGGCGTCACTGGGCCGCCGCCACGGCCCGGTGGGTGGTGCGTCAGGTTCCAGGAGAACTCGCCGCCCTGCCGCGCACTCAGCAGGTAGGTATCCTGTGTGGCATATTTCATGTCGGTGTGCAGGTAGCTGTTGATGGCAGTGTTCCACGCGGACGTAATGGAATCGCTCTGCGGATCGTAGCTCGTCTCCTGGCTCAAGGGGTCGATGTCCGGGCCGCTGTACCGCGTGTCCAGTCGCCCCACGGTGATGCCCTCATCCGCGCGCAGCTGCTTGGAAAACTCGCCACCGTTCACGCGAAGGTCGGCTTTCAGGATATAGTTCACCGGCAGCCCGGTGTAGCCGTGCAGCTTTTCCGCAACGGCACGTTTCTGCGCCTCCGGCAGTTCACTGCCCTGCAGCAGCGCCGTCATGTAC
>CALMOM010000121.1:26547-30799 GCA_937873305.1 uncultured Terriglobus sp.
CTTCTGCACTTCTTCTAGAAACGGCTTGAGCGTGGGCGGCTGGGTGGGCAGCTTGTGGTGAAACCAGGCCGTGGCCGCCATGGTGGGCAGGGCAAGCGCGTATGCCTGATCCACACCGGGGTTAGCCTCCGGTCCGTCGGCGCTGTTGTCAAAGCTCAGGATCTGCGACAGGAGGATGATGCCGTTCAGGTCCACCGTGCGCAGGTCCGCCGCCAGCACCGCGCTGCGCGGCGTTCCGTAACTCTCCCCGAACAGGTACTTGGGCGAGTTCCAGCGGTTGTACTTCGACAGAAAGGTCCGGATGAACCGCTCAAAGGCGTGCCCGTCCGCGTCCACGCCGTAAAAGGCCTCGGACTTGCCTTTGCCGAAGGTGCGGCTTAGGCCGGTACCCGGAGCGTCGATAAAGACCAAGTCGCTCACATCCAGCAGTGAATCCTGGTTCTCCACGATCTGGTATGGCCCTGCGGCTTGGTGCTCGGTGTCCGGCGTCACGATGCGCTTGGGTCCGAACGTGCCCATGTGCAGCCACATAGTGGGCGAACCCGGGCCACCGTTGTAGATGAACGTGATGGGCCTCGACGCCTCGGGCGCGTCTTTCTTGAAATAAGCCGCATAAAACATGCGCGCGGTGGGCGGTGCCTCGTCCGTCGGCTTGATGCCACTGTCCGGCAGCGGCTTGCCGTCGAAGCCCAGCGTGGCATCCTGCGGATCGGTCCCGGCCACGGTAATGGTTCCCGCGACGGCCCGGTACGCAATGGTCTGACCTCCCGCGCGTACCGTGCCCTCAGTCACTGAGTCCGGTACAGTAGCCGGCATGGCTGGGGGGCCGGCTGGATTTTTTACTGGCGTGTCGGTCGGCTTTGGAGACTGCGGCTCCTGCGTGAGTGCAACCCCTGTGGAAAGCGCACCCAAGCACAGCAGCGCGGCAAGACGAACCCGGAACGCAGGAACCATTGGCAGTAAACCTCAAAAGGAGCGGTTCGCCCACTATAACGCAAACCCTTTCTCAACTCGCATGGAGGCTGGGCGGTGGCACGATGTGAGCCGCCCTACTGTCCTGCCAGCGCTCGCACCTCTGCCCACATGCCGTTGTCCACCTCGATGCCGTCCCGCCGCTGCCGTTCGCGCCGCCGCACCGCGCCTTCGCCGGGGTACTCCGGTGTGCGGCCCGCCTCGTCCGGTTCCGCGCCCTCTACGTACTCCACGACACTGTCCGCGATCTGCGCAAGGGCTGCGTCGCCGCCAAGCTTTTTCGGGTCGATGCAGAGAAACACCTGCGAACAGCCTACGCAGCTGCCCTGCCTCAGTGCGTCTATACCGTTGGTGGGCAGCCCCTCGGATAGCACCGCCGCCAGCACATCCAGCAGAATGGCCATGCCCGAGCCCTTCCACAGACCGGTGGGCAGGATGCGCTGCGACTGCTCAATGGGGCCGGGTTCGTCGGTCAGCACGCCGTCGCTGGTGAAGCCGCCCGGATGCGGCAGGCGCTCGCCTTTCAGCCGAGTCGTCTGCAGCTTGCCATAGGCATACTGCGACATGGCCATGTCCAGCACCAGTGGGCCGCCGGGCCGGGGCACCGCCATCACAAAGGGATTGTTGCCTACACGTGGTTCACGCGCACCCCATGGGGGCATGCAGCTTTCTGTGTTGGTCCAGGCGATGAGAATGTAGCCCCGGCCTGCCGCACGCCAGCCATAGCTGCCGCCCCGCATCCAGTGGTTCGTGTTGCGTAGGCCCAGCAGCGCAATACCATGCTCCGCCGCTATCTCCATCGCGCGATCGGTCGCCCACAGCGCATTCAACACACCCGGTGCGCGCGCCCCGTCGTACACGCGCAGCGCGCCAAACTCACGCACCAGCTGCGGTTCAGCGCCGAGGTGGATCCAACCCTCGTGGATGAATTGCACAAAGCGCGGCACCCGGTTAAGCCCGTGAGAGTTGACACCATCCAGCGTCGACTCCGCGTGGATGCGCGCGCAGATCGCCGCATCGTCCCTCTGCATACCTGCGGTCTCGAACGCCTGCTGGATCGTGTGTTGCAGTTCTTCAAAGCCCACCCGCACCGTGCTCACCCCCTGCACTGAGGGTAAACGCGGCAGGTAGATCCACGAACAGATTCGGAACGGACGCTCACGCAGCCGCTCAGAGTCCGGCAAACACCGCTTCCGCCGCAGTTATCGTGGCGGCAATCTCCACCTCGCCATGCGCTGCCGACACAAACGCAGCCTCGTACTGCGAGGGCGGCAGCCACACGCCGCGCTCCAGCATGCCGCGGTGAAATGCCGCGAACCGGGCTGTATCGCTGCGCTCCGCATCCTCGAAGTCGCGCACCGGCCCCGGCTGGAAGAACCACGTCACCATGCTGCCCTCGCGCGCGGTGTACACCGGCAGCCCGACCTGCGCCGCCGCCGTCGCAACTCCCTCGGCAATCCGCCGGGTGACATCGCCTAGCCGTTCGTAGAAGTCCGAACCGCCCGCCAGCAGCCGCGACACCACTGCGATGCCAGCAGCCATCGCCAGCGGGTTGCCGCTCAGCGTGCCCGCCTGGTACACCGGCCCCAGCGGCGCCAGCATGTTCATGATCTCTGCGCGCCCTCCAAAGGCACCCACCGGCAGCCCACCACCAATGATCTTGCCCAGCGTCGTCATGTCGGGCACGATGCCGTAGAGCCCCTGCGCTCCGCCCAGTGCGACACGGAAGCCAGTCATCACCTCGTCGAAAATGAGCAGCGCACCCTCGCGCGTGCAAATATCGCGCAGGCCTTGCAGGTAGCCTGGCTCCGGCAGAATCGTGCCTGCATTGCCCACAACAGCCTCAAGGATAATGCACGCCACCTCGCCCGGATGCCGCGCAAACACCTGCTCTACTTCCTCCAGGTCGTTGTAGCGAATCGCCGTGGTGAACTGCGTCGTCTCCAGCGGAATGCCCGCCGATCCAGGGATGCCCAGCGTCGCCACGCCGCTGCCCGCCTTGACCAGCAACGCGTCGGAGTGGCCGTGATAGCAGCCCTCGAACTTTATGATCCGGTTGCGCCCCGTAAATGCGCGCGCTACGCGGATCGCGCTCATCACCGCCTCCGTGCCCGACGACACAAAGCGCAGCTTCTGCATGGACGGCACCGCCTGCATGATGAGCGCGGCAAGCTCCGCCTCCGCCGCCGTAGACGCACCGAAGCTCGTGCTCCTGCCCGCCGCTTCGCGCACCACTTCCACCACCGCTGCGGCGGCATGGCCCAGAATCATCGGCCCCCACGAGCCGAAGTAGTCGATGTACTTGTTGCCGTCCGCGTCGAAGAGGTACGCGCCCTCGGCACGCTCCACAAACGGCGGGTCACCGCCAACTGACCGAAACGCGCGCACCGGCGAATCCACACCGCCAGGAATCAACTGCTCCGCACGCCGCTGCAACGCGCGCGACCGCTCCAACACAAGGCTCATAGCTTAAGTATAGGTTTCGGGCCGTACTCCGCACCCGCGGGGGACGCATGTTCATGCCACCGCACGCCGCGCACGCTCTCGGCTTTCCCGGCAACATGCGTGCGCTCGCAGCACTGCCAGGCAGCCGCAGGGCCGCATCTGTAACACAGTGACGACAAACGATCTGCAACAGCCCAACCGCGAAGGTCTCGCCGCAACCCTGCGCTCCCTACTGCCCTACCTGAACGACGACATAGCCATCAGCCCCACACGCGGCGGGCGCGTTGCCGCACTCGAGACCCTCGCGAAGATTCAGCCGGAAGCCTACGAGCGCAGCCGCAACTTTCTGTCCGGCGACGTGACCCGCCTGTCCGCCTACCTGCGCCACGGCGTGCTCACTCTGGCAGAGGTGCGCGATTACGCCCTGCAGCACGTCGCCGATCCGACCCGCGCGGGCAAGCTGGTCAACGAGTTTGCCTGGCGCGACTACTGGCAGCGCCTCTACGTGGAACTGGGCGAGGGCATTTGGCAGGACCGTGAGCCGTACAAAACCGGCTTTACCGCCAAAGACTATGCGGAAACACTGCCCGAGGACGTCGCCGCCGGCGCTACCACGCTCACCTGCATGGACAGCTTCAGTGCCGACCTGCGGGCGACCGGCTATCTGCACAACCACGCACGCCTGTGGTTTGCCGCCTACATCGTGCACTGGCGCAGAACGCGCTGGCAGGCAGGTGCGCGCTGGTTTTTGGAACACCTGATCGACGGCGACCCGGCCAGCAACAACCTTTCCTGGCAGTGGGTGGCGTCCACCTTTTCAAGCGCGCCCTATATC
>CALMOM010000122.1 GCA_937873305.1 uncultured Terriglobus sp.
GTGGTATGGGCTCGGGCATGGGCAAGACCTCCACACGGGGCCATAAGGGGCAGCGTTCACGATCCGGCTCACGCATGATGCGCGGGTTCGAGGGTGGCCAAATGCCGCTGCACCGTCGTCTACCGAAACGTGGTTTTACAAACATCTTTCGGCAGGAATACCAGGTGCTCAGCCTGGACACGATTGAGCTGTTCGCGGCAACCAAGAACGTGACGGAGCTCACGCTCGACAGTATGAAGTCGCTGGGGCTGCTCAAGAAAAAGAAGGCTTTGGTAAAAGTGCTGGCCAACGGCGAGATCAATGTTGCTGTGACTGTGTACGCACACAAGTTTTCCAAGCAGGCGCAGGAGAAGATTGTGGCAGCAGGCGGTCGGGCGGTTGTTCTTGGCGCACCGGCGGACACACCGTCAGCAGGGTAGTTCAGAACGCGCCGTTCAGCGCACGATATGATTGCGCACACAGGCGGCTGGCATACGCAGGCAAGTGACGGTCGAGCTGAGCCGTTCGCCCACAACTTGTCGGCGCGCAGCCGCTCACACTTTCAGGCAGCAGGGACCAGATAGGCCCCGGATGGAATACGACACCGATGCTCGACAAGATCGCCAACATCTTTCGCATCCCCGAGTTGCGCACCCGTGTCTTGTTTACCCTTGGATTGCTGGCGGTGTACCGTCTTGGCGGCCACATCCCCACACCTGGGATCAATGCCGAATTGTTGGCTCAATACTTTGCGCAGAATGCAGGATCGTCGCTGGGATTGGTGGACCTGTTCACGGGCGGTTCACTGCGTCGACTGACGATCTTCGCGCTGGGCATCATGCCCTACATAACGGCATCCATCATCTTTCAACTGCTGACAGTAATTTACGAGCCGCTGGCCAAGCTGCAGAAGGAAGGTGAGGTAGGACGTCGCAAGATCACGCAGTGGACGCGCTATGTGACGGTGCTGCTAGCGATTGTTCAGTCGTTTGCGATTGCACTTACCCTCACCAAGTCGCAGACAGGTGCCCCTATGGTCACCATGGGGAGCAAGTCGTTTATCGCGCTCTGTGTTTTGACCCTTACGACCGGCACAGCCTTCATCATGTGGTTGGGTGAGCAGATTACCGAGCGCGGAATCGGTAATGGCATGTCTCTGCTGATTTTCACCGGCATTGTGGCGGGCCTGCCGAATGGCATCAACGATCTGTTTCAGAAGGCGAAGGATGGTGCCTGGGGCGGTTTCACGCCTCTGGCAATCGCGATCCTGGTTCTGGCCATGGTCGCAGTCGTCGCCTTCATCGTGTTTGTAGAGCGGTCCGAGCGCCGCATCCCTGTACAGTACGCAAAGCGCATTGTGGGGCGTAAGATGATGGGTGGCCAGTCCACACACCTGCCGCTGAAGGTAAACTCCGGCGGAGTGATGCCAGTCATCTTCGCGAGTTCGATCCTGTCGGCCCCTCTGCTTTTCGCAAATACCTCCGTGGTGCAGAACACGCGCTTCCTGCGGAACATCGCGGATGGATTGCGGCCAGGCGAGCCGTGGTACCAGCTGCTGTCTGCTGCCGCCATCATCTTCTTCGCCTACTTCTACATCTCGATAGTCTTCCGTCCGGACGACATTGCAGACAATCTGCGGAAGTATGGCGGATTCATCCCTGGTATTCGCCCGGGTCGCCGGACGAGCGACTATATCAACGACATCCTGACGCGGATCACACTGGTCGGCGCAATCTACCTCATCATCATTCAGCTGATACCACAGATGTTGATTTCGGGCATACGGCTGAATCATTTGTGGCTGGTTGGGCCGGTCTTTGAACGTCTGCCAAGCTGGATCACAAACGGCTTAGGAGTCAACTTCTACTTCGGCGGCACCTCCCTGCTGATCGTGGTGGGCGTAGCAATGGATACGGTGCAGCAGGTGGAATCGCAGCTAATCATGCGGCATTACGACGGCTTCACGCCCAAGAGCGGCCGCACACGTGGCCGGCGGAGCTGGTAGCAAGCGTGTCGTTGCTGTTGAACGTAAAAGAGGAAGACTTTGTGCCCGGTCCGGTGCTGCTGCTGGGCGCGCCCGGTGTGGGCAAAGGGACGCAGGCGCAAATCCTGATGGACGCCTGGGGCATTCCGCAAGTGTCTACAGGTGATATCGTGCGCGAGAACATTCGGCTCGGTACGTCTGCGGGGCGCGAGCTTCAGGATGTAGTTGCGCGCGGCATACTCGTTCCAGACGAACTGGTCAACAGTATGGTTGCGGATCGCACTGCGAGGCCGGACTGTGTACGTGGTTTCGTTCTGGACGGGTATCCACGAACGTTAGGGCAAGCAGAGTGGTGGGATGACTTACTGGCAAGCTGGGGCGCGCTGAGGGAATCCGCTGCTCACCTCCCGCTGATTGCAGTCTCCATCGAAGTTCGCTATGATGAGTTGTTGCGTCGTATCACGGGGCGGCGCACAGGTCCTGCGTCGAAACGGATCTACAACATCTATACCAACCCGCCGGTCAGTCCAGGTGTGTGTGACGTGGATGGCGAACCGCTGGTGCAGCGGCCAGACGACACCGAAGAGGTCTTTGCCGAACGCATGAAGGCGTTTGACGAGCTCACCACGCCGGTCGTCGAGCACTACCGTGGTCTCGGCAGGTTCGAGGTGGTGGATGGGGAGCAGCCTGTCGATCAGGTGACAGAAAACATCGTCGCGGCGTTAAAGCGTCTGCGGCTTGGAGTGAAGTAAGCAAAGCATGGCCATTGCACTGAAAACGCCGAGTGAGATCGAGAAGATGCGCCGGAGCGGTGCCATCCTTCGGCAGGTGCACCAAGCGGTGAGCGCGGCCGTGAGGCCGGGTGCGACTACGATGGATTTAGAGCGCGTTGCTGAAGCAACCATCGATAAACTTGGCGCAACGGCAGCGTTTAAGGGGTATAACAACTATCCTGCATGCCTTTGTACCTCGGTAAATCACGAGGTCATTCACGGCATCCCGTCTGCGAAGAAGGTTCTACAAAGCGGCGACATCGTTTCAGTGGACTGCGGCGTGATCGTGGAAGGCTACTACTCCGATGCCGCGGAGACCTACGCCGTAGGGCAGCCTTCGGCAGAGGTTCAG
This sequence comes from uncultured Terriglobus sp., assembly GCA_937873305.1. Lineage (GTDB taxonomy): Bacteria > Acidobacteriota > Terriglobia > Terriglobales > Acidobacteriaceae > Terriglobus. Next base: position 3,089 of record CALMOM010000122.1, read on the forward strand.
CGGCTGCTGGACGTAACTAAAGCTTCACTGGAACGCGCGATCCAGGCAGTTCACGTGGGCGCAACGGTCGGAGATATCGGTGCCACGGTGCAGGAGCTCTGCGAGGGCGAAGGGTACGGGGTGGTTCGAGATTTCGTCGGCCATGGCATCGGTAAAAATATGCATGAAGACCCGCAGGTCCCCAACTTCGGCCGGCGAGGCAAGGGAACGAAGCTGAGGGTGGGTATGGTCTTGGCCATTGAGCCCATGATTAACGCCGGGTCCGCCGACGTGAAGGTGTTGCAGGATGGCTGGACAGCGGTAACGGTAGACGGAAGTATGAGCGCACACTTTGAACATACAGTGGCCGTCACGAAGGACGGTCCGCTGGTACTGACGCGATAAGTCAGAACAGTTGCACAAGGAGAGCTTTTGGCGAAGGAAGACGCGATTGAGGTGATGGCGGTGGTGGTGGAAACTCTGCCAAACGCCATGTTCAAGGTCGAGATGGAGAACAAGCACCAGGTGCTGGCCCATGTCTCTGGCCGCATGCGTAAAAACTTCATCCGCATTTTGCCGGGCGACAGGGTAGCCATCGAATTGAGCCCCTATGATTTGAACCGGGGACGCATCGTGTACCGATACAAATGAGCCACGGCAGCAGGTCAGCGAGTCGGGACGAACGCTGAAGTAGTGAGGTAGAGCAATGAAAGTAAGAGCAAGCGTTAAGCGGATTTGTGACAAGTGCCAGATTGTGCACCGTAAAGGTGTGGTGCGGGTGATCTGCGAGATCGCAAAACACAAGCAGCGCCAGGGTTAACAAGCCACTGGCAAGTCGTTCTCACGCGGATCCACATAGTCTTTTTGGGCGAGTTAGCCGAAGTCAAGGCTTGCGATGAACCCTGGGAACTCCGCCTTATCGCCGGTGCGACAGCGCCCGGCCAAGCACTACAAGGAGGCACATGGCACGTATTGCCGGAGTCGATCTGCCGAACAACAAACAGGCACGTATTGGCCTTACTTATATCTACGGGATTGGTGAGACACGCGCTCTCCGTATCCTCGAAAAAGCAAACATCGATCCACTGCGCAAGATGCAGACGCTTGATGAGGATGAACTGAACCAGATTCGTTCCGTCATCGAGCAGGAAGGTGGCATTGAGGGCGATCTTCGTAAGGAGATTGGCCTGAACATCAAACGCCTGATCGAAATCCAGAGCTACCGTGGTCTGCGTCACCGCCGGAGTCTGCCGGTACGCGGACAGCGTACGCATACCAACGCCCGCACGCGCAAAGGTCCCCGTAAGGGCACGGTTGCCGGAAAGAAGAAGGCGACCAAGTAATGGCCAAGCAACAGCAGAGCGCAGCCGGCAAGACTGGCAAGGGCAAGAAGTTCAAGAAGCGGGAACGGAAAAATGTTCCCTACGGCCTGGTCTTTATCCAAGCATCGTTCAACAACACGATCGTGACGATTACAGATCAGCAAGGAAATACATTGAGCTGGAAGAGTTCCGGTTCGCTCGGTTTCCGTGGATCGCGAAAAGGGACGCCGTTTGCGGCACAGCAGGCCGCGATGAACGCAGCACAGGCCGCGCGCGACCACGGCCTCCGTTCAGTGGATGTACGCGTCTCGGGCCCGGGCTCTGGCCGTGAGTCGGCGGTACGCGCACTGGCGGCCGCGGGCATCGACGTGCGCAGCATTCGCGACGTGACGCCCATTCCGCATAACGGCTGCCGGCCGCCAAAGCGCCGTCGCGTATAAGCACGGCTCACGTGGCGTGCAGATTTCAACGTCATGTACGCCACGCTGCCTAAGACCACGTAATTGGATCGGGATGGAGCGCTGGCCAGCGTGTAAACCGATCGTCACCAGAAGCAAGGAAGAGAGTACCAATGGCACGTTATAACGGAGCTCTCTGCCGCCATTGCCGGCGCGATGGAGTTAAGTTGTTCTTAAAGGGTTCCCGCTGTTTCTCAGACAAGTGCGCCATCGACAAGCGCAACTTCCCCCCGGGTCAGCACGGCCAGGCGCGCGCGAAAAAGATTGTGGGTTACGGCCTCCAGTTACGTGAAAAGCAGAAGGCGAAACGCATCTACTTCACCTTGGAAGGCCAGTTCCGCT
>CALMOM010000123.1 GCA_937873305.1 uncultured Terriglobus sp.
GTACCACGCTGAACACGGCAGGCACTTACGCACCCATTTTCAAGCAGCCCTACTCAGAGCAGTGGAACTTTGGTCTGCAGCGTGAGTTGTTCAAGGGTGCCGTGCTGAGCGCGGATTACGTCCACAACGGCGCGTTCAAGATCGGCCAAACGATTGATGAGAACCACAATGGTGCGGCGCGTAACTTCCGCCAGGCGAGCGCGATGCAAGCCGTCACCAACGTAGCCACAAACAAGACCTATGCCCCCTACTGCGGCACGGTGGTCGGTACGTCCGCGCAGGTCAACTGCCTGATCGGTCGCGGCGCAAGCATCGCTACGCTTGCCTCTGCCGGCCTGGGCTCAACCTCTGACTTCAGCGCCAGCAACAGTTACCTGTACGCAGGGCAAACCTTTCCGGCGGCCTTTGCCGGCACCAACCCGGTGCTGGGTTCTGGGTCGTTCATCCTTCCGTCCGGGCGTTCCGGGTACGATGCGTTGCAGATTGTCTACCGCCAGTCCAAATCCAGGCCCTTCCCAGGCGTGGAGCACGGAAATTTCCAGGTCTCGTATAACCTTTCGCGCATCGTGAGCAACCTGGTCTCGACCACGGGCGACCAGTTCTTTACCTCGGGTGCGTACGATTGGGACAATCCAGACCAGTACATTGGCCGCAACGGTCTCGACCGCAAGCATGAGCTTTCCTTTGGTGGCTCATTTACCTTTAAGTACGGTCCTCAGTTGGGTGTCATTGGCCACTTCTTCTCCGCTCAGCCGAACAATTTGTCTCTTGACACGGGCAGCATCGCCACCGGCAACATCTTCCAAAGCGATCTGACGGGCGACGGCACCACGGGCGATCTTGCACCAGGAACCTTGCCCGGTGACTATGGACACCGCATCAAGGGACCGGGTCTTGGGGCGTTCATCAGTCAATTCAATGCCGCCTATGCAGGCCAGCCGACACCCGCGGGTAAGGCTCTCATCAACTCCGGCCTGTTTTCGCTGGCGCAGCTTACTGCACTGCGGGGAGTCATTCAACAGGTGGCACAGGTACCAACAACGCAGGGCGTGAACAATCCGGACTTCCGTTCCTTGGACGCAAATCTCTCGTACCCGGTGCGCCTGTACCGGCTGCATGAGGGTATGAGCTTGGAGCCTTCGATCGCTGTGTACAACGTGCTGAACCTTAGCAACTTCAGCAACTTAAACACTGGCTCCACGCTGCAGAACATTGTGACCGCCGGCGGCATCTACAACTCCGGTTCAGCTGGTCAGGGCAACATCACCGGCCCCAACAGCTTTCCGGTGCTGTCTGCACGCCGTACCTATCGTGGTGTCGGTACCTTCTCACAGGGGGCACCACGGGAGACAGAATTCCAGTTGAAATTGAACTTCTAAACCGGCTGCTCGAACCTGAGAGGGGCTGCGAAAGCGGGCCCCTCTTTGCGTTGCTGTGAGGGCGCACGGTACATGATGCGCAGCTTGCGCGGTGTTGCGGCTACGGCCTCTGATTGTTTGCTTAGGTGGTTACGATCAAAGCGAACAGGTGACCGCAAAATGCTGTTTCGGGGTGGTGAGCGCCGACGGACCCTGTACGCTGAGCGGTGTGCCGCATAGGCGAATGATGGCCAGCATCGCGGGGCGGATGAAGTCGACGTCAGACTCCTGCTTCAGGGCGTCGGTTAGCTGTTTGTTCAGGTCGGTCCACACGAGGTCGGTTGCTGCAGTCCGGTGGAGGTCCGCAAGCGCCTGCAACGAGGCACAGAAGTTCATGAAGTGCTGGCCCGCCAGCAGGGAGTACACCACCAGGGCGTGCGGCAGGGGCCCTGTCGGAAATGTGTCTGGCCAGGCGGCCATTGCGTTACCGATCTGTGTTCGGTCGATGAACGATTCGCCGGTTGAGGCCATGTTGAGTTGCTTCCAGTCGACGTAGCTCCTCAGGGTGTGTGCGGTGCCTGGGTCCAGCGATCCATGCGGCTGCAGCGGCCATGCGCCCAGCGCGTCGGCTGCGTCGGCAAAGGCCTGCCAGTTCTTCATGTCCGCGCTTAGATCACCGCCCACATCGCTGCTGCTGATGCGGCTGTATGCGTCCGGCGAAAGAATGATGTTGAGTTCTGCGATGCCCTGCGGCTGATTGCTGCCGAAGCTTTGCATGTCGCGCGCCACTTGCTGTGCGCCCAGCACGTCCAGGAGCCGAGCGATGGCGGCAAGTGCTTTCCTGTCACCCCGAGCGGTCAGGTCCAGGTGCAGTTTGATTTCTGGTTGTGACACGGTGCCGGCCTGAGACACGTCTCCTGAGGCGCTGAAGTATAGGTTCAGGCTGTGCATGGCCCCGAGAGGCTGCTGGTTCTGCGCTGCGTGGCTTACCGTCTGCTGCAGGTGGAAGGTGTTATGGCCCGCGTAGACCAGCGAGGTCTGGGAGGAGAACTGGTCCCAACTGGTGTAGCGGAACAGGTCGAAGACGTTGCAGGTGCAGGCTGTCCTGCGCTGGTACTCCTGCTGAAGGCCGCTGCCTGCGTCGAGCGTAGCCGCCCCGGTGTCGAGCGCGGCAAGCAGGTCGCCGTTGTAGGCAAGTGCCCAGGCCATGCTAAAGGCAGGTGACCCAAGGTCGAAGGTGTATCCGGCGAGCATAGTCCGGCTGGTCTGCCGGTCGATCGCGACCTCCAGGTTGAGCTGGCGGCCATTGGCCTTATTGGTCAAGGCGAGAAGTTTGTCGTTCGCGTCCGCGATGTACTTTTGAAGCTCTGCCACGGCACCGGTGCGCGCCAGGATGCTGGACAGAGCTTTGCCCTGAATTGTGTCGGCACCACCCGCGGCAGCGACCAGGCTCTGCTGCAGGGTGCTCGCGTCACTCGGTGTCAGCGTGACGGAGGCATCCGCAGAAACCGTGATGCCCGCTGACATCCTGGCTTGGGCATCGCGCCTGGCAGACCGGAACAGCTGAAGCCTCCCAGCGCTGCCAGCGCGGTATAGCAGGGCTTCAAACTGACTGCTGTATTGGAGCGGGATGGACAGGCTGGCCCCGGCCTTGATGGTGGGCTTGGCCGCAAGGGAGAAGGCGGCAAGCGGGGAAAGCTGGCACCGGGACAGGTCTACCGCAGACTGCCCCGCGTACACGACGGACTGAATGCCTGCATAGGCGCCAAAAGCAAGGTGGAGGTTGCCGTCGAACTCATGCAGGAGGTAGTCGCCGTCGCTCAGCTGTTGAAAGGTGTCCTTATGCAGCGGCAGCACGAACGACTCGAACAGCGCGGGGAGGGCTTGGCGAACCGTGGTTGACGGCGCGAAGGCCTTGTAAAACGAGACTGCGTAGGTGCGTGTCGCATCCAGCTCGGACGTTACGCCGTAGGCACCACCCGAGTACTTAAAGGTCGCATTGCCGGGGACCGTCAGGTGGAGTGTCAGTGCCAGATACGCCACGCCGGAAGCTACAGCGACGGTCTGGGTTGCCGGCTGATCCAGCCCATCCTGAAACGACAGCAGCACGCCCGACGTGTGCAGGGTGAGGGAGACGGCTGCGTTGGCTTGCAGTCCGAACTGCACCGGACCGAGCGGGAACTGGACCGGAGGGCCGCCGTATTGGATGTCGTCGCTGAGCACGTTCGCGGGAACAGACCCAAGCGGCAGATCGAGGATCGACGACCAGGCGGCAGAGAGGTGGAACAGCATCGCGGCGTCCGTTCGCAGCGACTTGACCGCGTCCAGGCTGGTCGGAAGGGATGTTCCTGCAACATTGAGTGAGAGCGACACTGGTAAGCTCCTTCGCTGCGGTCGGCAGTCCGCAGGCTCAAGCCTTGGTGCGAGGTCTGCACCTCTGCCACCGGCTGGTAGCAGGGAACTGCTTGCTGGGAGTTCTATACCAGACCTGGCTGTAAGAGGAAGCGCTTTCTTCCGTGTGTCGCTATCGCGTGCGTTACGCGGCTACTAGAAGCACACTGCCTATTACCGCGGCGCGAGTGCGTTGAGCGCAAGGTTCAGTTGCAGCACGTTGACGCGGGGCTCGCCGAGCAGGCCCAGTTGTCTGCGCTGGGTGTGCTCGTCGATAAGGGCCTGCAGCCTGGCTGTCGTTACCTTGCGGTTTTTGGAGACGCGCTCGATCTGGTACGTGGCGGCGGCTGGCGTGATGTCAGGATCCAGTCCCGACGCAGACGCCGTGACGAGGTCCACCGGCACAGGCTGTCCGTTCGACTCGGCCTTGCTGCTGGTAGCAACGCGATCCACCAGGGCTTTGTTGGTAGGACCGTAGTTCGACCCCGAAGACGCTCCGGCATCGTAGCCGGTGCCTGCCGCGGACGGTCTGCTGTGAAAGTAGCCGGGCCCGGTAAATGGCTGTCCTATGAGCGCGGAGCCCACAGGTTCACCGTTGCGCTCGATCAACTGGCCATTGGCCTTCGCGCGCATGGTGAGTTGTGCAAGACCTGTGATGGCGAGCGGGTACACGATGCCAAGCAGGACTGCGGTAACGAGGGTGTAGAGAGAGGCCGTGACAAACAGCTTTTTCATCGTGAACTCCGAGTGCGCTTACGCGAGGTGCAGTGTGACCAGCAGCATGTCCAGCAGCTTGATGCCAACGAACGGCACCACAATGCCGCCCAAGCCATAGACCAGCAGGTTGCGCTGCAACAGGGCCGCGGCAGACATGGGTTTGTACCCGACACCACGCAGTGCCAGCGGGATAAGGCCGACAATGATGAGCGCGTTGAAGATGACCGCTGACAGCACCGCAGATTCTGCATTGTGCAAGTGCATGATGTTGAGCGCATTCAACACCGGGAAGACGCCTGCGAACATGGCCGGAATGATAGCGAAGTACTTCGCCACATCGTTCGAGATGGAAAAGGTCGTCAGCGCGCCGCGCGTCATGAGCAGTTGCTTGCCAATGCCGACGATCTCAATCAGTTTGGTCGGGTTGCTGTCGAGATCGACCATGTTGCCGGCTTCCTTGGCTGCCTGGGTGCCGCTGTTCATGGCTACGCCTACGTCTGCCTGGGCCAGCGCTGGCGCATCGTTGGTGCCGTCGCCGGTCATCGCGACCAGTTTGCCCTCCGCCTGTTCGCGCTTGATCAGGTCCATCTTGTCCTTGGGCTTGGCCTCGGCCAGGAAGTCGTCGACACCGGCTTCGCGGGCGATAGCCGCGGCGGTCAGTGGGTTATCGCCAGTGATCATCACGGTGCGAATGCCCATGGCGCGCAGCTGGTCGAAGCGCTCCTTCATGCCGCCTTTGACCACGTCCTTGAGGTAGATGACGCCCATGGCGCGACCGTTCTCGGCGACTACCAGCGGTGTGCCGCCCTTGTGCGAGATATCCTCCACTGATGAACGGACTTCATTGGGCATGGGGTTGCCGAACTGCTGCAGGTAGTTCGCGATGGCATCGACGGCACCCTTGCGGATGCTGCGGCCTTCCACCTCAATGCCGCTCATGCGGGTGTTCGCAGAGAACGGGATGAACTCCGCGTTGAGCGATCCAAGCTCCCGGCCGCGCAGGTTGTAGCGCTCCTTGGCCAGCACCACGATGCTGCGGCCCTCGGGTGTCTCGTCCGACAGCGACGAAAGCTGCGAGGCGTCCGCAAGTTCTGCCGCACTGATGCCGGGGGCGGGAACGAACTCTGCTGCCTGACGATTGCCGATCGTGATGGTGCCGGTTTTATCTAGCAGCAGTGTGTTCACGTCGCCCGCCGCTTCCACGGCGCGGCCTGACGTTGCAAGCACGTTGTGCTGCACCAGGCGATCCATACCAGCGATACCGATCGCTGAGAGCAGGCCGCCAATGGTGGTTGGAATGAGGCAGACCAGCAGAGAGATGAGGACGAAGACTGTCTGCGGAGCGCCAGAATACAGGGCAAAGGGCTGCAGCGTCACCACCGCAAGCAGGAAGATAATGGTTAAGCCAGCTAACAAAATGTTGAGCGCGATTTCATTCGGTGTCTTCTGCCGTTCCGCGCCCTCCACCAGCGCAATCATGCGGTCCAGGAAGGTTTCGCCAGGGTTTGAGGTGATGCGAATGGTCAAGACGTCGGACAAGACGCGCGTGCCGCCGGTCACAGCCGAACGATCACCACCCGCTTCGCGGATTACGGGTGCGGATTCTCCGGTGATGGCGGATTCATCGACGGAAGCGACACCCTCGGTCACCTCGCCGTCGCCAGGGATCATTTGACTGGCGGTCACGCGGACCAGGTCATCCTTGCGCAACTGCGAACTGGGTACCTCTTCCACCTTGCCGCCGCGCAGGACGTACGCCGTCGTTTCCGACTTAGCGAGGCGCAGCGCGTCTGCCTGGGCCTTGCCGCGGCCTTCGGCCATGGCCTCTGCAAAATTTGCAAACAGCACCGTGAACCACAGCCACAGGGTGATCTGCAGATCGAAGCGGAAGTGTCCGTGATGCGTTGCGAGATTCAGCACAAGCAGCACCGTGGTCAGCACGCTGCCAAGCTCCACCACGAACATGACAGGATTTTTCATCATCACGCGGGGGCTGAGCTTTGCAAGAGCGTCGACGCTCGCCCGGCGCATGATTTTGGCGTCGAACAGCGAACGCCGTTGCGTTTGACTCGACATGATCGGTCTCTTTCTTCAGTGTTAGAACAGTTGTCCGGCGTGCATTAACAGGTGCTCCAGCACCGGCCCAAGCGACAGCACAGGAAAGAAGGTGAGCGCACCCACAATCAAAATGACGCCGGTCAGCAGCACGGTAAACAGCGGCGTTGTGACAGGAAAGGTGCCTGCGGTGGCGGGCGCGATCTTCTTGCTCGCCAGGTTGCCGGCGATGGACAGCATGGGCACGACCATCATGAAGCGGCCAAAGAACATGGCAGCGGCAAGCGAGTCGTTGTACCAATGCGTGTTGGCGTTCAGCCCGGCAAATGCTGAGCCGTTATTGCCCGTCGCGGAAGTATAGGCGTACACGATTTCGCTCAGTCCGTGGGGCCCGTGATTGGCCAGGCTGCTGAGCCCAAGATTGGGCAACAGCACTGTAACGGCTGCGAACCCAAGGATGAGCAAAGGAAAGATGAGCAAGTACAGCATGGCCATCTGCACGTCGAACGCTTCGATCTTTTTGCCCAGGTATTCCGGCGTACGGCCTACCATGAGTCCCGCGATGAACACCGCCATGACAACAAAGACCAGCATGCCGTAAAGACCGGCTCCCACGCCGCCAAAGGCCACCTCGCCAAGCAGGATGTTCACCATCGGAACCATGCCGCCAAGGGGTGTAAAGCTATCGTGCATGCCATTCACGGCGCCGCAGCTGGCATCAGTTGTCACGGTCGCAAAGAGCGCGGAGTTTGCGATGCCGAACCGGACTTCCTTGCCCTCCATGTTGCCGCCAGCCTGTTCCCGCGATGCGGTCTGCGACACGGCAGCGTCCACAGTGTGCAGCGCCGGATTGCCTTGGGATTCGGCCCAGAACGTGGTCAACGTGCCTGCAAACCAGAGCACCACCATGGCGGCGAGTACCGCCCAGCCATGCTTGGGAGAACCGACCATCTGGCCCAGCGTGACGCAAAGGCCTGCTGGAATCAGGAAGATGGAGAGCATCTGCAGAAAGTTCGAGAGTGGCGTCGGGTTCTCAAAGGGGTGAGCGCTGTTGCCGTTGAAAAATCCACCGCCGTTGGTGCCCAGCATCTTGATGGCTTCCTGCGATGCGACGGGACCCTGCGCGATGGTCTGCGTCGTGATTGTCGTCGGTTTGCCGTCAGCGCCTGTGATGGTTTGCGGTTCCACCAGCTTCACGGTGTCGTACGCTTTAAAGTTCTGCACCACGCCCTGCGACACCAGCACCAGCGCAAACACGACGGAGATGGGCAGCAGCACCCAAAGCGTGCCACGCGTCAGGTCGACCCAGAAGTTGCCCAGGGTTTTCATCTCGCGCCGTGCGATGCCCCGCACAAACGCGATGGCCAACGCGAGACCAACGGCTGCGGACCAGAAGTTATGGGTGGCCAGGCCCAGCATCTGGGAGAGGTAACTCATGGTCGTTTCTGGCACATAGGACTGCCAGTTGGTATTGGTCGTAAATGAAATGGCCGTGTTGAAGGCGAGCGCCGGTTCCACACCGGGCAAGTGCTGTGGATTCAGCGGCAGCACGTGCTGCAGGCGCTCCACCACGTACGTGAGCAGGAGCGTGGCTGCGCTGAAGACCAGCATGGCGACGGCATACTGCGTCCACGGCATCTCCTCCGAAGGGTTTACGCCTGTGACGCGGTAGAGCAGACGTTCGCACGGGCTGAGCACGACGTCGAGAACCGTTTTACGGCGTTCGAACACGGCCGTCATGTAGCTGCCCATGGGCTTGGCAAGCAGCAACACCGCCGCCATGAAAAGCGCAATTTGTAACCAACCGTTCAGAGTCATGGCTAGAACTTCTCCGGACGCAGCAGGGCATACACGAGATAGACCATCAGCAGCGCCGATAGCCCCAAAAGGATGGCATTCAGAATCATGAGCGAGGCTCCTTCAGATGGCTGCAGCCGTGTGTATAGAGCACGGCGAGGCCGAACAGAAGCGCTGTAGAACAAACGGCTAACACGTCAAGCATGGAGACAAATCCTTTGAGCCTGCCGCCCGTGTCGGTGTTTCGTCAGACACGGGCGCTGGGCACGCATGTGCGATGCAAGCCGCATCGCCGCGTCCTGATCTAGTGAACGATCAGTGGCCGTAAGGTTTGCGTAGTGATTGCGTAAGAAATCTATAAAGGCGCAAGCTATGGTTCGGTAAAGCCATCCGCCACCAGGCGGTATCCGATCCAGGGTTCGCTCTGGATGTAGCGTTTGCCGGAGCCGCCATCCAGTTTTTTCCGCAGTTGTCCTACCAGCACGCGCAGGTACTCCGGTTGCGATTCGCCAGATGGCCCCCACACGGAACGGAGCAGCACCTTGTGTGTCATGACGCGGTCTGCATTCTTGACGAGGAGCAGTAACAGGTCGAACTCCTTGGGGGTCAGGTGCACCTCACCACCCCGCACGACAGCGGTATGCTCCACCGCGTGGACCGCGAAGTCTCCCGCCTCAAATACTTCCTGAGGCGTTGCCGACGCCACAGGAGCGCGCCGCAGATGAACGCGGACGCGTGCTTGAAGTTCCGGCATGCTGAACGGTTTGGTCAGGTAGTCGTCCGCACCTTCGTCCAGGGCTTGCACCTTTACCGCGTCGGCATCGCGCACGCTTAACACGATAATCGGGGTCTGTGCGGACTGCCGAATCCTTCGGGTGAGTTCGAGCCCATCCATCCCCGGCATCGCAAGATCAGTGATGACAAGGTCGGGCCTGTGTGCCTCAAACTTGCGCAGCCCTTCTTGCCCGTTTGGGGCCGTTTCGACCGCGTATCCGCTGCTCTGCAGCGCCATGCGCAGCATCCGGGTAATCTGCAGTTCGTCGTCTACCACCAGAATGTGCTTCACGCCTGTTCCTGCGTCACGATGTGCAGATCGACGTGCGGCGCTTCCGCCATAAACTTCTGCAGGGAGTAGTAGTACAGGAACGAGCGCAGGCCATGTGTCGCAGAGCGCCCCACAATGGCCTGCGTGATGCGGTGCTCACGAATGTAGGCTGCCGAAGCCCGGGGTACATCCTTGCCGGAGAGCTGAACAACCTGCGCCCCCAGATGGGTGGCAAACGAGACGCTGCTGTCGAGGATGCGATGCGCCTCCGCATCGTCGTCATGGCCCGTTTTTACGTGGAGAACATACAGTTCCGCACCGAGCGCGTCCGCCAGACGGGCACCCCGCGCGATGAGATCCCGGGCCTGCGCATTGGCCCCGATACAGACACCGACCTTTTCCGCCACAGCCCAATGCGGTCCAAGGTTCTTGCGCTTCACATACTCATCCAGGGTGCGGTCGACGGCTCGCGTCACACGCTGAAGGGCAAGCTCACGCAGGGCAATCAGGTTTCCACGCCGGAAAAAGTTTGTCAGCGACCGCTCCACCCGTTCCGCCGGATAGATGTCGCCTCGGCGCATGCGCGTGACCAAGGCCTCAGGCGTCACGTCGCTGATGACAATCTCGTCTGCGCGGTCCAGCACCCAGTCGGGTACCTGCTCCCGTATGGCGACGCCTGTAAGGCTTTGCACGCGGGGTGTCAGGCTCTCCACGTGCTGAATATTGAGGGTGCTCAGCACGTCGATGCGGTTCTCTAGCAGCAGCAGGACGTCTTCGTAGCGTTTGGGGAAGCGGCTGCCTTCCACGTTGGTATGCGCAAGCTCGTCGACCAGCACAATCTGCGGCGCGCGTGCAAGGACCGCTTCCAAATCCATTTCAGAAAAGAGTGTGCCCTTGTACTCGACTTCGCGCCGGGGCACTTGCTCCAGCTGGTCAGCGAGCTCTGCCGTGCCTTTGCGGCCATGTGTTTCCACGACGCCGATGACAACATCTTCGCCGCGCCCGCGACGCCGTATGCCTTCGCTCAGCATGCTGAAGGTTTTCCCGACACCTGGGGCGTACCCAAGAAAGACCTTGAAGCGACCGCGGTCCTTTTCAGTGCTGCTGGTGTGCAGCCAGTCTTCCGGGGTTTTACGGGGTGGGGTCGGTCGGCTGCTCACGCTTACAATGGCTCCCATGCACTCGCGCCGCCTGGTACTTGCCGCTCGCTGGCTCTACACCTTAGCAGCCCTTGCCGGTATCGTCCTAATTTACCGCCGGTGGTTCCACGTCAACCAGACGACGATCGCGCTGACGCTGGTGCTGTTTATCCTTTTGGTCGCAGCAAGGCTCGGCCTGCGGTATGCGGTCACCGTGTCCCTGGTGGCGGCGGCCTGCTACAACTATTACTTCCTGCCGCCGCTGTACACGTTTGTCATCAACGATCCTGAGAACTGGCTGGCTCTGTTTGCGTTTCTTGCCACCAGTGTGATCGGGAGCCGCCTTTCTCAGAAGGCGCGCGACGAGGCGGACCAGTCCCGGAGAAAGCAGCGCGAACTGGAACTGCTGTTCGCCCTGAGCCGGGACCTGCTGCAAACGCAGAATGTGGCGGACGTAGTCAACGCGGTTCCCGCGCTCATCAACGTCGCGGCACGTGCAGCAAGCTGCACGCTCTACCTGCTGGATGGCGACCGCATTTACCAGGCCGGCATCCAGCAAGGGAACGCCATCGAGATACCGCACTTTCGCCAGAGCGCCCTCACCATGACGGTGCCACAGGTACTGCCCACGCATGAGGTCTACATCCCACTGCGGGAAGGCACCCGTCCACGCGGCTTGCTGCGCTTGAGTGAAGTGCAACTCTCCGGCGATACACTCCAGGCAATCGGGGGACTTACCTCGATTGCGATCGATCGAGCCCAGGCCCTTGAGGATGTAGCACGCGGAGAAGCCACCAAGGAGCGCGAACGGCTTCGAACCCTGAGTTTGGACTCAATCACCCACGAGTTGCGGACCCCTCTCACGTCCATCAAGGGGGCAACGAGCATTCTCTCGACGGCTGAGAACCTCAGCGTAGACGACCGAAGTGAATTGCTGACCATCATTGAAG
>CALMOM010000124.1:0-19134 GCA_937873305.1 uncultured Terriglobus sp.
ACGGTAGGTTCCAAGACCACCAGCCAGGATTCGGCCACGGGCGGCACCTTTGTCTTCACAGCTGCGACCGGCAACAAAGTGTCTGACCTGACCGCAGCCATTGCCGCAGCTGTTTCGGCGGGCACCCTGAGTGCCGGCACGACCGCATCCGCCTCAACAGGTCAGCTCGTCATCGGCACCTCCACCACCGGCGCGGCCATCAATGTCTCCACGAATGATGCCGCCCTGGGGCCTATGACCAACACCACCACGGGTGGCAATACCAACAACACATTCATCAGCGATGGCTCCCAGACGGGCGCGGCGAACACCCAGATTCAGACCGTGATCAGCGCGCTAAGCGCCGCCACGCTGAACCTGAACACGACCAGCTTGTCCAACTCGACGAATGCAGCGGCTGCCCTGACGGCCATCAATGCGGCTATTGGAACCGTTTCCGCCCAGCGCGGTGCAATTGGTGCCTCCATCAATCGTCTGACCGCGGCCTCTAACGTCATGACCAACCAGGTGCAGAACCTGACCAGCGCCTCCAACGGCATCATGAATGCCGACGTGGGCAAGACGGTCACCGCGATGACGCAGTACAACATTCTGCAGTCGACCGGTATGGCCGCCCTGCAGCAATCCAACCAGGCTCAGCAGGCTGTTCTCAAGCTGCTGCAGTAAACCGCATTTGGGCGGAACGGCTCATCGGTCGTTCCGCCTTGTTCCTGCTTGACACACACCAAGGAGTGAATCTGTGAGTTCCACGTCCTCCATCGGTTCCCTCCTGGGCAGCGCATCCAGTTCCTCAACGCTTAATCTCAGCACGCTGCTTCAAACCGCGACCGGCTCCAGCAGTTCCGGCATCGACGTCTCCTCCGCGGTTGCTGCTGCGGTGTACGCTGCGCGCGCGCCCGAGCGGCAATGGCAAACACAGCAGAGCACCATCAAATCCCAAATTTCAGCGCTCACCACCATTCAGACCGCACTTGCGCAGGTAACGACCGACCTGAATGATCTCAACAACCTGCAGGGGTCTCTTTCCGCGCGCGCCGTCAGCAGCAGTTCCAGTTCTGTCATTGGCATCGCGACGTCTAGCGCCTCGGTCGGCTCCCACACTGTCTCTGTACAGGCCCTGGCGACCTCTGCATCCTGGTATTCGCCAGCGATGGCCGGTTCTACTGCCGCTCTCGGTACGTCCACGCTCACCATTACCTCTGCGGATAACCAGCAAACGACCTTCACCACGGGTGCCGGAGTCAATTCGCTGTCTGCACTCGCCAGCGCCATAAACTCGTCGTCCGCAGGCGTCAGCGCCAGCGTTGTTACCGATTCAACCGGCGCGCGTCTAGCCTTGGTGGGCTCCAAGACCGGCTCGGCCTCAGACTTCTCCGTAAGCTACGGCACCTCCGGTGCGAGCGCATGGTCATCCACCACCGTTGCTAGCGCATCCACAGGCCTTGCCGCGGGCAGTTTCCAGGTGGGCGACGGCACCAACTCGGCCACCATCGCTGTGAACGCGGGCGACACCCTGGCCACCGTGGCCGGCAACATCAATTCTCAGGGTCTGGGCATCTCTGCAAGCGTCGTCAGCACCTCGTCGGGATCGTACCTTTCCATCACGCCAACCGGATCCGGCACGGTTTCTGTCAGTAATGATCCAACGTTCACTCTGAACCGGGCCGCTACCGCGACCAACGCCTCGCTCACGGTCGATGGCATTCCGCTCTCAAATGCGAGCAATACGGTTACAGGCGCGGTCACCGGGCTGACCCTCAACCTGCAGTCGACGACGCCCAGCGGCAGCCCTGCCTCCGTCGCGGTCGCTGCAGACACCAGCACCATCAGCACGGCCCTCGCCAAGTTCGTCAGCGACTACAACTCTGCCCTCTCGACGGTAAGCAGCCAGTTCACTTACAGTTCCACCACCAGTTCGCAGGGAGCACTCAGCGGCGACAGCAGCATGCGCACATTGCAAAGCACTTTGCTCGGTATCGCAAGCTACACGTCCGGCAGCAGCAATAACAGCACGGGTTCCAGCAGTACCGTCTCGTCGCTGAGCGCACTCGGCATCAGCATGAACGATGACGGCTCCCTCTCTTTGGACAACACTAAACTGCAGACGGCCCTAGCGAACCCCACAGCCGTGCAGAACTTTTTTCAAGGCGCCAGCCTAAACGGATTCGCGCAAACATTTTCCAAGCAGATCAATGCTTTTTCCAACGTAGCCACAGGCACCATCACCAATGAAGTAAATAACCTAAACTCGCAGTACACCGACCTACAAAGCCATATCGACGATTACGAGTCCGGCTACATTGCGTCACAAACCACAGTGTTGACGGCTATGTATAGCAAGGCAGAAATTGCATTGCAGCAGCTGCCATCGCAGTTGAAAGAGATCCAGGCTCAACTTGGCAACAACTCAGGGGGTTAAAATCGCGTGACTACTACGGCAAACGCCTATCGTGCAGCGAGTCTTGAACACGCTTCGCACCTTGACCTATTACTTGCAAGCTATGACGCTCTGGCTCAGGATTTGCGGCTTGCTGGCATAGCCGCGAAGGAGGGAAACATTGCTGAGCGCTGCCGCCTCTCAGGCCACGCTCTGCTGCTGCTGGGCCACTTGGAAAGCTGGACGCACTTGCTCCAGGAGCCAGCACTGGATGGTAGTCTTACCAATTTCTATACCTTTGTACGTGGTGAACTTCTACGCAGCCAAAGTGTACAAACGGCCGGGCAGTTCGAGAATCTCGGCCTGTTGGTCTGTGATATTCGCGCAACATGGCAAGGTAAGAGCAGTCATATGCCTGCGATGAAGAAGCCCAGAACCGTAGAGGCGCCTCCTACTATGAGTAGCAGGACGGACCGGGTTCCATTCTCGCTCTCAGCTTAGCGCTTGGGCTCGCTTAATAGCGGCTTTGCCGCCGCTGTTGCAGAACGCGAACAGTTGCACACCAGCTCCACACTTTGACCATCCCCGCGTCGTGTCGTTAGATCCCGCGGCAGGACAGCGATTCCCTTTCCCGCTTTAATTGCCTGCCGCTCTGAATCAGCGGAACGAAATCCCATAACATGCAGCGCCGATCGGATGCCAGTGTCTTGCTTATCGCCCAGACGAGCTACCGGTCAGGGCCGGCCGTTGCGTTGTGGTTGTTGGGAGGTCTAGCCAGCTGTCGAGTTCGCCAGTCATCCGCAGTGGGGGAATTTTGGCCTTAGTTAGCTGCAGCTGTGCATTTAGAAGGTGCAGATAATGATCATGAGAGCTTGTAATTGCCTCATTTATCCTTACTATTCACCACCGGGCCACCGTAACCCCCTGCAAAGCCTGAAGCGAAATCGAGTTCTGTTTCATCTCTGAGATCGAGTAATCGCGTTCCGCAATCTCCAGGCGCACAGTAAGTTCTTTTAAGCTATGCGTAAGATGGAGCCTATCTTCATCGTGCTGTTACTTAAAATGTCCAGCTCATGCCTACTGTGCGCTGTCTCTGCTGCTGCTTCTTCGACCCGCGCCCGATGAGCTGCGTCGAAGGCCGGAAGTTGTATCTGAATACCGGCAAACCCCACGTTGTAGCGCCCATGCAGGTTGTAGTAGTCCGACACGCTGTTGATCGGGCTTACCCTGCCGTACTGAGCCGCAAATCCCACCTGTGGCCGCCATACAAAATGGGCATCGCCGGCGGCGTGCTGCTGCCGGGCCTGTAGATTGGCAGACGCAGAGCGTTCTGACGCTGACTCAGGTGGGGTGGTCTATCGTGACGGCTCTGGCACGTGGAGTGCGTTAGTGGACGGGATGGAGTTCGATGCTGTGATGATGGTCTCTGGCGAGAGACCTGTAAGCTCGCCGAGATGCTTTTGCAGCACTCGCCGTTCATCATCCAATTGCAGTTGCTGCAATCGAACCCCAAGCACCCGCCGCTGTAGCTGAGTCAGCTTCAGCTGCTGCTCCAGGCCCGCATCGAAACATTTGCATGATGGCCTGCAGAGTGGTCACATCGTTGTAGAGTGTGTCAAGCACCGCAGCAGTGTCGCCGAGGGCGTCTAATCTAAGGTACGTCACGCCCGTGTCTTCTTCGACCTGCTCGCGCACATCTTGCAAGGCCAGCATCGCAGCCTGCACGCTCAGTTTTGACGCTCGCAGGTAGAAGCGCTGAGCACTGCTGTACAACAACGACTGAGTGTTGATCGTGAAGACAGTTGGCACGTTTAGGGTGATTCCATACGACTCTCCTGCGCCCCCATTGGCGATGACTTGGGACGTACGCGTCCCTGGTCTCGGTGGCAACAGCCTGGGCGCGGCGCAGGTCGTCCTCTCCCAGTTTGACGCGTGAACTATTCTTCAGCGATAGGGTGACTGCGGTGGCCAGGGAAATCTGTGACATTCCTTGCGCTAGGAAGTAGACGGAGAGAAGGAATAGCAGCAACAATCGGGCGGTCGCAAGCTCCTTGAGCGCGTTGTCCTCCATCGTCCATAACGGTTCCGTGTCATAGCAGAAGTACTCAAGTCCTATCCACATTTTGGTCGTATCCGAGACAAAAAACGGGCTCTAATTAATGAAGAGCTGAAGGCGTCCCACCAGAACATGTGGCTCCTGAATCTAAATCCAATTGTCCTTAATGGGTGAACCATCCTCTTCCTGCAAAAGAAGCCGATCGACAAGAAGGTCCACCGTAATAAAACCCCGGTACACTAAACCCTCTGCGATCGTGCTGATCTCTGAAGCAATCGGTGTATTCATCCGTCTTAGCAAGTGCTGTATAGGCATCGTTGAGAAGACATAATCTGCCCGCAGGGTGTGTGTCTCATTCTGTGAATCACGCACCTGTACCGAAGCGATTCGCTGAGCGCCATCTGGACCGGGTGCGACGTTCAGGGCAACGGCTTGACATTTCAGCCGCACCTCGCCACCGCTCTGAACAGTGAGCCGGGCGACTTCTTCCCACAACTGCCCGGGACCATACTTCGGGTAAAGGAACTGCTCGATGAGTGAGGTATCGGTTCCCTTTTGCTTGATGTCCACGCTTTCACGGCTTTTGCGATGGAACAGGCTTTTGAAGAAGTGTGTGACGGCACTCTTTAGGGAAAGCCCCTTAATACGTTGTACACCCCATACGGCGCTAATTTCGTTGCACGGAACTCCCCACACCTTTTCCGTATAGCTTTTGAAGAAGAGCAGAAACAATCTCTTTCCGAAACGATCGATCAGGAAGTCTTCCAGCGTGCTTTCTGGACGGCGAGGGAAGAGACGAGCCTGCAAGTAGCTCAGCCCGATCTGTAGAGTGCGCATCAGTCCGAGACGACGCACGGTCTTTCCCGACAGGCTGAGCGGATCGTCAAAGACTTGACGCATAAAGTAAATGCGACTTTTCTGCGGCCGCAGAAGTAGGACTCGATCCTTGTCCTGCGCAAAGGTGCGGAATGCAGCGGCCTCTCGCGGCAGAGCCGGCCGTTGGTTTCGATACTGGATGGAGGCTTCGCTGGTCCCTTCCTTTTCGATTGGCATGATGGAAGTCCACCACTCCATCACGCGGTCGGACTTTGAGAAAACCGGTGGCCTCCGATGTCGATGCGATTGCCTTTGTACCGTATGGTGCAAGAAATACCGCCAATGCGATCGCTTGCTTCAATCACGATCGGGTGGATTGAAGATCGGCGACACAGTTCTAACGCTGCCGTGAGTCCCGCAGGCCTGCGCCAATAATGATTGCGGTTCTCTTACTCTGCACTAACACTCCTCGTAGCCATTTATGAGGCTGCTGCCACTAACGCTTACTAACAACCATCAACTTCTGGCGATGCGGGTTAGATCGGTTAGAACTACTCGCTCACCTGTTTCCAAATGTCTCGAGAACCATATGAACGCTTGCTTGGAGCGATGGCGTTAACAGGCGTGAATTGGCTCATCCGGACCTGCCAGGCTGCGTCTGAGAGCACTTCAAAGAAATCAGACATCGCACACGATGTAGGTCGCTGACTCAGCTTTCAGTAAAGGGCGCGCGGCGACCCGATGTTCGCGGGCACACTTCCATGTGCACCTCGTGAACTCTTTGGTCCTGCGACTTCGACGTGGTGTCGCTGAACGTCCTGCCGCTGCCCGTCCGCAGCGCCAACGTGGCGTGCCCGGTCGCTTGCGCCAAGGGCCGTTGTACCGTTTGATGGAGAGAAGGCGCACAACGCCGCGGACGGCGACGAGAGGACAGTAACGGTGACCACACGGAGGGATTTTTTGGAGAAGACGACCGCACTTGCGGCAACACTTGGCGGCAGCAACCTGCTGGGCCAGGTGGCAGCCAACACAGCAAAGGCAGAGCACGACACGTCCTTCAGCAATCCCGGCCAGGGGAATGCAGGGCTCGTTCAAATCAACCCGAACAGCAATATGCCGCCGCCCACCGACCACGGCAGCGTACCCCCGGTCTGGTACTCGTTTGACCTGACGCACCGCCGCGTGCAGGAGGGCGGCTGGACCCATCAAATCACCGAGCGCGAACTGCCGTCTTCCAAAGAGCTTGCCGGCGTCAACATGCGGCTGACCAGCGGTAGCTATCGCGAGTTGCACTGGCACCTTGCGGACGAGTGGGCCATTATGCTCAAGGGCCGCGCCCGCGTCACGCTGCTGACCGCCGAGGGCGAAATGTTCATCGACGACGTGAGCGCGGGCGACCTGTGGCTGTTTCCCGCCGGGGCACCGCACTCCATCCAGGGCTTGGAGGGTGAAGGCTGCGAGTTTCTATTGGTCTTTAACCAGGGCTCGTTCTCTGAGGAAAGCACCTTTCTCATCTCGGACTGGCTCAAGCACACCCCGCCAGACGTGATCGCGAAGAACACCGGCCTTTCCGCTGAAGCCGTCGCAAAACTGCCCAAAGGCGAGCCGCTCTACATCTTTCCCGGCGCGCTTCCCAGCCAAAGCCTGCAGCAGGACCGTGCAGAGTCAGCACGCGTAGTACCCGCGGCCAAACACCAGTACACCTTCAAGGCAAGCACCATGCAGCCGACGTTCGCCAGTGCCAAGGGCAACGTCAAAATCGTCGACACCGCCCTGTTCCCCGTTTCCTCCAAGATTTCAGGCGGCATCGTCACGCTGAAGCCGGGCGGCATGCGCCAGCTGCACTGGCACCCAAACGCGAGCGAGTGGCAGTTCTGGATTGCCGGGCAGGGCCGCATGACGGTCTTCAACGCCCAGCAGGACGCGCGCACGGTGGACTTCCGCGCGAACGACGTGGGTTACGTGCCCAAGATGGCTGGCCACTACATCGAGAACACTGGCCCCGAAGACGCGGTCTTTCTCGAGCTATTCCCGGAGGGCAAGTTCCAGGAGATTTCGCTCAACCAGTGGTTGCGCGCACTGCCAAGGCAGGTGGCCATGGCGCACACCAACCTGTCCCCGGAGGAACTCGGCGTCATCCCTGAAAAGTCCATGCCTATCCTGTAAGCACGGGCTTGCGCAACTTGTGCACCGCCGTAGGTGTTGTAACGACAGGGACAAAAAGAGGGGCAGCGAACAAATGCTACAACTGCGCCAATTGGAGAACGTCGCCAGACGCTTCCCGTCTGAGGTCGAGACGCTGCGCGATCTTTTTCAGAGCGTGGAAGCGTCACCGCGCGCTGTTGACTCCCTTGCGGCAGTGGCTTCGCGGCTGCGAGAGGCCACTGCGTTTCGCCGGGACCTGGCTTCACACCTAATGATCTTTGCGCATGGTAGGACCGGCCCTGCCGATCTGCTCGGCATTGTCGCTCTGGCTGCAGCAGACCCTGCCAGCGCGGCAGCTGCCAACGAAGCGGATGCACACGAGGTGCTGCGCTTCATCCTGGCAAGCATAGCCGCGAACCGCGGCACTGAGGCGCCGCTCACGATCGCTGCAACGCAGGCGTCTTCACAGTGGGCATGGTCCATTGCGGCTGCCTGCGTGGTCACTGCCCTGCTTTTTGGTGCGGCCTACATGAGGCACAGGGCAGTTGCGCCGTTCCAGCAAACACAGAGTGCCGCGGAGCTGCCGCCCGCAGTCACGCCGCCAAGCCCATCCCGAGACCCTCAGCCCGAGGCTGTCGTCACTCAGCCGAACTCGGCGCCTGTACCCCTGTTCCCGTTCCACCAGGCGGCGCCGTCCGGCACCTTCCGCGCAGAGACGCCTCTGCCACGAAGCACACCATATCCAACCGTGACTGCCCAAAGCAAAGCCGTGCCATCGGCACAGCCGCTGCAGGAGGCCCGCACGTCTCCGGCAGACCTCGCTGACAAAGGTCCTTTTACCGGGAGCGCGCAGACAAGGCTATCCTCCCCAGCCGTGGAAACGCGAGCGGTCAGCAGTGCTGTGACTCGCGGCGCAGCGCCAATCGCGACCCCGGCAGCCGTGCTGAGCCAACGGCTGGACGCGCGTCCCCTGCCCACGAATGACCCGGCTATCGACCAGGCCTCCGGCCGGGCATACCCTCGCCTGTGGCGACGCCATCCGGCCGGAACAGCGACGCCAGACACGGGGGAGAGCACAACCCTCCTCGCGGCAAACGTGCCACCATCAAGACCCGGCACATATGCTGCACCCGCTGCGATCGCGGGCACGGTGCGTCCTGTGTCGCTCGGCACTATGGCTGCTAATGTTGTGTACTCGCCCGCGCCAGTCTACCCGACAGCCGCCGCCACGGCCCGTGTGCAGGGCCAGGTGACCATTCAGGCAGAGGTGGACCGTGATGGCAGCGTGGCCTCAGCCCGCGTGGTCAGCGGTCCTCCACTGCTACGGGACGCGGCGCTGGACGCCGTGCTGCGCTGGCGCTACCATCCGCGCACGGTGGCGGGAAAACCCGTCACCGCGGCAGCCACCGCCATGGTGGAGTTCGAACTTCCCTGACGTATTTACGTTCAAGTCATTGCCTCCCAGAAGCAAGACCGGCCCGAGGATAGGCTTGCCATCCATACGCCAGCGTCTCTCCCACGTCTTCCGCTCTATCGCGGTTGGTGTCCGGCGTTCTGCGCAAACGCAGGCTGACAGGCGATCAGTCTCATATGGTGGAGACGTATCCGGGTCAGTCTACGTCCCCTGCTGCGTCGCCGGAACGGGCGCGAAGGGGTGCTCCGGCTCCCGCTCGCGGTGGCTTCGGATGATGTCGCAGTACTTGCGCGCCGTCTCCGTGATGGCCTCCGGCGTACCGCTTTCGAGTTGCTTCGGATCGGCCAGGTCAGCCCCCACGCCCAGCGCAAAGGCTCCGGCGTCGAGGAAGTCCTCCGCCGTTGCCAGCGAGATACCGCCTGTAGGAATAAAGTTCACCTGCGGAAACGGCGCCTTCAGGCTGCGGATGTATTTTGCACCACCCATGGCGCTGGCCGGGAACAGCTTAATCAGGTCGGCACCCGCTTCCCAGGCATGCATCACTTCTGTAGGCGTTAGCGCGCCGGGCATCACCGGGCAGCTGTAGCGGCGGCACGTCTCAATCGTCTTCAGGTTGGTCACGGGGCTCACAATGAACTGCGCGCCTTCCAGCATGCAGGCACGCGCGGTCTCTGCGTCCAGCACGGTGCCCGCGCCAATCAGCAGCGCCGGCTCCTCGCGCACCAGCGTGCGGATGACCTCCAGCGCGCCGGGCGTCGTCATGGTGATTTCCAGCACGTCGATGCCACCCGCCGCAATGGCGCGCGCCATGGCAAGCCCCTGATGAACAGACGTGGCGCGCAGCACGGGCACCAGCCCGGTCACGCGCATGCGGTGGAGAACATCGTTCCGTGTGTGCTGCATGGTCCTGCCTTCTCGAAAGAGATTTATCGCTGCACGCCTGCATCCAGGCCCTGCATCAGCCGCCCGACCTCCGCCTCGGTGACGCAACTGCTGTCCCCCGCGGTGGTCATGGTGAGTGCGCCATGCGCCAGGCCACACCGCAACGCGTACCCCACGCCGCGCCCGTTCAGCAGGCCCGCGATCATCCCCGCAGCGAACGCATCGCCGCTGCCAACGCGGTCATAAACATCCAAGTCGCGCATCTCGTGCACGGTGTGCAGTTCACCACCAGCGAAGGCGTATGCACCCCAGTCGTTGCGGCTGGCGGTGTGTGCGCGCCGCGTCGTTGTCGCAACCACCTTGATGTTGGGGTACGCCGTCACCAGCCGCGACGCCATGGCGGCATAGGTTTCAGCAGTATGCGCCGGAAGTCCGTCCGTCGCGTCTGACAGTTCCGCCGCCAGGTCTCCCTCGTGGCCGAAGAGAACATCGACGTACGGTGCAAGGTCGCGATTGACCGCAGTCGCCGCCAGTCTGCCGCCGCGTGCTCGCCAAAGCGATGGCCGGTAGTTGCAGTCGTACGAGACAACCGCACCATGACGCTTTGCAGCCGCCACGGCTTCTCGCGCCACCGCCGTTGTCTCCGCACCCAGCGCGCAGAAGATGCCGCCGGTGTGGAACCAGCGAACACCCTCGCTGCCAAAGAGGTGATCCCAATCGATCTCACCCGGCCTGAACTGTGAAACCGCGGTGTGACCCCGATCCATGCTGCCCAGCGCGCCGCGCACGCCAAAGCCGCGCTCCAAAAAATAGAGACCATTGCGGCTGGCCTGGCCGATGCCGTCGTCCTCACGCCACAGCACATGCGAGGTGTCCACGCCGCCCTGCAGCATCAGGTCTTCCACCAGCCTGCCGACTGGGTTGGCCACCTGCGCCGTAACGATGGTGGAGCGCAGGCCGAAGCACCGCCGCAAGCCACGACCGACGTTGTACTCGCCGCCACCCTCCCACACGCGAAAGCTGCGCGCCTGCGCGATACGGTCTTCGCCCGGGTCCAAGCGCAGCATCACCTCGCCGAGCGCGGCAAAGTCCCAGCCAACTTCCTCTGCGGTCTTAATGGTGAGCTCAGGTGCAGGCACGCTTCACAGCATAGCGGATGTATCAAAACAGCCGTGGGAGCCCGCAGCTCCCACGGTGCAAGCAATCGTACCCGGACTACGCAGCCATCACGCGGCGACGCGCAACACCCGCAATGGCCAGCAGACCCGTACCTAGTTCGATAAAGGTGGACGGCTCCGGCGTCACAACACCCGTCACAGCCGTGTCGTCATAGTTCGTGTCAGTGTACGAACTCACAAAAAAGTCAAACGGATTGTTCAAGCCAACGCCGTTCGCGCCCGTGGTATTCACCACGAACACCACGTTGGTTTGATAATTGATTGAGAACTGGAAGGTCACTGCATCCGAGTTGCTGAAATACTCCGAAGCGCCCGCATCGCCGAGCCAGTTTAGGGCCTTGTTCGTGGGGTCGAAGCTGTTGGCATACGCGCTGAGGAATACTCCGTTCGCACCATTCGTGTCTGTAAAGGAGACCTCGATATAGTTGTTCGGCACAAGGTCCGCGTAGTTGATGGTGTAGGTGTTGTAGTAATACGCAGTGGTCGGGTTGACGACACCAGGGTACGGCTCCTGCGCGGTCCAGGTCTGGGGCACTCCGTTGCGCGAGAGCCTTCCCAGTTCGGTTCTGCTGGACGAGGTGACGGTCTGGCCAGTGAAGGCGGCGATGGGGGTAGCAGACGCTGTAAACACGCCCACACTTACAAACAGTAGAGCTGCAGCTAGAAGAGATCGAAACTTCATAAGTCTCCTGAATCAAATGAAAAGTAAGAGGGTGGCCTGCCGAAACAGGCCACTGGAAACTACTTGATAGCCTTTGCCGCGTTCACCGCATTGATCGCCGAAACGATGCCATAGCCGCTATCGCGGTCAACGCCAGGCGCCATGTTATCCAGCGTTGTGTTTGTCAGGATGGTTCGAATCTGCGTGTTGGTCAGCGATGGGTTTATTGACTTCACCAGCGCCGCGATACCGGCAAGGTGCGGTGCAGCCGCCGATGTGCCAAAGAACGGGGAGAAACCTGGAGTCGCCGTGGCCACGCCGTCTGCGCCCGCCGCATCCGGCTTGATCAGCGTGCGGCCACCGCCCGTATTGAACAGGTAGTTACCCGACGTGATGGGCGTGCCGTCCGGGTTGTAGAAGATCTTTCGCGGGCCATCCGAACTGAACGTTTCATCCGGGTTGGTAGTGCCGTCGACGAAGGGAGCAGCGCCGCGCTTGGCCGCATTCCAGTACACCGCCGCTGCTGAAAAGGTGCTGAGGCCGGCATTGTGTCCAAAGGTTGCGCCGCTGGTGCCAATGGTCAGCGCGTCGCGCTCCGTATCGATATGCAGCGCTCGCTGCACTCCAGCATACAGCGCGACATAGATGCGGCTACCTACCGGGAAAGCAGTGTTCGAGGCCGCGTACTCGAATGGATTTTGTGTGCCGGTTTGCGCGGTGGCACCATAGGCCAGCAGCGCTGTGCCGGTGGAGTTTGTCACAAAGAAGTCATAATCATTTGAGGAACCGCCCACTGGATCGGACCAGTGCAGACCGAAGAACGTGCTCCCGCCAGTTTTCACAACGTCGTAGGGCTGCGGCGCGGCTGCCGTGCCGAACTCATTGAGAAGAACAGCACCGCCTTCGGCACCGTTGATGACAGCCGAAGACACCGTCGATGGTGTGTAGTCGCCCTCCCACGTGCCCGATGTTCCCGAAGACAGATTGCCGGAGTTCGCCGCGGCCGAGAAATACAGTACACCGCTCGCGGTTACCGTGTTCACCGCTTGTGCAATCTGTCCGTCTTGAAAGGCTGGTTCGTCAAAGTAGCTGATGTCGTCGACGATGATGTCGCAACCATAGGTGTTACGCAGCGCAATGATATTCGCCGCAAAGCTGGCCTCGCCGTTGAACGCCGAAGCGAAGAATAGCTTTGCATTGGGTGCGATGTCGTGCACGATCTCCATCATCGCCGCGCCTTCATCTTCCCCGCTGTTGTCCGAAGGGCCAGCCTGACCAGGCAGTACGACCGTGTCTGCAGGCAGATCACCTGAAGCAATCAGGGCCGCAACCCGGGCAGGATAGGCACTGTCAGACAGCACGCCCACCTTGATGCCCGCCCCCGTAGCACCGGCAGAGATTGCAGCGTTCGCGCGGTGTGCAACATAGCCCTGTGAAGTTACCGACCCAACGTTGGTGTGGGCCTTTGCAGCCTCTTCCACCGTTTGAACGTCGGCCTGCGATGCGAGCTTCACGATTTCGGTCAGGCTCACGTAGGCACGGGCATGGTTGCGCTCGCCGAATGCGGGTGTAGCCTCTGTTTCAACCACGTCTGAAAGACTGCTGACCAGTGCGACGCCTGCCTTGCCATGCACGTCCACTGCGAACTTACCCCGCGAATTGCGGACAGGCAGCTGTACCAGCGATACCAGGTCTGCGGGCAGCTTGCCCTGCACCAGGCGCGACAGCATCACAAGGTTGCTCGACATCTTGCGCTCGGCCGGCGTCAGCGACGCTTTGATCGCGTAGATCTCCTGAATCTGCTTCATGGCAGTCGGACCAAGCCCTGCCGCGCTGGTGGTGCCCTGGGCGTGTACAGCGGAAGCTGCAAGGCTGGAAAGCAGCAAGGCTGCAGCTACGATCGACTTCTTTTGACGCATACATCTCCCTTACTATGTAAAGCTTCTTCAAAAGCGCCGGACATGTCAGACGACATGCCTGCGGGTAACAAACGAAAGTTTGGCAACCGGCTGAGTTTCTGGTGTCAGAGTGCCTCAAGTTTGCGTCACGATAGTACTGTTGTCAATCGTGAAAGTTACTGCGCCCTCATCTTTCGACACAGGGCATGTGCCACCTGCTGTGTGAGCTTCGAATCGCGTTCATTTCACCGACTGAGCCACGCGCCGGGAGGCCGGGCAGCCTCAACACGACAGCCTGCGTAGCTGCTCGGTAGAATGGAACCGCGATGGTACAGCCACTGCCGCCGCAGAACTCGCAGGAGTGACCCAGACCATGAAGACCATCAAGGGGCCAGGCATTTTTCTAGCTCAGTTTGCAGGGGACGCAGCGCCCTTCAACTCGCTGCAAGGCATCGCAGGCTGGGCAGCCGGGCTGGGTTACAAGGGTGTGCAGATTCCATCCTGGGACAAGCGCTTTATCGACCTGCGGCAGGCAGCGGAAAGTCAGGCATACTGTGACGACCTGCGTGGCACGTTAAACGCTGCGGGCGCGGTGCTGACGGAGCTTTCCACTCATCTGCAGGGACAGTTAGTGGCAGTGCACCCGGCCTACGATTCCCTGTTCGACAGCTTCGCCCCATCGGAGGTGCACGGCAACACGAAGGCACGCCAGCAGTGGGCCATAGAGCAGTTGCACCTTGCAGCGAGGGCATCGCGCAATCTGGGGCTGACGGAGCACGCCACGTTCTCCGGCGCTTTGGCCTGGCCCTACCTGTACCCGTGGCCGCAACGTCCGGCAGGCTTGGTCGAGACCGCTTTTCAAGAACTGGCAAATCGCTGGAAGCCGATCCTTGACATCTTCGACGAGAACGGCGTCAATGCATGCTTTGAGATTCACCCGGGTGCGGACATTCATGATGGTGCCTCGTTCGAAATGTTCCTCGACCTGCTCGGCGGCCATCCGCGCTGCAACCTGCTATACGATCCCAGCCACTTTGTACTGCAGCAACTGAGCTATCTCGAGTACATCGACCTCTATCACGACCGCATCAAGATGTTCCACGTGAAGGATGCGGAGTTCAACCCGACCGGCAGGCAGGGCGTGTACGGCGGCTTCCAGTCGTGGGTCAACCGTGCGGGCCGCTTCCGTTCGCTGGGCGATGGGCAGGTGGACTTTGGCGGCATCTTTTCAAAGCTGACGCAGTACGGCTACAGCGGCTGGGCGGTGATGGAGTGGGAGTGCTGCATTAAGGACTCGGCGCAGGGCGCACGGGAAGGTGCCCCGTTCATTCAGAAGCACATCATCCAAGCGGTAGACAAGGCATTCGACGACTTCGCAGACGCCAGCACAGACCAGGCCGCCATCGACAGGCTGCTTGGCTTAGATCGGGAGAACGCATGAGCAACACAGGAGGTCGCAGGCTGCGCCTGGGCATGGTGGGCGGCGGGCCCGGAGCCTTCATCGGTGCGGTACACCGCATCGCTTCGCGCATCGACGACAAGTACGAGCTGGTAGCGGCCTCGCTCTCTTCCAACCCTGAGAAGACCCGTGCCGCCGCGGCAGAGCTGCATATCGCGAGGCCGTACAGCAGCTTTCAGGAGATGGCGGACGCCGAGTCAAAGCGCGACGACGGCATCGACGTGGTCGCCATTGTTACCCCTAACTCGACCCACCACGCCATCGCAAAGGCTTTTTTGAGCGCTGGCATCCACGTCATCTGCGACAAGCCCATGACCACCACGCTGGCTGACGCGGAGGACCTCCAGCGCGAGGTGGAGCGCACTGGCCTGCTCTTTGCGCTGACCCACACCTACACCGGCTACCCCATGGTGCGGCAGATGCGCGAGATGTGCGCCGCAGGTGAACTGGGCAAGATTCGCATGATCCAGGTGGAGTACGCGCAGGACTGGCTGACCGCGCCGGTCGACAATAAGCAGGCGGAGTGGCGCACAGACCCGGCCATCAGCGGACCGGGCGGCTGCCTGGGCGACATTGCGACGCACGCCTTTCAGTTGGCCTGCTACACGTCTGGCTTAAAGCCAACCGAGATCGCTGCGGAGCTCTCCACCTTTGTGCCGGGCCGCCGCGTCGACGACAACGTGCAGGCCATGCTGCGCTTCGAGGGCGGGGCTAAGGCGAGCCTGTGGACCTCACAGGTGGCTGTGGGCAACGAGAATTATCTGCGCCTGCGCATCTACGGCGAAAAAGCCGGCATAAGCTGGGAGCAGGAATCGCCAAACTACCTGTGGTTTTCGCCACTGGGCGAACCCACGCGCCGCCTGACACGCGGCGGCCCAGGCACGGGTGCTGCAGCGGCATACGCCACGCGCGTACCTTCCGGCCACCCCGAGGGCTACCTGGAGGCATTCGCCCAACTGTACAAAGACATGGCCGAAAAGATTACTGCACGGCTGGAAGGCCGTGACCCAAACCCATAAACCATAGCCCTGCCGGGCGTCCACGATGGCGTGAAAGGCTTGCGCTTTATCGACGCCGTCATCCGTTCGTCGAAGCACAATTCCGCCTGGACTTCGTTATAGATTTGCGGTGATTGTAGGCCTGCGCTGCCCAGCTTCGGTGAAAGCCGCGGAACAGCGCCAGGAGGAGTACAAACGTGGTGTTTAAGCGACAGTTTCTGACGAAACGGCACACTTACAGCACGTGTTGCACGCTCCTGAGACCGCTTTTGTAGCGTTGCAACGACACTCCTGCATCGCAGACTGCACATTTCAGCAGAATTGACTCAAGCAGCCTTTTCCAGCAGCGATTTCTGCTGCAAAAGATTCATCAGCGCCTGCTCCTCCTGGTGCAGAGCGGTGGCATGTTCCTGCGCCTTGGCCTCGTGCGTCTCCACCTTGGAGCGCTCGCGCGCAATGGCCTCTTTCTCCTGTGCGATCTCGGTGTCGAGTTCTTCCTTTGCGTCCTGCTTGCTGATGCTGCCCATGTAGGTCTCCAGCACGGCGGGGTGCACGTAGCATTTGCGGCAGACGGAGGGCGTGTTGCCCAACTGCGCCGCCACCCGCGCAATCGCTTGCACCACGTTCTTCTTTGCTTCCTTCAGCGTGCCCGCAGGTTCAAAGGCAGCCAGTAAATCGCAGCACAGCACAGATCCGGCCCAGGTGCGAAAGTCCTTGGCGGTAAAGTGCTCGCCGGTGATCTCGCGCAGGTATTCATTGACGTCGGACGAGTCGATGTGGTGCCGGTGACCCTCGTGGTCGACGAACTGAAACAACTCCTGGCCGGGCAGGTCTGAAATCTGCTTGAGTATTTTCGCAAGCCGACGATCGCTAAGATCTATGGTGTGGTGCACACGGCTTTTGCCCTGAAAGTCGAAGGTGATTTTCGCGCCATGGATGTCCACATGCTTATTCCGCATGGTGGTCAGGCCATAGCTCTTGTTTTCGCGGGCGTACTCCTCGTTGCCCACACGGATGTGGGTCTCTTCCATCAGTCGGATGAGGGTGGCCAGCACCTTCTGCCGCGGCAGGCCGTGCATCTGCAAATCGTGCGTTACGCGCTCCCGAATTTTTGGCAGCGCGTTTGCAAAGTGGGCCATGCGCTCGTACTTCGTCTCGTCGCGCACCTCGCGCCAGTGCGGGTGGTATCGGCTCTGCTTGCGACCGCGTGCGTCACGGCCCGTGCACTGCAGGTGACCCTTGTCGTGGGGCGTAATCCACACATCGGTCCATGCTGGAGGAATGACCAGCGACTTAATGCGGCCCAGCGTCTCCGCGTCGCGCACGGGCTTGCCGTCGGTGCCGACAAAGCGCACCGTGTCGCCCCGCTTCTCGCGGTAGATGCCGGGCTGCCGGTCATGCGTGTAGCGCAGACCAGCTGCGCGGGCGGCGGCTGCGGGGTCGTGCGTCGGGTCCGGTAGCGGCTCCGTTGGCTTACTGGCCTTGAGCTTGATAGGGCTGGTGCGGACGGGCTCGACCGTGGCGGTGCGGACTACGCTGGTGCGGGTTTTCATGTCAGCAAGTGGGATGCGCTCCACCAACCTCGCGCCCACGGCTGCGGTGAGCCTCGTACAAGCAGCAGGCCCGATGTTTCGTATGATGACGGAACCCCCACTCACCCGAAAGGACTTTCGATGCGGCAGCGCCTGGAGCGCTACTTTGACTTTGCCGGGCTCGGCACCACGTGGCGCACGGAGATCCTTGCCGGGCTGACCACGTTTCTAACGATGGCCTACATCGTCTTCGTGAATCCGGCCATCCTGTCGAAAACGGGCATGCCCATTGCCGCGGTCACGGCGGCCACGTGCCTGTGCGCGGCGTTCGGCTCCATCCTGATGGGCGTGCTGGCGCGCTACCCGCTGGCGCTGGCCCCGGGCATGGGCCTGAATGCGTACTTCACGTACACGGTCTGCCTCAAGATGCACATCCCGTGGCAGACGGCGCTGGGTGCGGTGTTTCTCTCCGGCGTCATCTTTCTGCTGCTGACCTTTGGCGGTGTGCGGCAGCTGCTGGTGGAAGCGATCCCGCGCGAGTTGCACGCCTCCGTAGCGGGCGGCGTGGGCTTGTTCATCGCCTTCATCGGCCTGCTGGAATCAGGCATCGTGGTGCGCGACCCGGACACGGTGGTGACACTGGGTAACCTGCGTGCGCCCGGTACCGCTCTGGCGCTGTTCGGCCTGCTGCTCATAGCGGTGCTGCAGATCCTGAAGGTGCGCGCGTCCATCCTCATCGGCATCGCGGGCACGCTGCTCACCGGCTACGTCTTCGGGCAGGTGCACTGGGCTCCGCAGCACCTGGCGTTGCACGAGATGACAGCAACCGCGTTCAAGCTCGACATTCGCGGCGCACTGCACACGGGCGCGCTTGAGATCATCTTTGTGTTTCTGTTTGTGGACCTGTTCGACAACGTGGGCACGCTGGTCGCCGTCACGAAGAAGGCCGGGCTGATGCAGCCGGACGGGCGTGTCCCGCGGCTCTCTCGCATCTTCTTTGCAGACGCCACGGCGACCGTCGTGGGATCGTTATCGGGCACCAGCACCGTGTGCTCGTACATTGAGTCGTCCGCCGGTGTGGCCGCGGGTGGGCGCACGGGCATACCGGCGATTGTGACCGGGCTTTGCTTCCTCTTGGCGCTGTTTGTGGCTCCGCTGGTCGGCCCCATCCCCGGCTCGGCGACTGCACCGGCGCTCATCATTGTGGGTGCGCTGATGCTGGGCTCAGTGGCAGAGGTGGACTGGGCCGACCCGCTAGTCGCCATCCCGGCGTTTCTTACGCTGGTGATGATCCCGCTGACGTACTCGATTGCGAATGGGTTGGGGATCGGCATCAGCAGCTTTGCGTTGCTGCGGCTGTTCAGCGGACGGGCTAAGCGGCAGGACTGGCTACTGTTTGTACTGGCTGCGCTGTTTATTGCGCGGTTTGTGTTCCTGACGCGCGGGTAGGGTCCAAACAGAGTCCATGGCGGCCAGTATCCAAACAGAACAGTGGCGGACAGGATCCAACAGACTCCATGCCAAACACGCTGAAGGCGCGTGTTGTAAGAGCCTGGGCCGTAGGCCCAGGTAACCCAGCAAACGGTACATTGCGGACTGAAGGTCCGCGTTATCGCGAAGCGTTATTTGGGGAAATAAGACGAAGGCAAGCTGGCGCTTGATAACGCGGGCCTTCAGCCCGCCCTGCTCTAGCGTACGAGTACCTTGGCCTTCGGCCC
>CALMOM010000124.1:19144-34455 GCA_937873305.1 uncultured Terriglobus sp.
CACACATACCTGGGCTGAAGCTTCCTCATCCTGAGCGGAGCACGCAGTGCGGAGTCGAAGGATCTGCTTTCCTTGCGGCTGCATTGCTGCTTCGAGAAAAAGCAGGTCCTTCGACTTCGCTACGCTCCGCTCAGGATGACGAGTACCGGTAAATGTGCCTTGCTGAGGATGACGGGCTTGATTAAACGCTCTCCGCTAAGGATGACAAGTACAGGTAAGGTGCTTCGCTATGATGACGAGTCTTGGTGAAGTCTCCGTTCAGGATGACGGGGCTTACTTGAACAGACGAGACAAGCTCACTGGTACTTTTCTACTTCGCTGTCCCCTTCGCATCCCACGCCACGATCTGCTTCAGCGTCTCGTACGGTACGCCGCCCAGCGGCATCAAGTGGCCGTTCACTGCGAGCATGGGTGTCTGGTCCACGCCGACCTGCTCCCCCAGCTTCAGTTCCGCTTCAATTTTAGCCTTGGCTGCCGGACTGTTGGCGCAGGTGGCGATGGAAGCGGGTGAGGCGCCGGCTTTGGTCGCGGCGTTGTCCAACGTCTGCTGCGCCAGCTCGGGCGTGAGCGACTCCTGGTGGTCGAACACGTCGTGCATGTAGGTGAAGAAGGCAGCATCGCCTTTCGCCGCGGCCACGCAGTCACCGTAGGCTGCCGCCTTGAAGGCAAACGGATGGATCTCGGTCAGCGGAAAGTTTTGATAGACGATGTGCGCGTCCGGGAAGTCGCGCTTCAGGTCTTCCATGACGGGCGCAGCCTCCTTGCAGTGCGGACACTGGAGATCAGAGAACTCGACCAGCAGCAAGCCCTTGCCCGTGCTGCCCTCTGCCGGTCCCTTGGCCTGCTCTGCCAGCACCTTGGCGGTCGCGTCGAAGGGGTGCGGGCCGAAGGCGAAGACACTGTCGGCGATGGCGAATTTACCGTCTGGCGTAACGAAGAAACGGACCGGATCAACCTTGTTGCCCTGGCTCTTGTCCGCGACGAAGACGGTGACCTTGCTGACGCCGGGTGCCTGCGTCTTCTGGATGGCTTCCACGCGCCACGAGCGGTTCGTGTCCCAACCCCAGATGACGTTCAGAAACGCGTTCACGTCTGCGGTGGATGGTGATGCGGCGTCGAAAAACTTCAGGTTCGCGGGCGGGAATGGGTCGGCTGGAGTGGCCTGCGGTGCGGCTGCGGTTGTTGCCTGCTGTGCCTTGATCTGGACGGTGGAAGACAGCAGCAGGGCGGTTGCTGCAAGGACGAGTGCCGGTCGCATCATGGTGTCTTTATTTTCGCATTGTGATTGCGCTCACTTACTTGGTTTGTCATCCCGCAGCGCAGCGGAGGGATCTGCTTGTAAGCCTGCTCGCCTGCAGCTGCAGGCTACACGCAGGTACGGTGCCGTTCGCGCTCAGCGTGAACACATCAACCTTCGTGCTTTACACAAGGCTTGTGCTTCGACGAACACACATGCAGACCCCTCCGCTTTGCTGCGGGATGACAAGCAAATGAAAGCGTTACGCCACGGACTGATGACGCAGGCGGGCTGCTAAGGGAAAGCGGCGTCCTGTGCCGAAGCTCTTGGCTGTGACCTTGAGCACGGGTGCCGCCTGCTGGCGCTTGTACTCGCTGCGTTCCACCAGCTTCAGCACCTGTTCCACGCGATCTACTGGGAGCGCGAGCTCCTCCGCGATCTGCTCGGCTGACTGATAGCGCTCCACGTAGGCCTGCAGCACCGGGTCCAGGACTTCATACGACGGCAGGCTGTCGGTGTCCATTTGCCCGGGGCGCAGCTCGGCGCTGGGTGGCTTGAGGATGGTGTTCTGCGGGATAACCTCGCGCTCGCGGTTGGCGTAGCGGGCCAGATCGTAGACGCGCGTCTTCCACACGTCGCCGATGACGGCAAGCGCCCCCACCATGTCGCCGTACAGCGTGCAGTAGCCGGTAGCCATCTCGCTCTTGTTGCCGGTCGTTAGCACCAGCGCACCAAACTTGTTGCTGATCGCCATGAGCAGAGCGCCACGCGTGCGCGACTGCAGGTTCTCCTCAGCCAAGCCAAACTCGGTCCCCGCGAACAGCGGCTCCAGTGTCTGCATTTGTGCGCCGACACTGCTGTGAATCGTGAGCAGGTCGAAGCGGATGCCAAGCCGTTCCGCCAGGTCACGCGCGTCGTCGATGGAACCAGTGGAGGAGTATTCACTGGGCATGCCGACGCCACGCACGTGCTCCGAGCCCAGTGCCTCCACCGCAATGGCAGCGACGACGGCGGAGTCGATGCCGCCGCTCAGGCCGACCAGCGCGTCGCGGAAGCCGCACTTGCGCACGTAGTCGCGCACGCCGAGGACAAGCGCGTTCCATGCCGCCTCGGCTCCGTCCTGCGTGGGCAGCATTGCCTGGTATGGCTCGAGCGCCTCTGTATCGAACAGGATGAAATCTTCGCGAAAGCTGGCCGCGGTGGCGATAGCTTCGCCCTGCGCGTCGACGGCGAACGAGGCGCCGTCGAACACGAGGCTGTCATTGCCGCCCACCTGCGCCGCCATTAGCGCGGGCACGCCGTAGCGCCGGGCCAGCGCGCCCACCATGCCGCGGCGCACAGCCTGCTTGCCCTCCCAGTAGGGCGAGGCTGACAGGTTAACCAGCAGCGTGGGTGCGCGACCGTCCAGCCGTTGCGCCATCAAGCGCTCGACTGGGTCGTTGCTGTAGTTGCGGTCGGGCCAGTAACCCTTGTCGTTCCAGGCGTCTTCACAGATCGTGACGGCCAGTACCTCGCCCTTGAAGGCCACCAGCGATTGCGTTGTGGCGGGCTCAAAGTAGCGCTGCTCGTCGAACACGTCATAGAACGGCAGCAGCATCTTCGTCTGCACGAATTGAACCGCGCCGTCGAAGCACAGGGCAGCC
Source organism: uncultured Terriglobus sp. (assembly GCA_937873305.1). Classification (GTDB taxonomy): domain Bacteria; phylum Acidobacteriota; class Terriglobia; order Terriglobales; family Acidobacteriaceae; genus Terriglobus. Next base: position 22,025 of record CALMOM010000124.1, read on the forward strand.
ACGTTGCGGGCGCGCTTGCCGGGGTGCTTGTCAGAGGGCAGCACTGTGCCGCATAGGATCGCCGGCATGCCGGGTTCGGCAGTGGCCTGTGCGACACGCTGCAGCGCCGCCCCTGCGCCCTTCAGGAAGTTGTTGTCTTCGATCAGGTCCTGCGGCGGATAGCCAGGAATCGCCATCTCTGGAAAGATGGCCAGCTCCGCACCGTGAACGCCTGCTTTGCCAGCCGCGGCAAGGATGGCGGACGTGTTCCCCTGAAAGTCGCCGATCACGGGATTGAGCTGAAAGACCGCTAGCTTCACAACTCTATCTTAGCGGCGAGCTTAGGAGCCGGTGCCACCCACGACGACGCTTATGGTGCGCAGCAGAATCTTAATGTCCAGCCACACGGTCCAGTTCTCCACGTAGGCAGTGTCGAGCGAGATGTAGCTGTCAAAGGACGGATCGTGCCGCGCCTCCACCTGCCACAGGCCGGTGACGCCGGGCAGCACGTCCAGGCGGCGCAGGTGCGCCAAGTCATAGCGCTCGACCTCGGACGCGATGGGCGGACGCGGACCCACGAGGCTCATCTCACCCAGCAGCACGTTGAGGAATTGCGGCAACTCATCCAGGGAGTATTTGCGCAGGAAGCGACCCACACGCGTGATGCGCGGATCGTTTGTCATCTTGAACAGGATGCCGTCGCGCTCGTTCTGGCTCTGCAGGGCGGCTTTGAGCGCGTCGGCGTTCAACACCATGGTGCGGAACTTCATGCAGTGGAAGGTGCGTCCCTTGCGTCCCACACGCCGGGCCCTGTAGATGATCGGTCCAGATGAGTCAAGCCGCACCGCCAGCGCGATGGTGAGGAGGATGGGCGACAGCACCAGCAACGCCACCGCGGACAGCACAATGTCGAGAATGCGCTTGATCATGAACGCACCGGCGGGAAACTTGCGCTGGTGCAGCGGAATGGTCGGAAACTGTCCCACGTATTCCACCGGCGCGTTCCAGGCCAGACCGTCATACAGATCGGGCACAACGCGCACATCGACGCCCATGGTTCGGGCGCGGTGCACCAGGTCGATGACGACCTCCTGCTCCGCCGGAACCGAAAAAAAGATTTCGTCGATAAACAGGGCGCGCGCCAGGGCCAGGCAATTGCCCATATTGCCGATGGTGTCCGCATCGTCGGTCTCGGGGTCGGCATCGCCGAGCGCGATAAAGCCGCGAAAGCGGTAGCCGAGGTGTCCGAGGGACTCCAGGTGGTTGCGCAAGGCATGACCCACTCTGCCGGAGCCGACGATGAGCACGTTGCGCGTGTCCAGGCCCTCGCGGTAGCGGTTGTACACCAGGCTGCGCCACAGGGCGCGGCGCGCGCACAGCATGGCACCGGTCAGCAGAACAGCCAGCACCACGGCGACGCGCGATACGTCCCCCGCACGGGTCAGGTACAGTGTTCCGCACAACGTTAGCCCTGCCACCAGGGTGGCCTGCAGCGTCATGCGCTGTTCGTTCAGCCCGCTGCGCGCCTGGATGGGACCGTACAGGCCGTAGGAATTTGAAAAAAATGTCAGGCACAGCGCGAACCACGCCATGTACATGCCAAAGTGGCTGAGCAGTATTTGCAGAAGCTGAGAGTCCTGCAGTGTGCCAGTCGCGGCAAATACATCCAGGCGGGAGCGCAGCGCAATGGAGACTGCCACCAGCACGGTCAGCATGTCGAAGAATACCCAGGTGGCACCCACCACGTTGGTGCGTTCCACCACACTGCTGGATGCGTTCGGCACCACCTGCGCGCGTGCACCGACTTGTGCTGAAGACCCCGCCGCCACTGCTATGTACCTTCTGCCCTGCACCGGGCCGACATGCGCCTGTGCATAGCCTGCTCGCCGCGCCAGTAGACAGGCTTCGGACATGTCCTTCGCCTGGTCGTTCTCGCGTCTGCGGCGTGCCCCTAGAATAACCCGAGCTCTCTCGAAAGGTTCCGTGCAGGAGCCCTGCCGCCGTTTCCACTAATGCATGTTTGGGAATTGGCAGAGTTCCGCCCTGGCACGCGGTATGCTGCGGAAGTGCCCTCGCCTGGCAAGTCCATCCGCATCCTGGTCAACGCAGACGACCTTGGCCTGACCGCGGGCGTAAATCGGGCTGTTGCAGAACTTGCGATGGTGGGCGCGCTATCATCAGCCACGCTGATGGCGGGGGGAAGCGCCTTTGCGGATGCCGTGGAGCGAGCCCGCGCCGTTCCGGGGTTCCGCATCGGCTGCCACATCGTTCTGGTGGATGGCATGGCCTGCGCCCCGGCAGGGCAGGTACCAACGCTGGCCGATAGCGCAGGACGGCTGCGGGATTCGCTGCCGCGCTTCCTCCTAGAGCTTCAAAGGAACAAGATCGCCGAGCGGGAGATCGAAAGCGAAGCAATAGCGCAGATCCAGCGCTTGCAGGCCGCCGGCATCGCTGTGAGCCACGTCGATACCCACAAGCACACGCACCTGTTTCCGCGGGTGGCACGCCCGCTGCTGCGCGCCGCCATGGCCTGCGGCGTTCCGGCCATACGCAATCCGTTCGAGCAGGAGTGGTCTGCCCGACTGACACGCGGCGCGCTGCTGCGCAAACTGGAGGTGCGTGCGCTGAGGAGCTTTCAAGTCCGCTTCAACGGACTCCTGCGCGCGTCCGGCCTGCGCAGCACGAATGGATCCATCGGCGTGTCCGCGACAGGATCGCTCGATGAGGCGACGCTGCGTCGCTTACTGCACCACGCAGAACCCGGGACCTGGGAGCTGGTCTGTCACCCCGGCTACAACGATGCCGAACTCGACGCGGTGGCCACGCGTCTGCGCGGCACCCGCGATACGGAGCGGCTTGCGCTAGCAAAGCTTCTGCCGGACGCGGTACGCAGCGGTGCTGTAGAACTTATCAGCTTCGCCGACCTGTAGTGCGAAAAGCCCGCGTCTTTTTCTTCTTTAATGCGTCTACATTCGCAATGTTAGACTAGCGTGAATCCCCGAGTGCTGGTTGAGCGACCTCTTCAGCACCGCCGCGCCCAAAACGATGATCCTGCACACTGCACAATTCGACGACCGGACACCACCTTCCCTCTGGGCCAGGGTGGCGACATGGTTCGCAGTGGCGATGCTGCTGTGCGGATCCGTGGCAGAGGCCAGCCACCTGCACCGGCTGCCGGTTCGGCAAGGCGCGGGAGCCCTCCACGTCGCCGTAGCGGCGGCGCCCGATGGTGAAGACGGGGCTAACTGCCCTCTGTGCCTGTTGGACGGCTCTGCCGTTCCCGTGCATGTAGTATGCAGCGTGCCGGTGCTGTACAAAGGCCACACCGTGCTGCCGACGTACAGCAGCCGCATGGTGCCCCTTTCCGTGCCGTTCGCACTCAGCAACCGGCCCCCGCCAGCTGTCTAACTCCGTCCGCGTGTCGCGCCTCAGTACACAGCCGTATAGAGTCTGAGGACATTTTCAATATTGACGGTTTGTGCAGAGGCCGGGCTACTTGGCCGGTCTGCTGCATGGGTTTCCCCAGGCACTGGAGTTTTACAATGCAACGATCAAAAGTTCTCGCAGCGGCACTGCTGGGTCTCGGCACACAGGCCGTCCTCCTGGCGGGTGCGCAAAGCAATTCTGGCGTTATCACCGGCACGGTTAAGGACAGTTCAGGCGCGGCTGTTGCGGGCGCAACAGTCACCCTTGACTTCTCCGTCAGTGGGTACAGTCGTCGGGTCACGTCCGACGCAAGTGGCCAATTCCGCTTTTTCAACGTCCCGTTCAATCCGTATCGCCTTACGGTGCAGCAACCCAGCTTTCAGACGGTCACGCGTGATCTGGACGTTTCGTCCTCTCTGCCGCAGGTCATCCCCGTGACACTTGCGGTGCAGGGTGCCGCGACCACCGTGGATGTGGAAGCACCCGCCGACCTGGACGAGAGCGACCCGCACTTTCACACAGATATCGACCGGTCCACCATCGACCGGCTGCCCATCGAGTCGCCCTCGTCCGCTCTAAGCTCCATCGTGACGGAGCTTTCTCCAGGCGTTGCGGCAGACTCCAATGGCCTGCTGCACGGCCTGGGCGACCACAATGAGGTGTCGTTCTCCATCGACGGCCAGCCCATCACGGACCAGCAGAGCAAAGTATTTTCGAACCAGGTGCCCGCCAGCGCCATCCAGTCGCTGGAGGTGGTCGAAGGCGCACCGCCTGCCGAATACGGCGATAAGACCAGCCTTGTAATCGTGGCCACCACACGCTCCGGCCAGGGCGTGCCACACCCCACCGGTGACATCACGGCAAGCTATGGCAGCTTCGGCAGCAGCTATGTGGGTGTCGATCTGGCCACAGGCACGGAGCGCTTTGGCAACTTCTTTGCCGGCAATGTCCTGCAGTCGGGCCGGTTCCTGGATGCGCCGGAGTTCCTCGTCTACCACGACAAGGGCAATGAGGAAAACCTGTTCGACCGTATCGATCAGCAGTTCAGCGATACCTCGTCCATGCACCTGAACCTGCAGTACACCCGCTCGTGGTTCCAAACACCCAACAGCTATGACACGGCGTATGGCTTCTTTCAAAATGGCCAGACACCCGGCGCGACCGACCAGAAATCGAAGATCGAGACTTTTAATATCTCGCCAACATACACCCGCACCCTGGGTGCGAACGGGGTGCTGAACTTCGCGCCCTACATCCGGCGCGACAGCTACAACTATTACCCCAGCAAGAACCCGCTGGCCGATCTGGGTCCCATCCAGCAAGAGACGGTTGCCCAGCAGCGTTCGCTCACCAACGCAGGTGTACGTGCGGATGTGACGTACAACAGGGGCCGCAACAACTTCAAAGTTGGCGGCATGTATCAGCAGACATTTCTGCGCGAGAACGACCAGGTCGGCATTGTGGACCCAACGCTGAACCCCACCTGCTTTGACCTGAACGGCAACCCGTCCGGCAACGCGACGACCTGTGGCAACACCAGTTCGACCGTCAATGCGAACTTCAACCCCATCCTTGCACCGTATGACTTGACTAGCGGCGGAACGCTTTACAGCTATCACGGTCAGACCGACGTAAAGCAATTGGCGCTCTACGCGCAGGACACGCTCACGGCCGGTAACCTCCAGCTGAACTTGGGCGTGCGCGGCGACTTTTACAACGGCCTCTCTGTCGATCGGCAAGCTGAGCCGCGGGCCGGTGTTTCCTATCGCTTTAAGGCCACAGGAACGGTTCTGCGCGCCTCCTACGCCCGCACACAGGAGACGCCCTTTAACGAAAACCTGGTCCTCTCAAGCCGCGGTTGCACCGACCCGGTCATTCAGGCCATTTTTCTGACCTTGGGCAACTGCACGCCAGCGCCGTTCAATCCAGGGTTCCGCAACGAAATCCACGCGGGCCTGTCGCAAAGCATTGGCAGGCACTTTGTGCTGAGCGGTGACTACATCAACAAGTGGACGCACAACGCCTACGACTTCAGCGTGCTGGGCGCGACGCCGATCACCTTCCCCATCGAGTGGAAAAATTCGAAGATTCCCGGATTCACGCTGAGCGGCACGCTTACCGAGGTTAAGGGGCTGTCCGGCCGCGTAACCATGTCGTCAGTCGCGGCACGCTTCTTTAACCCGCAGATTGGCGGCGTGGGTGCCACGGTCGGTGCAGCGTCCGGCTTCCCCTTCCGCATCGACCACGATGAGCGCTTCAACCAGACCACGCACCTTGAGTACAAGATGCCCTTCCGCAAGAGCCTCTATTACGCGTTCAACTGGAAGCTCGATAGCGGCCTGGTGGCGGGTTCCACGCCCTGCTACAACGTCACTGACCCCAATAGCGCCTGTGGTGGCTTCTCGTTCGACGCGAACGGCAATCCACTGACCACGGCAGGCGGCAAGCCGCTCATCGATCTGAGCAGCCTGACCGCGGACGAGCAGTTCCAGGCGGGACTCACCTGTGACGGTGTGCGCGCCACGCAAACCCAGGGCTTTAACAACTGCGATGCCACTGGCCTTACCTCATAGCTCGTCAAGATTCCAGGCGCCAACCTGGAAGACGACGATCACAACCCGCAACGCGTCGCATCCCGCAACCTGTTCGACATGGCCATGGGCGACGACCGCATCTTACACAGCCGCGACGAACGCTACAGTCTGGGCGCACGTGTCACCGCCATCAACGTGCTCAACAAGTACGCGCTGTATAACTTTCTCTCCACCTTCTCGGGCACTCACTACGTGACACCGCGCTCCATCACGGGCGAGGTCTCCTTCCACTTCTAACAATGGCTGCACGAGAAAGGGACGCGGCGAGTGCCGCGTCCCCTTTCTCATTTTGAAGTCGCTGACCGTGCGTTCTCGCAACGCAGCGCTGCCCTTTGTAGTGTCATGGTTGCCGCTGGTGAACCTCCGGGCCGCACCGTGCCTTTACGCCACGCAATCAGGTATCCTGTTGAAGGATGAGAGCGTAGCTCAGTTGGTAGAGCATCGCCCTTTTAAGGCGCTGGTCCTGGGTTCGAGCCCCAGCGCTCTCACCACCCTCCTCTTCAGCTTGTTGCGCCGGCCACCATCTTCTTGACGATGTTGCTGGTGGAGAAGCCGGACACCGTAGGTACTATCTCCACGCGACCCCCCGCGGCGAGCACCTCCTCGTGTCCCACCACAGTGTCCACGGTGTAATCGCCGCCCTTCACCAGCACATCCGGCTGCACGGCGCGGATGAGGTCCAGCGGCGTGTCCTGATCGAACAGCACCACCAGATCCACCGAGCCCAGGGCTGCCATTACCCGCGTGCGCTCGTTTTCGCTCACGATGGGGCGCGTCGGACCCTTTAGTTCACGGACAGAGCGATCCGTGTTCATGGCGACCACCAGCTTGGAGCCAAAGCGCCGGCAATCTTCCAGCAGCGTGATGTGGCCGATGTGCAGGAGGTCGAAGCAGCCGTTGGTAAACACGATGGTCTCGCCGGAGGCGCGCCACTCACGCACGCGCTCGACGGCACGGTCACGGCCGAGCACCTTGTCCGCCGACGTCACGCCGCTGCTTACCGTCAGCTCCGACACGATCTCATGCGCGGCCACCGGCACCGTGCCCAGCTTGGCCACAACAATGCCTGCCGCCACGTTGGCCAGCTCCACCGCAGCCTCCACGCCCAGGCCACCGGCCAGGCTGGCTGCCAGTGTGGCAATCACCGTATCGCCCGCGCCGGACACATCGAAGACCTCACGGGCGCGGGCCGGCGAGTGGTGCTCCTTTGCACCGGCGCACCGAAGCACCTGGATGCCCCGTTCACTCATGGTGACGGTGAGAAACTCGACATCCAGATCGAGGAGCAGTTCGCGGCCAGCCTCCAGCAGTTTGTCCGTGGCATGGACGTCGACACCGGTGGCGGCACTCAGCTCCTGCAGGTTGGGGCAGATGGTGGTGGCTCCGGCATACTTTGAGAAGTCGCGCGACTTTGGATCCACCAGCACCGGTATGCCCCTGGCTCGCGCGGCGACAATGACCACGCTGCAAAGTTCCGCCGTCAAGGCACCCTTGGCATAGTCGGAAAGGACCACGGCGTCCGCGCTGGCTACGGACGCGACCGCGGCGTCCAGCAAACGCGACGCGTCGTCACTACGGTGGGGCTCATGCGACTCCACATCGATGCGCAAGAGTTGCTGGGTCCGGCTTACCACGCGCGTCTTGGTAATGGTCGGCAGCGTGGCTGCAACAAGCCCGTCTGTGGAAACCTCTGCTTGCTGCAGCAACTGCACCAGTTCAGCAGCCACGCTATCAATTCCTACAAAGCCGCTCAGCGTCGTGCGCAGCCCAAGCCCTGCAAGGTTCTGCGCCACGTTGGCCGCGCCTCCCGGCCTGGCGTACTGCAATGCTTGCCGAAGCACGGGAACGGGCGCTTCCGGCGAGATACGCTCTACGTCGCCGACGATGTAGCGGTCCAACATCACATCCCCAACAACGGCGACACGCAACGATTGAAAGCCGCCTTCGAGCAATCCAAGCACCTTGTGCAGTTCAGGCAGCATGGTTCGCAACGGCTCCTTCCATGGCAGCGGAAAACGCCGTTTGGAAAAATGCGTCGTACAGCGGCATCAATCGCGCTGCGCTATACAGCTCGGCGTTGGTCAGCCCTTGCTGCCGCAGTGCCGGCAGCTGATCCCACGCCGCCGCAATGGTGTCAGCGGCACTGACGGCATCAGCAGGGTCGAGCAGGATGGCAGCCTCGCCGGCGATCTCACGCATGGGGTCGCGGTCGCTGGTGGCCACGGCGCAGCCGCAACTTTGTGCTTCAAGAATGGGCCATCCGAATCCCTCTTGCAGGGAAGGAAACAGGAGCAGGGTAGCACCTGTGTAAAGGGCTTCCACCTCACGGTCCGTCGGGTCCTGCCACGTGAGTACCGGGCCAGCGGAGCGGTCGTCGTTGAGTCCTGCCTCCTGCGCGCCCAAACGCATCTCCTCCGTCCAGGGATGGCCCGCCATGACCAACCGCAGTCCCGCACCCGCTGCATGCTGCCGCAGCGCACCAAAAATGCGAAGCACGCCAACGCGGTTTTTGTACCAAAGATTGCCGCCCACATGCAGCACGTACGGCTCACCGGGCAGCAGACCTGCCTGTGCGCGGCAACGCTCCACTTCCTCCTGCGGCTGCGGCGCGAAGGAGCGACTCAGGGGATTGTGTATGACCGTGATCTCGCCCGCGGCCCCAAGCGCTCTCCGCGACCGGGCGGTACTGTGCGAGATGCACACGACCCGCCGTGCGCGCAGGAGGTGCTTCGCAATCCACCGCTGCTGCACCTGCCCTGTCCGGCCCACCCGGCGGCCGACATCCGCCACGGGATGCCTGCCCTCCGCAGCCTCAATGGCAAGCAGGTCATGGCAGGTGATACTGGACCGCTTCTTCGGCAGGTACGGCAGGTACACCGCATTCGAGTGATCGCAGACATGAACCCAATCCCACCCGCGTGCCAGCGTTCGCAACTGCCAGGGGAACAAGAGGTACTTATCGACGTAGCCAAGCCACTTGGCGAGTGCGCCCGGCCTCCCCAGGCCGCCCCACACCGTCTTCGGCGCTGCAACGCCCACGACGTAGCCACGGGCGCTTAACTCGCGCTGCAGCAGGTCCTGGTAGCGCAACATGCTGTTTTGCCGGTCTAGGGGGTAATTGCCAACGAGGAGTAGCCGCATCCGTTCCTCAGCATACAGCCCCTCGCATGACGCGCCTGCCACGGCCCTTGGGCTTGTACACTGTCCACACGCAATCCATGGTCACCAGTCCGACAGGCCGACTGCTCCACGCCGCTTTGGACGTCCCGCAACAGGTTGCCCTTCTGCAGCGCGCCACGGCAGCATGGCACGAGGCAGAGTTGCCGCTGTCTGACGAGGACGAGACGGCACTGCTGCTGCACCGCGCCAACTTCGAATTGTGGCACCTGGAAGACCGGGCGCGCGATCCCGATGCGAGCGACAGCGACATTGCGATGACGAAGCGCAGCATTGACCGCGTAAACCAGCGGCGCAACGACCTGGTGGAATGGTTTGACGTGTCGTTGCTGGCCAGCTTCGCAGAGCACGGCCTGCCCAACCCGACGGCACCACTGCACTCGGAAACGCCGGGCATGATGTTGGACCGGCTGTCGATACTTGCGCTCAAGCTGTTCCACACTGCAGAGCAGGCAGCGCGGCAGGACGCTACCCCCAGCCACCGTGAACGCAACCGGCAACGCCAGTGTGTACTGCAGCAGCAGAGCGACGATCTGGCAGCGTGCTTGGCCCGGCTGCTGGAGGCCGTGGCAAAGGGTTTGCTCAACTATCGCCTGTACCGACAGATGAAGATGTACAACGATCCGGAATTGAACCCTGTGCTGTACAACGCGACATCAGCAAAGGGCGGAACTCACCCCGCTTGACCATGCTGCGGTGGTACCGTATAACGCAGAACAAACCTCCAGCGCTTTTTTCCTCGTTCCCTAAAGCGCTTTTTCGCGAACTCCTTCGCACGTCAGGAACTCGAATGCCCGGACCAAAGCCCCAAAGCAGAGCAACAAAGACCGCGCGCAGCAATGGCCCACGCATCCTGGAAGGGACTGTGACAGCCACGGACGGCACTCGCGCCGAAATCCTCAAGCAATACGAGAAGGCCGTTGTTGCCATGCAGAGCGGCGACTATTCCGCGGCGCACCCTGCCTTTGAGGCATTGCTCAAAACCGCACCGCCCGAGTTCACGGATCGCATCCGGATGTATCTGGCGGCGTGCATCGCGCAGTCCACCAAGGCCAACGTCACGTTCTCCTCGCCCGAGGAAAAGTATGACTATGCCATCGCACTGCTCAATGACGGGCACTTTGAGGATGCGCGTGAGCACCTGCATGAAATATTGCAGGGCGACGAACACGCCGATTACGTGTTCTATGGCCTGGCGGTGCTTGCGTCCATGACTGGCGATGCACAGACTTGCCTGGAGCGCCTGGCCGATGCCATCCGCCTACGTTCGTTGAACCGCATCCAGGCACGCTCCGACTCTGACTTTCAGGACATGGCGGACGATCCCCGCTTCACGGAGCTGCTGTATCCAGAAGCCTGAATGGCGACACACCGCCCGTTCTGCGCTGTAAAGGCAGCTTGTCCATGGTCACCCCCCTCGACTCCCAACTGCGCATCGTCGCCATCGGCGGCGGCACCGGCTTGTCCACCCTGCTGCGTGGCCTCAAGCACTATGTGCAGCCGGCCAGCGGCTCCAGTCAGCCGTCCCACTGCGGCGGTGTGCCCTGCCGCGTGAGCCAGCTGTCCGCGCTCGTCACGGTGACCGATGACGGCGGCTCCTCAGGCCGCTTGCGTGAAGATCTGAACATGCTGCCGCCCGGCGATGTGCGCAATTGCGTGGCCGCGCTGTCAGAAGACGAACAACTGCTGACACGGCTCTTCCAGTACCGCTTTCCGGGTGACGGGGATGGCCACGGCCTGAGCGGGCATTCGTTCGGCAACCTGTTTCTGGCTGCACTCACGGCCATCCACGACGGCGATTTCGCATTGGCGGTGCAGATGTCGTCGCAGATCCTGGCGGCACGCGGCACCATCTATCCAGCCACAAACAGCAATGTCACCCTTTCGGCCTGCATGGACGATGGCAGCGTGGTGCACGGGGAAACCAACATTACCGCGTCGCGCCACAGCATTGTGGAACTGCTGCTGGAGCCTGCGGACGCCCTGCCCGTACCGGAGACGCTGGAAGCCATTGCGCGCGCGGACCTTATCACCCTGGGCCCGGGTTCGCTCTACACATCGCTCATCACCAACCTGTTGGTGCGCGGTATCTCTGACGCTATCGCCGCCTCGGGCGCGACACGCGCGTATGTGTGCAACTTGATGACGCAGGCCAACGAATCGCTGGGCCTATCTGCCTCGCAGCACATCGAGCGCATCCAGGCGCACTGCGGAGGGCAACGGCTGTTTGACTATGCGCTGGTAAATACCGCACCCATCTCGCCCGCCCTGCTGCAGAAGTACGCGAGCGAGGGCCAGGAACCCATCCGGGCAGACCTTGACCGCATCCGGCAGCTCGGTGTCACGCCGATTACCGGTAACTTCGTGCACGAGGGCAACGTGTTGCGGCACGATTATGATCGCGTCGCCGCAGTGCTGCTGGACTTGCCTCAGCGCCGTGCGCCCGAGACACCCGTCGGCCACGCCTAGAACAACCGAACGCAGACGTACAATAAAAGCATGGTTGAAACCCTGCCAACCGCGGAAAACGCGAGTTCTGCCGTAACCGCAAGCCCCGCCCGCAACATCCGCAAAACAGTTCTGCCCAACGGCCTCACCGTGCTGACAGAGGTCATGCAGCACATGCGCTCCGTGAGCATGGGCGTGTGGATTGCCACCGGCGCGCGCGATGAGCAGCCTGCGGAGAATGGCCTGTCGCACTTTGTGGAGCACATGGTCTTCAAGGGCACAGCCACGCGCAGCGCCAAGGACATCGCACGCGAGACCGACAGCATCGGTGGCAACCTGGACGCGTTTACCGGCAAGGAAACCGTCTGCTTCAACATCAAGGTGCTGGATGAGAACGTGCCCGCCGCGCTCGACATCCTTGCCGACCTGGTCCTGAATCCAACCTTTGCGCCGGACGACGTCGAACGTGAGCAGTCCGTGGTGCTGGAAGAGATCAAGATGGACGAGGACAACCCTGACTACCTTGTACACGAAATCCACACGGCCAACTTCTGGAAGAACGACCCGCTGGCCCGCTCCATCCTTGGTACTGCCAAGACGGTCAGCAGCTTTGACGCGGAGACGGTCCGCGGCTTTCACCGCACACGCTTCACGCCCGCAAACATGGTCATCTCCGCCGCCGGCAATCTCGAGCATGAGGAGATGATTGCGGAGATCACCCGCTATTTCGGCCAGCTTGCCGCCAGCAGTAACAGCGCCGAGCGCTTCCCCGCGCCCACCGCGACGCCGCACATCACGGTGCGCAAC
>CALMOM010000124.1:34465-46118 GCA_937873305.1 uncultured Terriglobus sp.
CTTTGGAGCAGGTGCAGATTTGCCTGGGCGTGCCCGCGCCACCGGTCGATTCGCCGGACCGCTACGCGCTTTACCTGCTCAACAGCATCCTGGGCGGCGGCATGAGTTCGCGGCTCTTCCAGTCTGTGCGTGAAGAAGCAGGCTTGGCCTATAGCATCTACTCCGAGCTGTCGCCCTTCCGCGACACCGGCGCGCTCTCTGTCTACGCCGGCACCAGCGCGGAGAAGACGCCCGAGGCCATCCGCCTGATCGTGGAAGAGTTTCGCCGCCTCAAATCCGAACCGGTCACCGACGAGGAACTCAGCCGCGCACGCAACCAGAGCAAGGGCAACATCGTGCTCGGCCTCGAAAGCTCGTCGGCTCGCATGTCGAACCTCGCACGGCAGCAGATGTACTACGGCCGCTTCACCACCGTCGACGAGATCATCGCCGATGTAGACCGCGTCACCCCCGCCGACATCCAGCGCATCGCGAAGGACCTGCTGCAGCCGGATCGCATCTCGCTCACGCTGCTCGGCAACCTCGGCGACCTGCAAGTGACCCGCCAGGACTTGGCTTGCTAGCTTTAACGAACGCAACGCAAAGACGCGAAGGACAGGCACGCGAAGAACGCGATGAAAGTTGAATTAAGGTCGACTCACGTCACCTGTAATCGGCCTTTGCGACCTTCGCGTGCTTTTCCTTTGCGGCCTTTGCCTTCTGCTTGAAGATCGCCAGCGTGGTACTTCAGCCTGCTATGACAATCTCCGAGAAGTCAGCAACCTGGTTGAAATCGCCCAGAACACGCGCGAGTAGTCCCAGCCTAGCCCGCCGTAATGCGGCATCGGTCACCATTACCATGACCTTTTCAAAAAACACATCTATAGCAGGCCGCAGTTCCGCAATGGTAGCGAGTGCCCCAGCATAGTTCCCCTGCTCGCGTAGCTGCGCCACGCGAGTAGCGCGTCGGGCGCTCTCGTCTGCAAGGGTTCGCTCCGCAGGCTCGGTCAACAGACTGGAGTCGACGTCCAACAAAACTCTCTCGCCCTTTGCACGCGCCTGCTCCAGGATGTTCTTCATGCGCTTGAAGGCTGCGGCGATGGCGAGGAAGTCATCACTGCCGCGCACCTGTGCGACCGCGTCCACACGAGCCAGCGCGTCACGCACATCGTCCGGCGCAGTTGACAACACCGCCTTCACCACGTCGTAAGCAGCGCCGCGCACCTCGCGTAGGTACGACTCCAGCCGCTCCGCAAAGAAGGTCCGCACGCTGATACGGTTTGCCCCAGCGCTGCCTGTGGCGTCAACGACCTGGGACAACGTGAGCGGCAGGCCACCTTCTGCAAGAATCTTGACGATACCGTTGGCCGCGCGGCGTAACGCAAACGGGTCTTTCGAGCCGGTGGGCTGCAGGCCAAGCCCAAACATGCCGGCAATGGTGTCAATCTTGTCCGCGAGGGCCAGCACCTGGCCTTCGACGGTGGGCGGAATCGCGTCCTCCATGCCGACTGGCTGATAGTGCGCGTAGATGGCATCCGTAACCGCTGCGCTGTAGCCCTGCGCACGCGCGTACAGGCCGCCCACGATGCCCTGCAGCTCGGTAAACTCCTTGACCATATCGGTCGTGAGGTCCGCTTTGCACAGCTGCGCAGCGGTGTCGAGTGCCTCCCTGTCCAGTGCTGCAGCCGACATATGTGCAGCCAGGCGTTCCGCCACGGCGCGTATGCGCACCGTCTTCGCGGCGTAGCTGCCGAGATCCTTCTGAAACGTGATGTTTTCCAGCAGCGTGACGCGCTCACGCAGCGGCGTACGCTGGTCGAAGTCATAGAAGAAGGCAGCATCGTTGAAGCGGGCTCGCAGCACGCGCTCGTTGCCGTGGCGGATGATGCCCTCGGCGTTCGCGTCGGGCTCCGTATTCAACACGGCCAAGAAATAGGGCAGCAGCTTGCCGTCCTTGCCCTCCATGGCGAAATAGTTCTGGTGGTCGCGCATCACGGTGACCAGCACTTCCTCAGGCAGGCGTAGGTACTGCGGCTCAAAGCTGCCCAGGATGACGGAAGGCCACTCCGTCATGTGCGTCACCTTGTCCACCAGCGGGTGGTCCTCGCGCCAGCGCGCGTCGGGTACCGCGCGGCACGCGTGGTCCAGTGCTTTGCGAATGCGGTGGCGGCGCTCCTCGACTTTCGCCATGACCTTGGCATCGTTCAGGCGAGAGATGTAGTCGTTAGATTGGTGAACCGTCACTGGCGCACTGCCGTGCAGCACGCGATGTCCATACGTCACGTTGCTTGCCGTGCGGCCACCCCACTCAAGGGGCACGACTTCGCCGTCGAGCATCGCCAGCAGCCATTGCACTGGGCGCACAAAGCGCTCCGGCTTGCCGGGCCGCCAGTACATGTTCTTGGCCCAGTAAATCGAGGCGATTTCGTTCGGCAGCTCCTCAGCCACGATGGCTGCAAAGTCGCGCCCCGCACGCTTCGCGGTGGCTGCAAGGTACTCGCCCTTTGCGTTGGTCACTGTGCGCAGCTCGTCTACTGCGACGCCCGCCTTTTTCGCGAACGCCTCGGCGGCAGCAGTCGGCTTCCCGTCGCGATAAGCCGCCTTTACCGGCGGACCCAGCAGTTCTTCTTCGGTGTCTGCCTGCTTCTGCAGCACGCCACGCACCAGCACCGCAAGGCGGCGTGGCGTGGAGTAGCTCTCCACCGCAAACTCCTCTCCCAAGAGGCGTTCGCGGCGCAAAAGGTCTTCCGTTCGGCGTGCAAGCTCCGCCTCCGCTCCAGCCAGCATGCGGGCGGGCACTTCTTCTAAACCGATTTCAAGCAGAAAGTCCGCCACTACGCAGCCACCTTCCCGCTAAGCGCCGCAATGCGTTCGCCCTGGGCCGCATACGCTTTTGCCACGCCCACGATCAGCGTGCGGATGCGTGCCATGACGCCCACCCGCTCAGTCACGGAGATGGCACCGCGCGCATCCAGGAGGTTAAAGAGGTGCGAGCACTTCAGCGCCAGTTCGTATGCACCCAGCACCGGAAAACGGCGCAGTTGCGTCTCTCCGGCATCGTCGGGCAATGACCTCTGTCCCTGCAGCAGGGCCAGGCACTCCGCCTCATACGCACCCAGGTGCTCCCACAATCGTGTCGTGTCGGCATAGTCGAAGCTGTACGCCGAAAGCTGCTGCTCTTCGGGCAGGCGGATGTCGCCGTAGGTGGTCACCGCGCCGGTGTCCGAGTCGCGCGCCCACACCATGTCGTAGATGGAGTCCACATCCTGCAGGAATTGCGTCAGGCGCTCGAGGCCGTAGGTTATTTCGCCGGAGATGGGGTCCAGGTCAAGGCCGCCGCACTGCTGAAAGTAGGTGAATTGCGTGATCTCCTGGCCATCCATCATCACCTGCCAGCCGACGCCCCAAGCGCCGCCCACGGGCCACTCCCAGTTGTCTTCTTCAAACTTGATGTCATGATCGGCTAGCGTGATGCCGATGGCCTGGAGGCTCTGCAGGTACAGGTCCTGGATGTTGGCGGGCGACGGCTTCAGGATGACCTGGAATTGAGTGTGTTTGTACAGCCGATTCGGGTTCTCGCCGTAGCGGCCATCCGCCGGACGGCGCGAGGGCTGCGCGTAGGCGATCCGCACCGGCTTCGGCCCAAGCACGCGCAGAAACGTGTCAGGGGACATGGTGCCCGCGCCCACCTCAATGTCATAGGGCTGCTGCAGAACGCAGCCGCGCTCAGCCCAAAAACGCTGCAGCGCAAAGAGTGTTTCCTGAAACGTCATGGCCGCGGTGCGTTGTGGCGGGCGCGTGCTATCTGCAACTGCGGGCATGGGCTACTCTGTGCTCCTTGGACATCTTGCCAGTCTACAGAAGTGCGCAGAACGACTTGTCAGATGTGTAGCGTCCAGCCGAGTTGGGACAGCTGTTCTTCAATCTCCAGCAACGCCGCCTCCAATGCCGAGCGCCGGTGTGGGCTGCTGGTGCGCTCGGAGAGAATGCGTTCCCGCTGCATCTGCAGCGCCTGCACCCTGCGCTGCCGGTCTGCCTGGGCTTGCTGCTGCTTCGCCGAACCCGCCGCACCCTCTGCCATCACCCGCTCCGGCGGCCCCGCGTCTTCCTTTTCCCAGCCGCGTGCCATGGACAAGATTCTACGCTCCGAACTGAATCGCTGGCTGAGTCGGTAGAATGAAGGACAAGACGCTGCATACAAAGGGCAGCAGTCAGCACCGGCGCCTCGCGGCAAACATTGTTCGTTCATACACCCAATGCTGCCCATCGCTCAGGAACCTTCGCCAAGTTTGTCGCGTCTAGAACAGTAACGCTAACCCACCAGGGAGACTGAACCGCCATGTGGATCGTTCGCCTCGCCCTTCGACGCCCGTACACCTTTGTGGTCATGGCGGTGCTGATCCTGGTCATGGGCGTCGTCTCCATCGAGACCATGTCGACCGACATCTTCCCGTCGATCGACATTCCCGTGGTCAGCGTGGTGTGGAGCTACAGCGGCACCAGCCCGGACGAGATGGAAAAGCGCTTCACCACCATCAGTGAACGCGCCATGACCACCGGGTCAACGACATCGAGCACCTCGAGTCGCAATCCGTGAACGGCGTCTCCGTCATCAAGATCTTCTTCCAGCCGAGCGTAAAGGTTGAGGCGGCGGTCGCCCAGGTAACCGCCGTGAACCAGACGATTCTCAGGATTCTGCCGCCGGGCACCACGCCGCCCTTCATCCTGCAGTTCTCCGCATCGAATGTACCCATTCTGCAGGCCGTGATGTCGTCGAACCAGCTGTCAGAGACAGACCTGTTCGACCTGGGCGCGCAGTTTGTCCGCACTCAGTTGGCCACGGTGCAGGGCGCGCAGGTCCCGCAGCCCTATGGCGGGCAGGCGCGGCAAATTGCGGTAGACATCGACCCCATGGCGTTGTACGCCAAGGGTCTTTCGCCGACGGACGTGGTGAACGCGCTGAATGCGCAGAACCTAATTTTGCCCGCGGGTGACGCGCGCATCGGCGACCGTGACTACGTGGTGCGCACCAACGCGTCTCCGCAGATTGTCACCACGCTCAACGACGTGCCCATCAAGCAGATCAACGGCGCGACCATCTACATGCGTGACGTGGCCAATGTGCACTCCGGCAGCGCGCCGCAGCAGTCGATCGTCCGCATGAACGGCCGCCGCGCAGTACTGCTGACGATTCTGAAAGCGTCTTCGGCATCCACGCTCGACATTGTGAACAAGGTCAAGGCCGTGCTGCCCCGCATTGTGGCAAACCTGCCGCCGCCCGCGCCCGACATCAAGATTCTGTTCGACCAGTCCATCTTTGTGAAGGCTGCACTGCAGGGCGTGGTGAAAGAGGCCGCCATCGCAGCTGGCCTGACCGCCGTCATGATCCTGCTGTTCCTTGGGTCCTGGCGATCCACGGTCATCATTGCGGTGTCGATTCCCCTGTCCATTCTGGTATCGGTCATTGTGTTAAAGGCGCTGGGACAAACCCTGAACACCATGACGCTAGGTGGATTGGGGCTCGCGGTCGGCATCCTGGTGGACGACGCTACGGTCGAAATCGAAAATATTCACCGCAACCTAGGCTTAGGCAAGGAGATTGAGCCCGCTATCCTGGACGGCGCGGCTCAGATCGCGGTTCCTGCGTTCGTGTCCACGCTGGCCATCTGCATCGTCTTTGTGCCCGTTGTCTTCCTGTCTGGCGCCGCGAAAAGCCTGTTCACACCGCTGGGCATGGCGGTGGTGTTCGCGATGCTTGCGTCGTACCTGCTGTCGCGCACGCTGGTGCCGACCATGGTCAAATTCCTGCTGGCCAAGGAAGTAGATGTGTACGCTCTGGCTGAAGCAGAGCACGGTGACCATGCCCTGACGCCCGCCGAGATGGTTGAGATCGAGCGCAAGCGCCGCAGCCTGGGCGCTATCTGGCGCACACACTTCGCCTTCAACCGTGTCTTCGAACGTCTGCGCGGCCGCTATCAGCGCGCATTGGATTGGGCGCTGGTCCACTCCAACTTCACGCTTGGCTGCTTTGGTGTCTTCATCCTGCTCTCGCTGTGCACGCTGCCCTTTATCGGTCGCGACTTCTTCCCAGACGTCGACGCCGGCACCTTTCGCCTGCATGTGCGCACAGCGCCGGGCACGCGGCTCGAATCGACCGAGCAGGTCTTTGGCCAGGTGGAGCAGGTGATCCGACAGGTGATTCCTGCCGCCGAGATCACTGGCATTCTGGACAACATGGGTGTGCCAAATGGCACGTTCAACCTGGCATTCGGCGACGGATCGCTTTCAGACGTACAGGATGGCGAAATCCTGGTCTCGCTGGGCGAAGGTCATAAGCCAACAGCCATGTACCGGGAAAAGCTGCGGCAGGTGCTGCGGGAGAAGTTCCCGGAAGATACGTTCTACTTTCAGGCGTCGGACATCGTGAACCAGATCCTGAACTTCGGCCTGCCCGCGCCGATCGATATCCAGATTAGCGGGCGGCTTGCTCAGCAAAATTACGCCACCGCGCAGGCTATCCGGGCAGAGGTTGCCAAGGTACCGGGCGCAGTAGACGTGCATGTGCACCAGGTACTGTATGCGCCGGAACTCCGCGTGAACGTGGACCGGACGCGCGCGCAGCAGGTGAACCTTACAGAGTCAAGCGTGGCCAACAGCATGCTGTTTGCGCTGTCGGGTTCTGGCACGGCTACACCGAACTACTGGCTCAACCCACAGAATGGCGTGAACTACTCCGTGGTGGTCATGGTGCCACCCTTTAAGATGGATTCGGTGGCTGCCCTGAACTCGCTGCCCGTAAACGCAGGCACAACGGGCGCGGTCAACAGCGCTGGCGGGGACGGCACCAGCGGTACTCCCACGGCACCCTCCGCGCAACTGCTGGCGAATGTAGCGCAGATTGCCCACGTCTCCAGTCCTGCCATCACCAATCACTACAACGTGCAGCCGGTTTACGATGTATTCGCCAATGTGCAAGGCCGCGATCTGGGCGGGGTATACAGCGACATCGAGCGCATCCTGAAGAAGTACGAACCGGGCAAGGGCAAGCTGGCGAAGGGTGCCACGCTGACTGTGCGTGGGCAGGTCAAGAGCATGCAGGACAGCTTTACCGGGCTGGGTCTCGGCATGATCTTTGCCGTGCTGCTGGTGTACCTGCTGATGGTCGTTAACTTTCAGAGCTGGCTCGATCCGTTCATCATCCTGATGGCGCTGCCGGGTGCGATGTGCGGCATCCTCTGGATGCTGTTTCTCACCGGCACCACCTTTTCCGTGCCATCGCTCATGGGAGCGATTATGACGGTGGGCGTGGCCACTGCGAACTCCATTCTGATGGTCACGTTTGCCAACGACCAGAGGAGCCTAGGCCTGAGCAGCGTAGAAGCTGCCGCCGCTGCCGGCTTTACCCGCCTGCGGCCCGTGCTGATGACCGCACTCGCCATGATTCTGGGCATGCTACCTATGTCGCTGGGCATGGGCGAGGGCGGCGAGCAGAACGCGCCACTCGGCCGCGCAGTGATCGGCGGTCTGCTGGTCGCAACCGCCACAACCCTGGTGATTGTGCCTATCTTCTACTCCCTCCTTCGGAAGGCACCGCCCCTGGCTATGCAGGCCGAAGCCACGACCGAGCAGGAGGAGTTTCTCGAGCATGCCTAAGCACAACACCTCACCATTGCAACGTCAAGAAAGAGGAGCCGACTAAGCATGGCCCAGAACTACTCCGACGCGCCTGTTATTCCGGGGGAGCACGACGTCCGCGCGACTCCGCAGGAAACGCGGTCTGCCGGGCGCGGTGCCTTCTTTTCGGCCATTGCAGCGTTCCTGCTGCTTGCGTTGATTGGCCTGGCATTTTTGTTGCCGAAGCTGCGGCATCGTCAGTCGCTGGTGGACGAGGCGCGCGAAGAGGCTGGCCCACCGCCGGTCGTCGTCGCCAAAATTGGCCTTGGCCAGCGGTCCTCCAAATTAGAGCTGCCGGGCACCGTGCAGGCCTTTGAGCAGACGCCCATCTTTGCGCGCACCGCCGGGTACGTCTCAAAGCGCTTTGTCGACATCGGCGACCACGTGCACAATGGGCAGATTCTTGCCACCATTGAGGACCCGCAGACACAGCAGTCGCTGCTGCAGGCAAAGGCAACCCTGCTGCAGTTGCAGGCACAGCTGCTGCAGGCGCAGGCCAACGCGCACCTGTCCACACTGAACAACACTCGGAACCAGCAGTTGCAGCAGGAAGGCGTGGTCTCACAGGCCGCCGCCGACACCTTCTCCGCGCAGGCCGGCGTCAACGACGCCACGGTCAACGCCGCCCGCGCCAACATCACGGCGGGTGAAGCCAACGTACGCTCCCTGCAGGAGCAGGCTAGTTTCTCGCGGGTGACAGCCCCATTTGCAGGCGTCATCCTGTCCCGCTCCATCGACACGGGTTCGCTCATCTCAGCAGGTTCGGCCACTACGGTGACACAGCTATTCACCATCGGACAGGCTGACACGGTGCGCGTGTTTACCAATGTGCCGCAGTCGAGCGCACCTGCTGTGTTGGGTGCCACCACCGCACAGGTTCAATTTCGTGAGTTACCCGGTCGTACCTTTACCGGCAGGGTCACACGTAGTTCGCAAGCCATCGATCCAACATCACGCACGCTGCTGGCAGAGGTAGACCTGCCAAACAGCGATGGCAAAATCCTGCCGGGCATGTTCGCCACCGTGACCTTTGCCGTCACTGACGCCGCGCCGCCCGTGCTGATTCCAGCAAACGCGCTCTTTGTACGAACGGCGGGGCCGCAGACCTTTGTGACGGACAGCAATCACGTTGTCCACCTGCGCAACCTGACACTGGGCCGCGACTTCGGTTCCACAACGGAAGTGATCGGCGGCTTAAAGCCGGGGGACATGGTCGTGCTATCGCCCTCTGACGCTGTGACCGATGGGGCAAAGGTCGATCCAGAGATGCAACAGCAGTAATCCTCGGTCCACGCTGGGAGCGGTAAAATCGGCACCATGGCAACTGCAGGACAAAGTATCGCTACGCAGCGCGACAGGACGCAAAGAATGGAGGACGGCATTGTGTCACTGCGCGGTGTGCGCAAGGTGTACGAGGGCAAGCAGGCCGTCACCGCAGTTGCGGGCATCGACCTCGACGTGCGCGAAGGTGAGATCTACGGCCTTCTGGGGCCGAACGGCGCGGGCAAAACGACCACCATCTCCATGTGCACCACGCGTGTGCTACCGACAGCGGGCACGGTGCACATTGCCGGGATAGACGCGGTGCGCAACCCGGCCGATGCGCGGCGAACCATGGGCGTGGTGCCGCAGTACAACACACTGGAGCGTGCCTGCACCGTGGCGGAAAACATCCAGTTTCACTGTCTCTATTTCGGTTTCAGCAAGGCTGACGCAAAGGCGCGCACGGCGCAGTTACTGGAGCAGTTTCACCTGACGGAGCGGGCCGGTGCGTACCCGGCGCAGCTGTCCGGCGGCCTGGCGCAGCGCGTGCAAATCGCCCGGGCCATCGCGCACAAGCCGCGCGTGCTGTTCCTCGACGAGCCCTCCGCCGGGCTGGATCCGCAGAGCCGCATCGCCATGTGGGAAGCTGTGCAGCGCCTGCACACCGAGGGCATCACCGTGGTGCTGACCACGCATTACATGGAAGAGGCGGACGAGTTATGCGACCGCGTAGCCATTGTGGATGGCGGCAAAATCCTGGTGGAAGACACGCCTGCCGCGCTCAAGAACTCCGTTGGTGCCAAGACGTTGTACGAATTGGACTTGCGCGAGCCGTCGGATACGCTGGGTCCAATACTCGCCGCCCTGCCGCACGTCAGCGGCGTTGAGCAAACGCCGCGCGGCCTGCGCGTGATGGCCGAGCACGCCGATGGCTTGCTGCCGCAGGTCGTCTCCGCCGCCTCCGGCTATGGCCTGCGCGACCTTAGCATCACGGAACCGACACTCGAAACCGTCTTCATCCGCCTTACCGGCCGCGACCTTCGCGAGTAGCCGCCCACCCGGAGCCAAAGGAACAACGATGTCCACTGCCGTCGCTACACCCCGTGCCACGCTCGCCGCAACGCCCGCCGTCTCACCCAGTACACAGTACCTGCGGGCCTTCACCGGACTGTTTGTGCGCGACCTGCATGTGCTGCGCCGCGAGCTGGGGCCGTTCATGATTCGCATTGTCATGAACCCGCTCCTGTTCTTATTTGTGTTCACGTACATCATGCCGCACATGTCGAACAGCGCGGCCATGAACCCGACAGCGAGCATGGCGTCCGCTACCGGCGTCAATTTCTCGACGGTGCTGCTGCCCGGATTAATGGCTGTGGCCATCATGTTCAGCGGCATTGCCGCCGTTGCCCTGCCGCTGGCGGTCGACTTTGGCAGCACGCGCGAAATCGACGACCGTGTGATGTGTCCGCTGCCCACCAGCTTTGTGGCATTCGAGAAGATCATCTTCTCAGCCATTCAGTCGATCATCGCCGCCGCCATCGTCTTTCCGCTGGCGTATTACATTCCCAGCACGCCGGTGTACGCGCACGTCACCAGCTGGCCGTTTCTCATCGCCGTGGTGGTTCTGGCGTCGCTCACGGCGGGTGCACTGGGCCTGACCATCGGCACCGCCGTCAAGCCCGCGCAAATCGGTCTGATCTTCGGCGTGGTCGTCATGCCCATCACGTTTCTGGGCTGCGTGTACTACCCGTGGCGCGCGCTTGCGGCCATCCACTGGTTGCAGTTGGGCGTGCTAATCAACCCCATCGTGTACATGAGTGAGGGACTACGCGCCGCTCTAACGCCCACGCTGCCTCACATGCACCCCGCAATGATCCTGCTGATGCTGACCGTGTTTCTGGCACTACTCACGTGGATCGGCACACGCGGCTTCATTCGACGTGTCATCGGGTAGTAGCGGCTGTACCTGCGAGTCGGTGTTGCTGTACCTGCCCATCAGACACCCGTGTCATCCTGAGCGCAGCAAAGGATCCCTTGGCAGCCTGGATTGAGCATGACTGCCTGAAACTTCTCGCGAAAAAGCCGAAGCTGCCGCAGCACGCCCGGCCTCCTGAGGGATCCTTCGCTACCGCTCAGGATGACGTACGAGCCTCTACGCCACTAGCCCAGCCAGTTCCCGGTCTGGGCTGCGCGTTGGTTGCGACAGCTTCACCCGCAGATCGTTGGCAATCAGTGCGCCATGAAAGCGGCCGTTCTCAATGAAAATTTCATTCGTCCGCTCGCCCGCCACGATTACGCCCGCAAGGTAGATGCCTGCGACATTCGACTCCAGCGTACCCGGGTTGAGCATCGGGCAGCGGTCGTTCTCAGCGTCAAGGTGGACGCCCAGCCGCTCCAAAAAGCTGAAGTCCGGGTGGTAGCCGGTGAGGGCGAACACAAAGTCATTGGGCAGGAGTTTCTCACCCTCCGGTGTCTGCAGCGTCACCGTATCCTCCGTGATGCTTTGCACGGTGGACTGGAAATATCCGGCAATCTCACCATTCTTGATGCGGTTGTTGATGTCCGGCAGAATCCAGTACTTCACATGCGGGTGCATCTTCGCGCCACGATGCACCAGCGTTACCTTGGCCCCATGCCGCCACAGATCCAGCGCGGCAATGGCGGCAGAGTTCTTGCCGCCGATCACCATCACGTTCAGGCCGAAGTACGGGTGCGGCTCATTGTAGTAATGATGCAC
>CALMOM010000124.1:46128-46935 GCA_937873305.1 uncultured Terriglobus sp.
TGCACCTTGTTCAGGTCTTCACCCGGAACGCCGAGATAGTTCGGCAGGTCGTAATAGCCGGTGCTCACAATCAGCTTGCGTGCATGGAAGACCTGCTCGCGGTTGAAGCGGTCCGTAGTGTGCACGGTGAAGTCGCCATCAGCGCCAGAAACGCTGCCTACCAGGTGGTACTGCCGCACGTCCAGGCTGTAGTGCTCTGCCACCTTGCGGTAATACTCCAGCGCCTCGCTGCGTGTGGGCTTCTGATTGGGGCTGCTGAACGGCATGCTGCCGATCTCCAGCAGTTCTGGCGTGGTGAAAAAGGTCATGTGCGCCGGGTAGTGGAACAGCGAGTTGCACAGGCATCCCTTGTCCACCAGCACGACCTTCAGGCCGGTGTTCTGGGCGTCAATCGCGCAGGCCAGGCCAGTGGGCCCGGCACCAATGACAAGAACATCAAACAAATTCGCGGTGTGCATGGCAGCCATACTCAATTGAATCATGATGCGGTAGGGTGTGCGGCAGACTCAACGGCCACGGCGCAGCTGTTCGCCACGCCAAAGCACCCCGTGTTCCATGTGTTCCGCGTGCAAGTCCGTGCATCTGTACTGAGAGAGCAAGAAAGGCAGTCCTCATGACTCCGGATGTACACACCATTGATGACGTGAAGCGCGCCCACACAGAGGTGCCTGTCCATGAATTGATTGAGCGGCGCTGGAGCCCACGCTCCTTTGCCGACAAGCCCGTCGCAAACGCTGACCTGAAGTCTGTGTTCACGGCTGCGGGCTGGGCCGCTTCGAGCCAAAATGAGCAGCCATGGCGCTTTCT
>CALMOM010000124.1:46945-47506 GCA_937873305.1 uncultured Terriglobus sp.
GGTGATGAGACGTACAAGAAGCTGTTCGATTCTCTACTGCCCGGCAACCAGCTATGGGCAGGAACCGCGCCCGTGCTGTACGCCACGCTGGTCAAGAAAACCTTTGCCGCAAATGGCAAACCGAACGGGTCTGCGCTGCATGACACCGGCGCGGCAGACGCAACCCTATCCCTGCAGGCGCAGGCACTGGGCCTGCATACCCATGGCATGGCCGGCGTCGACAAGGACCTGCTGCGCGCGTTCTTCGGCATCCCGAGCGACTTCGACGTGGTTGCCGTGTGGACTCTGGGCTACCTGGGCGACCCGCAGGCCGTACCCAACAAGTACAAGCAGGCGGAACTCGACCCACGCACCCGCAAGCCCCTGGCAGAGGTGGTATTCAGCGCATGGAACAAGCCGGCTGATCTTTAAGTGCTTCGCTGCGGCACCAACGTCGGCAGGGACGGCTCGTTCCGCAAGACATCAACGCACAGCAGCAGGCAGAACACCACCCATGTGCTGGCAAGCAGCAGCGGCAGAGTTTTTTTTATGTGATACTGCGACCAGAGATATATACACAGC
>CALMOM010000125.1:0-3266 GCA_937873305.1 uncultured Terriglobus sp.
GTTGTGTAGTTCCCTTGGTGTTTCATGAAGGCGAGTATCCTAGCGTCATCTCTTCGAGGCTCGTATGCGCTTTGCGCTTCTCCTATTGCTGATCTCTCCCTTTGTTTCAGCCCAAACCGCGTCCCGCTTCCAGTTCACCTTGCAGCCAGGCCCACACACTGTCGGGCTGAAGGTTGTAGAGCAGTACGACTACACCCGCACCTTCCACTCGACGACGGATGTTCTCGGGAAACCCTATACCGGTGAGCGTGCCCGACCGATCCAGACCCTGATCTGGTGTCCGGCAGAGCCCTCCAAGGCCGCCAGGATGACTGTCTCTGATTACGGAAAGCTACTCGCGACCGAGACGAATTTTGGCAGCACAAGCCTCTCATCCGACTGGAATCAATGGATGACGGCAGTTACGCCCGCGCTGAATGACAAGTTGTGGGCGATCCGTGACGCCACTCAAGCGTTCGGGCGGTACCCCGTGGTGATTTACGCGCCCAGCTTTTCCTCTATGTCGTGGGAAAACGCCGATCTGTGCGAATACCTGGCAAGCTTCGGCTACGTCGTCCTCGCTAACCCCGGCATGGGTGCCGCCACGCGATCCATGACTTTCGACGTGGCAGGAGCCGAGGCGCAGGCAAGAGACATCTCATTTCTGATTTCTTACGCTCGGGCCCTTCCCAACGCTGACCTCTCTCAAATCTCTGTTGCCGGTTTCAGCTGGGGCGGGCTGTCTAATCTCTTCGCCGCTGCGAACGATTCCCGGATCACTGCCCTCGTCGCATTCGATGGCTCCATGCGCTACTATCCAGGCCTCATCAAGCAAGCCGGCTATGTCCACCCTGACCAGATGACCATTCCCTTGCTCTACTTCCGTCAAGGGGAGATCAGCCTTGAGGACGTTGAGAAGATGCTTTCAGGGTCTGGGATGCAGGGAGCTAATGCACTCAATCAGTGGACGCATGGCGACCTCATCACCGTCACCGATCTTGCCTTGGTACATACGGAGCACAGCTCCATGTTCCAGCGCAACGAGAACGGCTGGAAGCAGTACGCCAGGGACCACAAGGCGGACTATTCCCGTGAGGATGGCATCGTTGGATATGCCTGGATGTGCCGGTACACGCTTGCATTTCTAAACGCCTATCTAAAGCACGACACCAAGGAGCTCGCTTTCCTCAAGAAGACTGCCGCCGAGAATGGTGTTCCGCCACACCTGCTTACCGCGAATTTCCGGCCCGCCACGGGCCTGCCTCTCACGTTCGAGTCGTTCCGCTCGCAGATTGGGCAGCAGGGCTTTGATCATGCGAGTGCCATCTCTGTCACCATGCAGAAGGAAAAGCCTGACTTCAGGCTGGAGGAGCCTGCCCTACTTAACTGGTCGTCCGAGCTGGCGGATCAGAACCACATGCCGGAAAGCATCACGATTCTTCAGCTCGCCTGCCAGCTCTACCCGAAATCAAGTGACGACCAGGAAGCTCTAGGAGAGGCGTACATGAGAGACCACCAGAACGGGCTAGCGGGAGAAGCGTTCAAGCGAGCACTGGTTCTTGACCCTGAGAACCGAGATGCCAAGTCTAAGCTGAAAGACCTTGCCGCTCCGCAGGTCGGGGCCAAGTAGTTTGTGAGATGAGAGCCAGAGTGTCGCGATAGGGTCTTTGACAGAGGACCGGTGTCCAAATAGTCCAGAATTAACCCTATTGCGACGCGTTTCTGACACGGCTGTGACCTACCGTTGAGGTATACCCTATTTGTTGCCCTTAGGTCTGAGATGGTTCTGCCAATCAGCAGCCCATTCGCTATCACAGCCATGAGCTTAACGCGCGACAATAGACAACAAAGGAACTGAAGGGATATGCGTTGGAATGATGATTGAGCGGCTTTTTGTAGAAGGCGGGTTTCTCGACGGGCTGGATCTGACATTCACCGACGGTCTCAATGTTCTCATCGGCGGTAGGAAAACGGGGAAAACTTCTGTTGTAGAACTCATCCGTTACTGCCTAGGCGTTCCTAACTACAACGATCAATCGACGAAGCGATCCCGGGAACATGCGTTAGCCATCTTGCAGGACGGACAAGCGACAGTCATATGCACAGACCAGGGCAACACCTACTCCTTCCGTATGACAGCTACCACCGGAGCTTTTCGGAAAGAAGGAGGCTCGCTCCCAATTATCTTTTCCCAAACAGATATAGAAACTCTTGCTGTTCAGGCCCCAGGCGCCTAAACCTGATTGATTCGTTTTGCGCACCCACTCCACTACTCAATCGCAAACCTGAATTGATGAGCGGCGTTGCATCACTCACCGCTCAGATGCAAAACCTGACCCGAGAAATCGATAGTTTTATCGCGCAGATGGTCGATGCAGGCGCGTTGACGTCCCAGCTTAACGCCTTGGCTGCTGAAGAGAGCCGCATACTACAAAGTTCAGGAATCACCCAGGAAAAGCAGAACCACTTACGCTCGCTGACTGATCAGGCGTCGCGCCTCGCCGTTGCAGCTGAATCAGCAGGGCGAACAACAGCGGCAATCCAGTCATTCTTGGGACGCGTTCAGTCCGTATCATCTTTCCCTCCCACTGTGGAGAGCATTGCTGGACCAACGAAGCCGCTCGAAGCCATGACTTCTGTGCGCCAAGAGGTAGAAAGCGCTCTGAAGGCTCTCGCATATGCATCCACACAGCTTGAGTCTGCAGTGGCAAGATCAAAGTCGATAGCCGACTATTTCCAGCTGAGCCGACAGCCTCTTGATCTTCAGGCTCGCCAGCTGCGATCCGAAATCGAGGGGTTCCAGCAGGGCGCAGGTTCCGTCTCACGCGAGACCTCAATGATCCGGGAGAAGCTTACCCAGCTCAATAGTCTAGAGACTCTACGACTCGACAGAGAGCTTTAGCCCAGCAGGTACCATCCAGATGATTCGCCTTGGATGGTCGATCAGGAGTGCTGCGGCATGGGCATTCGGGAGGATGCGGGTCCGATCACCGGCAACCTCTCCAGCTTTGTCCCACTTCTTTCCAGTATCCATGGCAGCAGCGGTGTCGTAGGGCACACAAGGCGGATTACCCCTATGCTTTGATCAGTGGACGAACGCTACTGTCCAGTAGGGTGAGCGATGCCTCGAGTCCTTCATGTACCTTCCAGACCGCGTCGTTCCCGCACGGCTTTTATCGTTGCTGCAATCCTTGGCACATTGTTCCTCGGAGGTGGCCGCCTTCTCAGCTTCTTCGTCGATGCGCTGTGGTTCGGCTCCCTTGGCTATACAGCGGTATTCTGGAAAG
>CALMOM010000125.1:3276-14326 GCA_937873305.1 uncultured Terriglobus sp.
GCTCCAATGGATTCCGTTCGTTCTCTTCTTTCCACTCACGTTTGGGTTGCTGTTTGGCGCGTTTTTACTCCTGCGCGGCCCACGTGCTGGCACCACGAGCATCGTCCGCTCGGTGTTCATCAACGGGCAACCGCTCACCATTGACGTGGGACGCTGGCTTAAACCGGCAGTGCTGACACTGTCCGGCCTGGTGGCTTGGATGAGCGCATCAGTCATGTCCGGAGAGTGGGCGACCTTTACGCTGTGGATCTATGGCACACGGACGGCAGGTGTCACCGATCCAATTTTCGGTAAGCCGCTCAATTTCTATCTACTTGCCTTGCCTGCATGGCAGGTGTTGGCAAACTGGTTTCTGGTGCTGGCTCTGCTGGTGTTGGCGATGGCAGTTGGACTGTACGCAGCACAGGGCCGCTCACCTGTAAGTGGCTACGGCTACGACTTTGCCGAGAACTACCAAACTCGTTGGCGCGGTATCTATGCCGCCGTTGCTGCTGTCCTGCTTGCAGCCTCCATGCACGTATGGCTTGGCCGTTTCAGCCTGCTCATGGGTGAGCACACCATCTTTTCCGGCGTGACGTATACCGACGCCCACATCGTCGCACCGGGTCTCTTGCTGGTGGCTGTTCTGCTGCTTGCAGGAGCCTGTGCAGCGTCTTTCGCGGCTCTACGCAGTCTGGGTGTCCGGTGGCTCGCAATCGCTGCTTTACCCGGCGTGCTGGCATACCTTGGGCTGCAAGGTGCTGCCTTGGCCGTAGACACGTTCATCGTCAAGCCCAATGAGCTGGTCAAAGAGCAGCCCTACATTCGGAACAACATCAGCGCCACCCGTGCGGCCTACGCGCTAGACGACATCGTCGTCAGGCCCTTTGCCGCAGGCATGACCATAGCCGATGCAGAAGCAGCAAAGAACCAACCCACGCTACAGAACATCCGATTGTGGGACCCACAGGCGCTCCAAGATACGCTTCGCCAAATCCAGGAGATCCGTACCTACTACGACTTTCCCGGCATCGATATCGATCGCTATGTGCAGGACGGGCGTCTGCGCGAGGTGATGCTCGCCACACGCGAACTGAGCACGAACAAGCTGCCGGAGAGCAGCCGTAACTGGGTGAATGAGCGGCTGGTTTACACGCACGGCTACGGCGTCACGATGAACCCGGTCAACGGCTTTACGGCTGAGGGCCTTCCAACATTGCTGCTCAGCAACATGCCCGTGCAAAGCACGGTGCCGTCGCTCCATGTGGACCGGCCGCAGATCTATTTCGGAGAGATGACAGACAGCGATGTCTACGTGAAGACCCATCAGCAGGAGTTTGACTATCCGCAAGGCCAGTCCAACAGCCTTACCAGTTACACCGGGTCTGGTGGAATCGTACTTGGTGGCTGGTTGCGCCGTGCCGTCATCGCGCTGGAGCGCGGCGACGTAGCAAAGCTGCCCTTCAGCAACGATGTCACGCCTGAGTCCGAGCTGTTGATGCGCCGCAACATTCAGGAGCGAGTACTTACGATTGCGCCGTTTCTGACACTCGATCCCGATCCGTACATCACCGTTGGCGACGATGGACGGCTGCGATGGATTCTGGACGGCTTTACCTCTGCGGACACCTACCCAACCGCACGGCAGTATGGCCTTGGTGACGGATATGTAAATTACGCACGAAACAGCGTCAAAATATCCGTCGATGCGTACGATGGCGCGGTCACGTTCTACGCCATGGATGACGTGGATTCCATCCTTGCCGCATATCGCCGTGCCTTTCCATCGCTGTTCCGGCCTGCTTCAGCCATGCCGGCTACCATGCGGGCACACCTCCGCTACACCGACACCTTGTTGAAGCTGCAGGCTCATGCATACAGCCTCTACCATATGACAGATGCAGCCACGTTCTTCAATCGCGAGGACCTATGGTCGCTTGCCACGGAGTCTTCTGTGGACAACACTGGTCAGCGCACCACACAGGACATGGAGCCGAACTATGTCTTAATGAATTTACCGGGCGAGTCAGGCATGGAGTTTGTCAACATCTTGCCGTTCACACCGAGCAATCGGAACAATCTGATCGGCTGGATTGCGGGACGCAGCGACGGAGCGAACTACGGTAAAGCCGTTGCTTATAACTTTCCCAAGACGCGACTCGTAGACGGACCATCGCAGATTGAAGCCCGCATCGACCAGAACGCACAGATCAGCGGACAGCTGACCTTATGGAATCAGCAAGGGTCCCATGTGCACCGTGGGAATCTACTTGTCATCCCGACTGGATCAGCACTTCTCTATGCTGAATCGATTTACCTGCAGGCTGACCGCAGTCCTATGCCCGAACTTCGTCTCGTCGTGCTTGCACTTCAGGACCAACTGGCATACGGCACTACGTTTGAGGCCGCGCTTTCGAGCCTCTTCAACGGTACGGAATCCTCCATCACGCAAGTGTCCTCGCCGGGAAATGCACCCGTCCTAAACGACGCTGGAGTTCTACGAGCGGCTTCACGCCCGACCACGCCCGGCAGCGGAGCTACAGAGCGCGACAAAGAAATCCAGCAGGCTGCCCAGGATCTGGCGGATTACCAACGACTCACAGCGCAGGGCAAGTTAGGTGAAGCAGGGGCAAAACTTGGCGCTCTCAAAGCACACCTTGATCATCTCTCCGGCGTGGCTGCCCACTGACAAGCCAAGGCGATGTTCAATTTGGGCTGCATGATGCTGGAACGACTAAAGATACTTAGTCGCTTCCTGACGGGATCGTGCTTGAATCGGTGGCGGATGACGCGGGTACCTCACCTGCAGACACGTGTCTTGTACGCACTTCACGCACATGGACGGCAATAGTGTTTCGACGCAAGAGCTGCGGTCGCACTTTCAGAGGCAGCGCTTGGAACATCCACACCTTCAGCGCGCATGAACATCCGCCTGTTCACTTGAAGGTTCCCCCTGATCGTGAGTATTGATCAGGTACGCGGCCGTCCTGACCTGAAATGCAAGCGTGAAATCTTAGTGCATCACGCTGTCGTATGCAGCACTTCGCTGGAGGCACTTGCACATTGTGCAGCTTCAAGGCGCGTTGCCATCGCTGACGGATCAGGGCTGACTCTGGCAATTCCGCTCCATGCTGATGCTGGTGATCGTGTAAGCGGAAGTCTGCTGTGCGGTCAGCTTCGTGGCAAGTGGATGCGAGCAAAGTGCAGGAGGTGACCGGAAGAGACGTCTATCCTCAAACCCCTGAGGACTTCGTCAGCTCAGCATTGGACTTGACACAGGCACAAATTAGGGCTAAGTTTTTAAGTGGAGTAGAGTGCTATGCGCTTCCTCCCTATCTCCCTCTTACAGACGAATTTGGGACCCTCTATCGAGGGCTTCTTACGCTCACAGCACTGCGGGTGAGAAATCCCGATGGCCTGTGAGGCCCCGAGTCCACAAAGATAAAGGAACGTGTTCGGAACTGTTTACACCACCCAAGAGGCTGCAATTTACTTGCGCCTGAAGCCATGGATGATCTTCGATCTTGCGAAAGCAGGGGTTCTCCATGGTCAAAAGATCGAGTTTCGCTGGCGCTTCACTCCAGATGACCTCGACCGATTCGAGAAAGCTGTCAACTCCGCGTTACCTCCACGGTCGCCATCACACGTCGAACTCCAATGACGCCAACTCACGGACCAACTGGCCCGTTCGCAAGCAGCACTACCTGTTCCACACCCATGAAGACGAACACAATTGGCTTCTCAGAGGCCGCACACTCACAGCAGGCTGCAAACCAGCCTGTGCCTAGCAAAGGCAACACCACGACGTTTGAACCGCTCCTCTCCGCAAAAGAGGCAGCAGTCCTCCTCAATATCAGCACGACTAACCCTACTCCGCGCAGCGCGGCGTGGTGACGCGCCGCACATGAAGCTGGGGCGACGGATTGCTTTCCGCCTCTCGGAACTGAACCGGTGGCTGACCACCGGCACATACAATGGAAAAGCCATCTGTGTCGCCTAACCATCAGACTGGCATATCAGAAGGTACTTAGAACCTCTCGCGCACTGCGGGGTGGGGTCTCCAGGGCCATCACAGGATTTCATGGGGGTGTATGCCGGTGGTCTATACCTGCTGTGTGCGTCAGTTCGTGCTTAGGCGAACAAACGGCGAATGCAGTTACAACTAGCTGCAGAGTGATGCGTCTGCTCTGTGATGGGCATATTCGATACCATTCTCGACATAAGAGACAACACCGGAGAGCATCATCCGTAAGTCAATCATTCTTATGCGTTTATGGTGGGCACAGCAGGATTCGAACCTACGACTTCCACCGTGTGAAGGTGGCACTCTACCGCTGAGTTATGCGCCCTCGGCCAGTCTTTTCACGATACCACGTTTGCCAGATCGGGCTTCGTGGAGGTTGTACAGCTGCCACGGTGAGGAGCTTTGCCGCATACCTGGTCGACCATTCCGTACTCCCATAAGGCTGCTCCGACTATCATGGGAGGCGTTCAGATACGGTATGGCAGAGGAACGGGGCAGGTCGCAAGTCAGCTCGGAAGGGGAGAAGGACACGGCAGCGATGCATGTGACGAACCAACCTGCCCTGGAGACGGAGGGAGACGTAGATTCTCCTGCGCCCAATGAGATGGGGATAGATGCTGATCCGAACGGCGCCGAAGTTGACAAGATTGACGATGCGTTACCGCAACATTCCAATGGCGAACGTGTCGACAATGCCATGGGAACCGTTGCCCTCCATTCCGGCTTTCTGGTGTCGCAAGATCGTGGCGGGCAAAACGGCGATGTCCCATTGGCAGCCCCGTTGATAGCCGTCAAGCCGTCTGAAACCGGCGACGCGGAGATGATGCTCCGGTTGAAGGCTGGTGAGCTGCAGTGCTTTGACTACCTAATGAATAAATACCGGCGTCCCATAGTGCACTTCATGTTCCGCATGGTGCACAACCAGGCCGTGGCAGAAGAGATGGCGCAGGAGGTCTTCCTGCGTGTTTACCGCTCGCGTGAGACGTACCGGGCTGAGGCCCGCTTCAGCACGTGGCTGTATCGCATCGCCACGAACCTGGCCGTAAATTACGCGCGGGACACCAAGAACGAGCGTCTGGCTCCCAAGGTCATGCTGGACGAGCCCGATCCAGAAACGGGCAGCTTGCACGATGTTGCGGATGCCACGCCGACAATTGAGACGGATCTGCTGCGGCAGGAGCGTTTGCGCGCCATTAAACAGCATGTACTAGCCCTGCCCGAGCGTCAGCGGACAGCCGTGCTGATGCACAAGTACCAGGATATGGACTACAAAGCGATCGGAGCGGTGCTGAAGCTCAGTGAGTCGGCCACCAAAAGCCTGCTCTTCCGTGCCTACCAGACGCTACGGGAACGGCTTAAGGAATTTGTCTAAGCAGAACCAGGAGAGGTCCGTTATGTGGTTTCGTGGGAAGAATTTGGGTGGTATTTCGGACGATGCAGCGATGCAACAGGTCATGGCGCTGCTCGACGAATGGCAGGCACCTGAGCCGTCGCCTTGGTTTAACGCGCGCATGATGGCTCGGTTTCGTGAGGAGCAACAGCGTGAGCCTGCGGGCCTGCTGGCGCGCCTGCGTGATCGCTGGCTGTATAGCGGGGCTTCCGTCATGAAGCCCGCCATGATTGCTGCACTGGCCGTCTTTATGGTGGCCGGTGGTGGCAGCTATTGGCAGGTGCAGCACACGCACGCAGCCCAGCCTACGGTGTCTGCTGCCGTGCACGACTTGCAAGTGATGGACAGCAATGACCAGACCATCCAAGTGATGGATCAGTTGCTGGACGATTCAGAAGACGGGCAACCCCAAAGCTAACGCTTGATGCGTTATGCTTGGGGTCACTCCCACACGTTCCTATCGAACATTGCTGTTTTATTTGGCTGCCCATGACCATGCGTGTCACAAACCGCAGCTTGCTGTGCCGGTGGGTGCCGGCCCTGCTTCTTTTGTGCGGCAGTGCTGTCCGCCTATCTGCCCAGCCTGACAGACACACCGCACCCGTGGTCCGGATGCCGCAGATGGCACAGCGCCCGTCGATTCCTTCTGGCAATCACGCAGGTGCTCTGCCCAGAGGCGCGCACCTGGGCCAATGGATGCAGCAGCATAACAGCTTATCGCCGCAGCAGCAGCAGCAGGCGCTGGGACATGAGCCCGGCTTCAACCAGTTGCCACAGCAGACGCAGCAACGCATGATGCAGCGCCTAGACCGCCTGAACAGTATGCCGGCGCAAAAGCGCGAGCGCGTCATCTCTCGCAATGAAGCACTGGAGCAGATGACACCGCAGCAACGTGGCACGGTGCGCAGCGCCATGGGACAGTTGGGCGCACTGCCACAAGACCGTCGAAGGATGGTGGCGCGCTCGTTCCGCGACCTGCGCAACCTGCCGCCGCAGGAACGGAACTCCGCCCTGAACTCGTCGGAATACCGGCAGCAGTTCTCTGACGAAGAGCGCGGAACCCTTGGCAATTTGCTCTCTGTCAGTCCCCTGCTGCCGCCGAATCGCTAGTGAGCCAACTTGACCTGGCGAAGCGAACCGGGTACCGTTGCCACATGACACCTGGCACCCAGATCTGTTGTTGCCGCGGCCGCATATAAGCGTGCTCCGGATCTGACACCGTCAATGTCTACTCCGCCCGGGCGCTTTGTTCGCCTGGCACACAGACGTCTGCAGCCTGCGAACGATGCCACCCTCCTCTCGGTGCATCTACTTCTAAGGACTGCTGATGATTTTTCTTCGCTCGACCGCTTCCCTTCTTGCTCTCTCCGTGCCAGCTCTCATTGCAGCCCAGCAGCCGGCACACCATTGGAGTGGCACAGTTGCAGTCGTCAATAATGGATCGGACAAGGGTGCAGTGGTGCCAGTGCAGCTAGACCTGTCTGCACCAACCAAGGACGGCAGCATTGTTGGCACGTTTGTGAACGGGCCGGAGCGTACAGCCTCCAGCAGCGGCACCGTGACCGGCTCACACCTGATTCTGCGATTTCGTTCGTTCGCGCGCACACTGGAAGGCGACATCCAGGGCAATACGCTGCGCGCAACCTTTTCAGGAGCCCGCATCAAACCCTGGCAGGTCGAGTTGAAGGTGGACCGGGACGGCAAGCCAACCACCACCTTTGTGGCAGCAAAGCCGACTGCGGATGGCGCAACGATCAACGGCGATTGGGAGATCGCAGGCAGGTCGTCAAAGGGTGAGTCTGCCTGGACCATGCATGTGGAGCCTTATGCCGGAAACGGCGAGATTCGCGCTGTGATCCAGCATGTGGACGGTGACAGCGGGGCACTTTACGGCCGCTTTGACGAGGCCGCTGGTGCCTATCGCGTCAGCCGCTTCGCCGACTCCGGCGGCACCATCTACGCCCTGAAGCCAGAGGCAGACGGCACGCTGCTTGTGACCAACCTGCGCGATACCGCGGAGTCAAACCTGGCCCGGCGCCCTGCGGAGGCCCGCAAGGCAAACCTGGCACCGCCCACCACCAGCACAGAACAGACCACGGTCAATAACTTGGCAGAGCCGCTGCACTTCTCTGGACCAAACCTCGCTGGAACGACGGTCAGCAACACAGACGCGCAGTTTCATGGCAAAGTCGTCATCGTAGCCATCGGCGGCAGCTGGTGCCCCAACTGCCATGATGAAGCGCCCTTCCTTGTCGAGCTGTACAACAGGTACCACGCGCGTGGACTTGAGGTCGTGGACCTGTCCTTTGAGGAGGCTGAGCAGCTCAAAACTCCGGAGCGCCTCCGCAGCTTTGTGACGAAGTACAACATTCCTTACCCTGTACTGGTCATGGGTACGCCGGATGAATTGAATGAGAAGCTGCCGCAGGGCAAGAACCTGAATAGCTGGCCCACCACGTTCTTTATCGGGCGCGATGGACTGGTGAAGGAAACTCACGCAGGCTTCTCAGGCCCAGCGACGGGCGAGGCCAACGTCAGGCTGAAGGCCGAAGTCTCTGCCCTGGTGGAGCGGCTGCTCGCGCAGCAGACCGCTTCCCGCTGAGCGAGTATCGCGCCTAGGAGCGAGTGCGAGCAAACAGGCGTTTGATCACGGCCAGCGTGTGAGCGTCGCCCTCGTTTGCGCTTTGCCGCAAGCCGGTCAGTGGCGCGTGCAGAAACTTGCTCATCAGCGACCGTGTGAGCGCCTCCACTGCCTCCTGCTGCTGCGGTGACAAATCCGCCAGCCGGGTACGGTTGCGCTCTAGTTCCGACAACCGTAGTTGCTCGGCGTGCTGCTGCAATGACAGGATGCCGGGCACTGCATCGAGTGACTGCAGCCGCTGCTGGAAGCGATCCACCTCCGCCGAGACGATGCGCTCTGCCGCCGCCGCGCCCTCTGACCGGGCCGACAGATTACTGGCCGCCACCTGCTGCAGGTCGTCGACCGAGTACACAAAGGCACCCTCGACTCGGTTGACCGCAGGATCCACGTCGCGCGGCACAGCGATGTCGATAAAGAAGACCGGCCGCCCACGGCGTTTCTGCAGGATAGCCTGCGCTTTGGCCACATCGAACAGGTGCTCGCGCGCCCCAGTGCTGGTCACGATAATGTCGGCCTTGGGTGCATGCTGCTGCAGGTCGGCAAACGGCACTGCAAAGCCATGAAACTGCTCTGCCAGGCGCTGCGCCCGCTCCGGCGTACGGTTGGCCACCAGCAGTGCGTTTGCACCCTGCCCCATCAAGTGGCGGGCGGCCAGCTCGCTCATCTTGCCCGCGCCCACCAGCAGCACCTGCTTACCTTTTAGAGAACCAAAGATTTGTTTGGCGAGGTCTGCCGCAACGGAAGCGATCGACACCGTGGATGAGCCAATTTCGGTCTCCGTGCGCACCCTCTTGGCAACAGAAAAGGCCGATTGCAGTAGCCGTTCCAGTGTGGTGGAAACACCGCCCACCTCGCGTGCAACCGAGTAGCTGTCTTTCACCTGGCCTAGAATCTGCGGCTCGCCCACGACCATGCTGTCCAGCGACGATGCAACCCGGAACAGGTGCCGCACCGCGTCACCCCCGCTGAATTCATACAAGTGCGGACCCAGGGTTGCGGGCTCCACGGCAAAGTATCCCGCCAGAAAGCCACGCAGATCAGTCGTAGCTTCATGCTCCGTGAGTAGCTCCACGCGGTTACAGGTGGAAAGAATCAGGCCCTCGCGCACCCCTGGGTGGTGAATCAGGGAGCGCGTCGCTTCTGCCAGCATGCCCTGCGGTATGGCCAGCCGCTCCCGCACGTCAATGGGTGCGCTGTTGTGGTTCACACCCAGGAGCGACAGGCTCACGGCCGCCCCGCAAACTGGTGTACCGAAGACACCTGGTTGGCCGACCACACTACCAGCATGATGAAGAACACAAACGACGAAAGCCACACCGCACGCCGCCCGCGCAGGCCGCTGGAGCGCCGAATGGCAATCATGGCTACGTACGCCACCCACATAGCAAACGACAGCAGCACCTTGGGATCGCGGAAGTACGATGCGCCGTAGGTCATCTGAGCCAGTGCGGAGCCAATCAGCAGGCCAGCGGTCATACAGGGCAAACCAACCAGCAACGAGTTCAACGCGAGTTGGTCAGTAGTCTCGAGCGGCGGCAGCCGCAACAGCAGACCCATGCGCGTCCGCGCCTTCAACCGATTCTCCTGGATCAGGTACAGCACGCTGGCTAACACGCTGACGCACAGTGCCGCATACGCCGCCAGCAGCAGGCCGATGTGCAGCCACAACCAGGCGGAGTGCAGCAGCGGCTCATCCAATTGCCGCCGCCCCGGCGCGAATGCGGGCATAAGGCCCAGCAGAAAGACCGTGGGCAGCAACACAACGCCGACCGTCAGCGTGCGATACCACGCATACACCACCAGGAATGCGGCCGCCAGCAGCAACGCCAGCACAGCCTGCACCTCACTCGCGCTTACCGGCACAAAGTGGTGGGCCGCGTTCAGCATCTCTGCCACCGAGACAAAGTGGAACAGCAGCGCCGCCACCGCAGCGGGAATCGCAAGCAGCCGCCAGCGTGGCCGGTTGTACAGCACTGCAGGCAAGACGGCCAGAGACGAAACGCCGTACAAAATCACCGCGAGTTTGAGCCAAAGAAGCGACATTGTTCTTTCTGCGAAGGGGCTGCGGTCCCCATCTCGATAAAACTCTAAGTATAGATTCAGCCAGGTGGTGCGCCGCCTCACGTGCCGCTGCGATGCGGCGGTAATGGCAGACCCTTTGCTGCCGCTGTGTTGAAATCTCGCGCGACACCAAGCACACCTTGACTCGGAACTGCATCCCACGCAGTGACCGGGTCAAAACCCAGGACAGAGGAGAGACGACATGGCATTCGACTTCGAAGGCGACAAGCGGGTACGTGCGGGCGAAGCAAAAGAGGGCCCCACCACCGCATACATTGAAAGCTACACTTCCAAGATTCCCAGTGGCATTTTTCTGTCTGCCGCTTTCGCTTCCATTACGGCGTCGCTGATCCTGAAGGCTGCCAAGCGGGGTGAAGAGGCTCTGTTTGTAGGCCAGTGGGTCGCGCCGTTCCTGATCCTGGGCCTCTACAACAAAATGGTGAAGCAGCACGGTTCTGACGCAGACACCCGCAGCTAGCCTCTTCCGATGCACATAAACGCCAGCATGCCAGACCCGGTATGCTGGCGTTTGACATGCAAGCAGGCACCACATTCGGGAGCGACGGCGGCGTCACCACGCCAACAGCCGCGCTGTCCCCTGCCATGCGGCAGTATGCGGCTGCCAAAGCAGATCACCCGGATGCCCTGCTCTTCTTCCGTATGGGCGACTTCTATGAGTTGTTCTTCGACGACGCCGTCCTGGTCTCCCGCGAGCTGCAGCTAACCCTCACCGCCCGAGACCGCGAGCGGGCCGTACCCATGTGCGGCGTGCCCTACCACGCGGTGGACGGCTACCTGCAAAAGCTGCTGCGGCGTGGCTTCCGAGTCGCCATCTGTGAGCAGATGGAAGACCCCAAGCTCGCCAAGGGCGTGGTCCGGCGCGAAGTCACCCGCATTCTGACGCCCGGCACCGCGCTCGACAGCAACGCTGGAGCCGCCGACAACACCTTTCTAG
>CALMOM010000125.1:14336-16731 GCA_937873305.1 uncultured Terriglobus sp.
CTTTCTAGCTGCGCTGGCGGTGTCGTCCGACCGGAAAACTGCGGGTGTCGCACTGCTGGATCTTTCTACC
This sequence comes from uncultured Terriglobus sp., assembly GCA_937873305.1. GTDB lineage: Bacteria > Acidobacteriota > Terriglobia > Terriglobales > Acidobacteriaceae > Terriglobus. The sequence goes on from CALMOM010000125.1 coordinate 14,407, forward strand.
GGCGAATTTCGCACCACGGAACTGCGCGGAGCTGACGCGGTGTGCGACGCGGCAGAGGAGATCACACGCAACCGGCCCCGCGAGGTGCTGCTGCCGGCAAGACTGCACCTGGGCAGCCGCCAAGCTGCGCTGGACGGCACGGAAACGGGCGACGACCTCCTGGCCACTGTTCGCACCCGCACCCCGGTTGAGGACTGGGCGTTTCAACCGGACTACGCGCTGCCCCTGCTGCAGAATCACTTCCGCGCGCACTCGCTGGAGGGCTTTGGCCTGGCCGGGCACACTGCCGCCGCTGCCGCCGCAGGTGCCCTGCTGCACTACCTACGCAACACCAAGCACACCGAACTGGAGCACCTGGAGGTACCGCGCTTTTACGAGCGCTCCACCGCGCTGGAGCTTGACGCGGTCAGCGTGCGCAACCTGGAACTCGTGGAGCCGCTCTTCTCCGGCGAAAGCCAGCAGACCACCCTGTGCTATGCCCTGGACGCATGCCGCACGCCTATGGGCAAGCGCCTGCTGCGCGCCACTCTTCTGCGCCCCTCACTAGATGCAGCAGAGGTCGCCGTACGGCACGATGCCGTTGCAGAGGCCGCGGCCTCCCTGCCCACGCGCGAACGCCTGCGTCGTTCACTGGAAGGTGTACTGGATCTGGAGCGGCTGCTGGCGCGACTGGCACTGGACAGCGCTGGGCCGCGGGAGGTGATTGCATTGGGCCGCACGCTGGCCGCGTTGCCTGCCGTGCTGGAGGGACTGCACGAACTGCACCGTGGCCGGTGGCAGTACCTGAAGAGCGGCTTCGATGCCCTGCTGGACACCTCCGCGCACATTGCGCAGGTGCTGGCAGAGGAGCCGCCCCTGCGGCTGGGTGAGGGCGACGCTATCGCAGTTGGTGTCGACGCCGAACTGGACGAGTTGCGGACCCTGAGCCGCAGCGGACGTGACGCCATCACGGCCATCGAGGAGCGTGAGCGAACACGCACCGGCATCGGCAGCCTGAAGGTTCGCTCCAACAACGTCTTTGGCTACTACCTCGAAATCACCCGCACTAACCTGGCCAACGTGCCGCCCGACTACGAACGCAAGCAGACGCTGGTCAATGCCGAACGTTTCACCACGCCCGAGCTGAAGGACTACGAGCGCAAGATCCTATCGGCGCAGGAGCGCATCGCGGAGATCGAACGCCGCATCTTTCAGGCGTTGCGGGCAGAGGTGCTGAAAGGTGCAGGACGCATGCGCGAAACCGCGCGTCGCGTCGCGGAAATCGACCTGCTGGCAAACTTCGCGCACATTGCTGCACTGCGGGGTTGGAGCCGCCCAGAGGTCGTGGAGAACAGCACCGTTCTGGAGTTTGCGGAGGCGCGGCATCCCGTCGTGGAACTGCGGCTTGAGGAGGGTGGTGCCGGGCGCTTTATCCCAAATTCGGGCTATCTCGACGGTACGGAAGGACCATCGCTGGCGCTCATTACCGGCCCCAACATGGGCGGGAAATCGACCTATCTGCGCATGGCCGCGCTGCTCGTCATCCTGGCGCAGAGTGGTTCGTTCGTGCCCGCCGTCAGCATGCGGCTAGGCCTGGCAGACCGCATCTTTACCCGCATCGGTGCCAGCGACAATGTGGCGCGCGGCCGCTCCACCTTCATGGTCGAAATGACGGAGACGGCGGCCATCCTGAACTCCGCCACGGCGCGGTCCCTCGTGCTGCTGGACGAGATGGGCCGCGGCACGGCGACCTACGATGGCCTGTCGCTGGCATGGGCGACCGTAGAGCACCTGCACGACCGTGTGGGTGCCCGCACCCTGTTTGCCACGCATTATCACGAGTTGACGCTGCTGCAGGAGAAACTGCAGCGGCTCAAGAACCTGCGCGTGGCCTGCCGAGAGACGCCGACCGGCATCGTCTTTCTGCACCAGGTAGAGCCAGGCGCGGCGGACAGAAGCTATGGCATTGAGGTGGCACGGCTGGCGGGGCTGCCGCGAGAGGTCATCGCCCGTGCACGCGCCGTGCTGAAGATGCATGAGAAGGCGGAGAACGCCTCCACCGCTGCCGCCGCGCAGGCCGTGCATCCGACCTCCGTGCCGCTGCAGATGACCATCTTCACGCCGCTGTCGCAGCGCGTGGTGGACCGCGTGCGCGACCTGGACGTGGATCGTATGACGCCGATGGAGGCCCTGCAACTGCTGGCCGAGCTGAAGCGGGAGATCACCGAGTGACGCCATCTTTAAACAAAAGCCGATGGTAGTAGCCGGCGTCATGAGCGGCACATCTGCCGACGGCGTGGATGTCGCGCTGGTGCGCATCGCTCCGCCAAAAGCAAAGCCGGGTAC
>CALMOM010000125.1:16741-20800 GCA_937873305.1 uncultured Terriglobus sp.
AAGCTACTTGGACACCTCGCCATTCCCTACCCAAAAGCATTGCGTGCCGTCGTGCTGGCTGCTATGGACGCACCTGCCATCGGCACAGCAGACCTGGCCCGCCTGCACTGGCGTCTTGGCGAGTTTTATGGCGATTGCATCGTGCAGGCGCAGCAGCAGGTCGGCATTCGGGCAGTACTGGCCGGGGTACACGGGCAGACGATCTTTCACCAGGGCACAACTGTTAAGTATCTAAACCAACCGCTGCGCTGCACCTGGCAAATTGGTGAAGCAAGCGAGACCGCCGCACGCGCTGCCATGCCGGTCGTCAGCGACTTTCGTTCGGCGGACATGGTGGCGGGCGGCCAGGGCGCGCCGCTGGTGCCGATCTTTGACCGGGTCTTCTTTGCGCATCCGCAGCGCAGCCGCGTACTGCAAAATCTCGGCGGCATCGCAAACATGACGGCCATTCCCGCGGGTTCGGACGAGCTGATCGCATTCGACTCTGGCCCGGCCTCCGTGGTGATCGACGGCTGCATGCAGGCACTCTACGGCAAGCCGTTCGACCGCAACGGGGCGATTGCCGCACGCGGAACCGCGGTGCAGGCAGTCCTCGAACGCGAACTGCGCCTGTCCTACTTTGCCGCCGCTCCACCAAAAAGCTGCGGGCGCGAGGAGTTCGGCGGCGCGTACATCGCCCGCTTCATCGCGGTCTGCCGCAAGCATGGCGCGCAGGATGCAGACATCGTCGCCAGTGCAACCGCGCTCACGGCGGAAAGTATTCTCGCTGCCTATCGCAACTTCGTATGGCCGCACCTGGGCCAGCGCGCTCCCCTGGCTCACGCGACGGACTATATCGTTGGCGGCGGCGGGGCTAACAACGGGACGCTCATGCGCCTGCTGCGCGCGAGCCTGGAGCCGCTTGGCGTCACTGTCAGCACCACCGCGGAGCACGGCGTACCGGCAGAAGCGAAGGAGGCCATGGCCTTTGCCCTGCTGGCTTGGCTGCGCTGGCACGGCATGCCCGGCAACGTCCCCGCCGCCACCGGTGCCTCGCGTCCAGCACTGCTGGGCAAGGTGACCCTGCCGTGACACGCCGCGCAGGCCTACATCGCCTGCTGCTGTCTGGCGCGGTACTCACCTGCTCGCTCGCACTGTCTGCCTGCCACAGCCGCCCGCCCGCTGACACCGTAGTCATCGACATTGAAAGCTCACCTACGAATCTCGACCTTCGCATCGGGTCCGACGCGCAGGCCGAGCACATCGGCGCGCTGATTTTCGACTCCGTCGTTCGCAAGGACGAGCACTACACTCTGCAACCCGCAATCGCGACCGCCTGGGAGTGGCGCGACCCGCTCACACTCGTGCTGCACATTCGCGAAGGCGTGCGCTTCCACGACGGCAAGCCGCTGGATGCCGCTGACGTGGCCTGGTCCATCGACAGCATGCACAATGGCGCCATCACCACGGCCAAGAGCGGCAATTACAGCAGCGTGGACCACACCGAGACGCCTGACCCGCGCACCTGCATCGTGCACCTGAAGCGGCCTGACGCAAGTCTCCTGTTCAACATGAGCGACGAACTGAGCGCAGTGGTGGAACGCGGCGCAGGCAAGCAGATGGGCGAGCACCCGGTCGGCTCCGGCCCGTTCCGGTTCGTGAGCGAGACCCAAGACCAGGAGGTGTTGCTGGAGCGTAATCCCACGTACTGGGGCGGAGCGCCGACTATTCCGCGCGTGCGCTTCGCCATCGTGCCGGATGCCATCACCCGTGCGCTCGAACTGCAGAAAGGCTCGGCAGACGCGGCCAGCAACGCACTCACGTACGACATGGTGGCCGCCATGACGCGCGATCCACATCTTCAGGTGGAGGCCAAGCCCGGATCCATCGTGAACTACATCACCTTCAACGTCACAGACCCGCACCTGCAGGACTCGCGGGTGCGCCAGGCGTTTGCCTACGCGGTGGACCGTACGGCTATTGTCCGCGCACTGCTACACGGCCAGGCCGAGCTGGCCGACACGCTGCTGCCACGCGGCCACTGGGCCGCACCTGACAGCGGCACACCCCTGCAGCAATACACCCACGACGTGGTCAAAGCGAGGTCACTACTGGATGCCGCAGGCTATCCAGCAGGCAAGGACGGGATACGCATCCACCTGCAGCTGAAAAGCTCTACCGATGACACCATGCGCCTGGTGGCCGCCGTTGTGCAGCAGCAGGTGCGCGAGGCGGGCATGGACCTGCAACTGCGTCAGAACGAGTTCGGCACCTTCTACAGCGATGTGACGCGAGGCGCGTTTCAGATGTACATCCTGCGTTGGGTCGGCTCGAACGAGGACCCCGATATCTTTCGCTACGCGTACAGCAGTGCCATGATGCCGCCCAAGGGCAGCAATCGCGGCCACTACAGCAGCAACGTGGCGGATACATTGATCGCCAGGGGCGCCGGCGAAACGGACCAGGTGCAGCGTCGAGCGACCTACCTGCAACTGCAGCAAGCGCTGGCGCAGGATGAGCCAACCCTGGTGCTCTGGTCGCCAAACAACGTGGTGGTTCACAGTAAGCGGTTGGAAGGCGTAGAGCCCACTGCTTCAGGCAGTTTTGCCTGGCTGCGCACTGCCACCCTCAGGTGACCGTGTACAGCCAGGCAGGGTTCACTGCCGTGCGCTACCGCGATTACGGCCTGACCTGCGAACTATTGATGTCGATCATCTTGCTCGACACGTTCACCGGCTCGAAGTCGCTCAGCTTGAACGACGTCAGGCAACTCAGGTCATCGCTGTTCCACCGGGCATCGGCGGTTGCCACAACTCCGCCCGTGGTGCCATTGTCGGTCACCATCAAGCCGTAGTTACGCATGGCTGTGATCAAGACCAGTGCCTGCGGATGATTGGCGCAGGCGGCAGGCGTTGCGGTCGAACTCTTCAGCCGCTGAATTTCACCCATGGCCGTAACCGAGGAGCAGAACGTCGGCGGATCCGACTGCGACAGCAGGTGGTTGCCGTCCTGGTAGCCGCCCGTACAGTATCCAAGTCCGCTCTGCGCCGTGGCCGGCCACACGTGATAGTTGAGTGTGTGATTCAACGTTAGGCGGCCCGGGTGCTTTACCACGCCGCACTCGGCACCGGCGACGCAGTTGCCCGCAACCTCGTCGTATGTATACAGAAGGGGTGCAATTGGCAAGCCGGCCGCATCGGTAGAGCCGTTATCCTGCGGCAGCATGTCGTAGCTGTTCAGGTCCCAGTAGGCATTGCTACCGTCTGTCCACCCGCTGCTGCCATTGGCCACGCTGTGGTACATCTCCCAAAGCTGGCAGTGGCTCCCGTTCGCACCCGTCTGCAGAATGGAGACGTGGCGATCACCGGTTGAGTTGGAAGTGCCCTCTACAGGAGCGTACGGCGGGACTGGTGCGGACGTGAAGTAGCTCTGGTACTCCGTTGTGTTGATCGGTACGTTGGGCTGGATGGATGGAACGCGCAGGAACGGAATACCGCCGTCGTCCACATTCGGACCAAAAACTAGGTGCAGGCTGATGGGTTGGTACACGGCAGGAATGGGACCCGCTGGTGACGTATCCACGGGCAGGTTTGCCACGTTCAGATGCCAGATGCTGTCCGCCGGGAACAGGCTGCAGCCGCCCAGCGTGTTGTTGGCGCTGATCGGGATGCCAACGATCTGCGACACGGTCGTGTTGGTGCCGTCCGTCACGGTGAAGTAGATCCAGTAGTTGCCCTGACCGTATGCCGTGCCAGTGATGGCACCGGTTTGTGCGTTCAAGGTCAGGCCTTCAGTGAGAGCGTCGCCGTTGGTCGTCGACCAGGAGTACGTATATGGCGGCAGACCTCCCGCAGCGGTTAGTAGGCAACCCGCATACGCCTGATACTGCGTGCCTGCCGGGCAGTTCGTGGTGGTCAGGTGCACGGTGCTAAAGGTGCCTTGCCAGATGGCTACAGCGGAGGCTGCGTATCCGCTCGCAATGGTGCGCGCACGAATGTACTCTGTCGACGCAAACGAGATCGGACCGCTGTAGGTGGTGGAAGGGGTGCAGGTATTTGCCGTGTCCACACAGTACTGCAC
>CALMOM010000126.1 GCA_937873305.1 uncultured Terriglobus sp.
CGCACCTGGCGCTGCGGCTGAACGCGTTTGTGCAGCAGGAGCAGGCGGAGAAAGTCTGCTACGAGATTGCGCGCATGTTCCGCGACCAGACCGGCAGCCTGCGTGAGAGCCGCACGCATGCCCGCATGAAGTTCATGTTCATGCGTGATGGCTGGACGGCGGAGAGCTTTCTCGCCGATTTGGAACGCAGGCTGGGCTACACGTTCGAGCCCGCGCCGGACGAGCCCATGCCGGACGACCTGTACCGCGACCACATGGGTGTGCAGCCGCAGCAGCAGGATGGCCTGTCGTCGATCGGTGTTTCAGTCACGCGCGGGCGCATGAATGCTGGGCAGCTGGATGAACTGGCGCGGCTGGCGGATGAGTTTGGCTCCAGCTCGGTGCGCTGCACCATTCAACAGAACATCATGCTGGTCGACATCCCGAACGACCGCGTGCAGGAGGCCGCGGCGCGCATCCAAGCCACCGGTTTGCATGTGGAGGCGACGAACTTCTGGCGTGGCACCGTGGCCTGCACGGGCACGGAGTTCTGCAAGCTAGCCATCACGGAGACCAAGGGCTTTGCGCGCTGGCTGGTGGACGAGATGGAAGAGCGCGTGCCGAACTTCGACCAGCAGCTGCGCATCAACGTGACCGGCTGCCCCAACAACTGCGGCCAGGCGTGGATCGCCGACATCGGACTTGAGGGCAAAAAAATCAAGCAGGACGGGCAGATGGTGGACGCGTACTACTTTTGCCTGGGTGGTGCGCTCGGCAAGCATGCGGGCTTTGCGCGCGCTGTTGGGTATCGTGTGCCCGCGACGGAGGTGCCCAATGCCATGGAGCGCCTGCTGGGCACGTATCTGAAGCAGCGCGGGCCGGAGGAGAACCTGCGGCAGTATTTTGCCCGCTTCAGCGATGAGGACCTGCGCAGCCAATTGGCTGGCACCATTGTTGCGCCGGTCGAGCGCGACCTGCCGTCCGGGCGTCCACCGGCTGACATGTAGTTAAGGAACCTATCGATGAGCCTGTTTCCCATCTATCTGAAACTTACCGGCCGGCGCTGCATGGTGGTGGGCGCGGGCAACATTGCGGAGTCAAAGATCGAAAGTCTGCATGACGCGGACGCAAATGTGACGGTTGTGGCGACGCGCGTGTCGAGGCGGGTGCAGCAACTCGCCGACAACGGCGAAATCCATCTCCACGTGCGTGAATTTGTGGATGCGGACATCGAGGGCAACTTCCTGGTGGTCGCAGGGACAGACGTCCCAGAGGTGAACCGCGCTGTGTTTGCCGGTGCGGAGCGTCGCAACATCCTGGTGAATGCGGTGGATGACCCGCCGTACTGCGACTACTACTTTCCGTCCATCGTGAAGCGCGGCGACCTGCAGATTGCCATCTCAACGGCGGGCGAAAGCCCCGCGCTGGCGCAACAGTTACGCAAGGAACTGAACGAGCAGCTGCCAAAAGATGTGGGTCCGTGGCTGATGGAGCTGGGCCGTCTGCGGCGCGAGGTGCTGGGCATGGAGCCGCTGGGTGAAACGCGTAAGCTGCTGCTGCACACGCTGGCTCAGCGCGAGGTGTGCGGGGCAGAGGCGTGTCCGTCGCGTGTCATGGCTCGGGCACACGCGAGGGAGCACTACCCGGAGCGCAATCCGCAGCTGCTGCACGAGCATGCAGTCGCCGAGCAGGAGCCGACTCATCCCGACAATCATCCACATGTGCTGGAGCAGACGCGTTGAGCGCGCCCGCGCAGAAGGGCGTGGTGTATTTGGTAGGGGCAGGCCCGGGCGACCCCGACCTGTTGACGCTGCGCGCCGCCCGCCTGCTGGCAACGGCGGACGTGGTACTGCATGACGATTTGGTGCCGGACGCAGTCGTCACCATGTGTAACCCGCAGGCGCTGGTGACCAGTGTGGGCAAGCGTTGCGGCCGTCCGCGCATCACGCAGGTCGCCATTCACGACTTGATGATTGACTCCGCCCGTCGCAACCTCAGCGTGGTGCGGCTCAAGTCCGGCGACCCCATGGTGTTTGGCCGTGCCGCGGAGGAGCTTGCCGCGCTGCGTGCCGCGGGTATATTGGCGGAAGTGGTGCCCGGCGTGTCTGCCGTGTTTGCTGCGGGTGCCGCGCTGCAGCTGCCGCTTACGGACCGGCGTGCCGCGTCCAAGCTCATCCTGATTACGGGCAAGCACGCGGAGATTAAGAGCAGCGGCGACACCGTGCCCGTGTGGCAGGGCACGCTGCCCGCTGACGCTACGCTGGCCATCTATATGCCAGGACGGGACCTACTCGCGGTGGCGAATGACCTTCGTGCGGCTGGCGTACCGCAGGACATGCCTTGCGTAGCGATCTCCTGCGCGGCGACACCTCGCCAGCAGGCCGCTGCGTCCATGCTGTCCGCCTTTTCACGGTTGGAACCTGGGCCTGCACCGTTACTGGTGCTGGTAGGCCGTGCCATGCAGCCTATGCTTGCTTTGAACAAAGACCGCAAACGGGCGCATGCACAACAGGTTGTGGACGCGGCCGTCGCCTGCCTGTGACGCGCGCCTGTGTTTAGCGTTCGTGCTTCGCTGGAACTACCGTCTCCGCGACGTCAGTGGTGGGCAGGTACCCGTAGAGCAGGTACTTCTCGCGGCGCGCACGGAAGTCGCCCAGGCTGGATTCCCACGCTGCAATGGCTGCATGTGGGTCAGTATCACTGCTCAGGGTCTGTACTGTAGCGGTATTCTTCACAAGTGTCATGGCGCGGGTCATCTGTAATTGTGCCGGGTAGCGTGTGTGCAAGGCGGAGAGTAGTTCCGCGCCCATGGCCGGCGCGTCAAGGCGCTGCCGGTCTGTCACTGTCATGCGGATGCCATGGATAGTGATACCTGCGTAGGGGTACGTTCCCGTGGGCGTAAAGGTGACCGGGGCGAAGGTAACGCCGACCAGCTTGCGCGCGGTCAGAGCATCTGTCAGTGCCTGTGCGTCCGCGTCAGATGCGATGAAGGGCGCGCCCACCTGCTCGAAGGCGAGGTCCGTGCCGCGTCCGACGGAAAGATTGGTGAACTCTGCGAAGGCGATGCCGGGGTAGAGCGTGGCGGCGGACAGGCTCTGCAGGTTCGGCGACGGGTTGGTCCACGGCACGCCAGTCTGGTCGTACCAAAGTCCACGTTGCCAGCGCTGCATGGGCACCACGGTCAGTCGCGCGCCCAGATGCTTTTCGCCGTTGAAAAAGCCCGCAAGTTCGCCCATGGTCAGGCCCAGCGAAAACGGCTCCTGCATGTAGCTGATGTAGGCATCTGTGCCTGCATCGCTTACTGGACCGGCGACGTTGACGCCGCTGGTCATGGCCGGGCGGTCCAGCACCACGACCGGTGTGCCCGTCTTTGCCGCGCCTTCCAGCATGTAGCCCATGGCGGATTCGTACGTATAAAAGCGCACACCCACGTCCTGCAGGTCGATGAGCACGGCGTCTAGCTTCTGCAGGTCTGCGGCTTTTGGTCTGCGGTCGTCCGGCGTCTTGCCATACAGCGAAATCACCGGCAGTTTGGTGCGGCTGTCCACGGAGTCGCCGATGCCGGACTTGTCTTCCGCGCCCAGGATGCCGTGTTCGGGTGAGAACAGAGTGGTTAGCTCCAGGCCGCCCATGCTCCGTTGCGCGGCAAGCACATCGACGGTGCGCACGCCTTTGCTGTCGAGCCCTGTCTGGTTCGTTAGTAAACCTAATCGAGGGTGACCGGGTTGCTTGCTGGGCAAAGCCAGCAGCGCACGAAAGTTGGTGGCTTCCAGTACGTCGATGCCGGTGAGTGTCGCCATGCCTGCGGGAGCGCCCGCAAGGCCCAGCGCACGTGCCGCAGCGGTGGCCACCTTGCCACGCAGCGGCGTGATGGGCTTGCCGCCACGCGGGTGCACTGCGTTGGCCAGCAGGATGACGTAGCTGTCGCTGCGTGGGTCCATCCACAGGCTGGTGCCGGTGAAGCCGGTGTGGCCGAAGCTGCCGACTGGGTACAGCTCGCCGCGCGGGCGCGAGTAGGGCGAGTCTATATCCCAACCGAAGCCGCGTAGCGCCTTGGCCTGCACGGGCTGCTCCGGCCTGCACATCATCTCCAGCGTTATTTGCTTGAGTGGAAAGTTGCTGGGCCTGCCTGCTAGGCGGTCGAGCAGAGCCTGCGCGAAGAGCGCTGTGTCCTGCGCCGTGGAGAAGACGCCTGCGTGCCCGGCCACACCGCCCATGCGGCGCGTGGTGGGGTCGTGCACTTCGCCGCGCAGCATGCGGTCGTCCGCCATGGGCTTGTCGTCGTTGTGCGCCGTGGGTGCGACAAGTTGCAGATCTTCTTTGCTGGGTCGCAGATTGTTGCAGTCCCGTCCGCCAGGAGGGCGATTGGGATTCGGATCATTCCAGAGAATGGAGCAATGCGGCGTCAGGTAAGACGTGTGTGCCATCCCAAGCGGGCCGAAGATGTGCTTGGCCGCATACACATCCAGCGGTTCACCGGAGAGCTTCTCGACGATGGCACCGAGCGTGATGAAGTTGATGTCGGAGTAGACAAACTTGACGCCTGGCGGCCCGGCGGGTACGGACTGCATGGCGCGGTGCACACCTTCGGCCTTGCCGGTCCACGCGTCCGCGAGTGAGACATCGGGTGCCAGGCCGGAGTAGTGCGTCAACAACTGGCGCACGGTGATCTTGTCTTTTCCGTTGGCGGCGAAGTACGGCAGGTACTTGACCACGGGATCGTCGAACTGCAGCTTGCCCTGTTCGTACAGCTGCATGATGGCGACGGAGGTGCTGATGCACTTGGAGAGCGAGGCCATGTCGAAGATGGTGTCTTCGGTCATGGGCTCCACTGCGGGGTCGATGGCGCGGTTGCCAAAGGCGTGGTGGTAGACCACATGGCCGCCGCTACCGATGACCACGACGGCGCCGGGCAGCATCTTCTGCGCCACGGCGTCGCGCATCAGCCCGTCGACTTCACTGAAGTCGTACTGCGTTGATTGCGCGTGGGCTGACATAGTCATGCAAATGAGCACGAGTGCAGCGGATACAGCGGCGACCCGACGCCGCCTGGGAAGGATCAGGCTGCACGCCGAGCCAACGGCAAAGCTGACCACCGAGCCCAGTAGCACGTACCAGGTAAAGGCGATGTTGGACAGGGCGAAACCGCCCACGTGCAGCGACGGCACCGGCAGCACCTTTGGCAGGTAGAGCGCGAGGTTCAGGGCGAAGCCGGCGACCATGCCGATGATGGCTCCAGTCTGTGTCGCGTACTTCGTCAGCGTGCCCAGCAGGAAGACTCCGAGCAGTGCGCCATACGCGACGGACGCGATGGACAGGCCCATCTCCACCACGTGCCCTTTGCCGCCCACGCGCACCGCATAGATGGCGATGGCAACCAGCACGGCGGCCCACACCACCGTGGACGCGCGTGAGAGCACGTTCCGCTGCCGCACGGTTGCGGCGGGTCGCAGGCGCAGGTAGAAGTCGACCACAGTGGTGGACGAGAGCGAGTTGAGCGCGGCGGACAGGTTCGACATGGCTGCGGCAAGGATAGCCGCGATGAGCAGGCCCGCGATGCCGGTGGGCATTTGCTGCACGATGAAGGCAGGGAAGAGCCGGTCAGACCCGTGCACGGTGAGCGCTGCAGGATGCTGCTGGTAGAAGACGAACAGGCCCGCGCCGATGACCAGGAACAGTGTGAACTGCAGCAGCACCACGCCGCCGCTGGCCAGCAGGGCCGTGCGCGATTCGCGCAGGTTACGCGCGGCCAGCAGGCGTTGCACCATCAGCTGGTCTGTGCCGTGCGAGGCCATGGTGAGGAACGCGCCGCCCACCAGCCCCGCCCAAAAGGTGTAGGAGCTGGTCAGGTTCAGGTGCCAGTCCAGCACCTGCAGTTTGCCCGCGGCTGCAGTTACGGCGTGTGCCGTGGCCCAGCCGCCGTCGATCTTTGCGCCCAGCGTGAACAGTGCCACGACGGTGCCCCCGACGTAGAGACCCATCTGCACGACGTCGGTCCAGATGACGGCTGCCATGCCACCCTCAAAGGTGTAGAGCAGCGTCAGCAGGCTGATGATGACGATGCTGGCCACGTCGTTAGTGCCAATGGCGATGCCGACCACGATGCTGACGGCATAGACGCGCACACCCTCTGCTGCTGCGCGCGTCAGCAGGAACAGGCCGGCAGTCACTTTGTGCAGCGCCGGGCCGAAGCGGCGGTCGATGAGCTGATACGCGGTGAACAGTTCACCCTCAAAGTAGCGGGGAAGGAAGAGAACGCAGATGAGCAGGCGGCCCACCATGTAGCCCAGCACTAATTGCAGAAAGGTGAAGTTGCCGCCATACGCGATGCCGGGCACGCTGATGATGGTGAGCGTGCTGGTCTCTGCCGACACAATGGACAGCGCAATGGCCCACCACGGCACGCTGCGTGCCGCCAGGAAGTATGAGGAGAGCGAGGCATCGCTGCGTTTGCGGAAGCGCAGGCCGAACAGCGTAATGCCTAGCAGGTACAGCGCGATCAGGATGAGATCAAAGGCGTGGAGCCGTGTCGGCATACCAGCGAGTGTACCGAAGTGCTGCAGCCGCAGACCGTGGCAGCCTAGCTGTCGAGCAGGCGTCCACGCAGGATGCTGCCAGTCCGCTTGCCGTCTTCGTTAAAAATGTTGAAGTCGGCTGCGCTGCTGCCTCGAGCGATCGTGTCCATCATCATCGTGGGATTGCGCGATGCCATACGTACGGCGTCGGCCAGCGCACAGCCTGTAAACGCCTGCACATTCGCGATCGCGCGGTCCATGGTTAGCACGCTACCGGCCAGCGCACCGTCGTGCATGGCGACACCGTCTCGCACCTGCACGCGCAGGTCACCCAGCAGGTACTCGCCATCCGGCATGCCGGTAGCCGCCATGCCATCCGTGACCAGGATGCCTCGCTCCAAGCCTTTCATGCGCAACCACAGCCGCACGGCTTCCGGCGTAGTATGCACGCCATCGCATATCAGTTCGGCAAAGAGTTCGTCTGCGTCGAGAACGACGCCCAGCATGCCTGGTTCGCGCTGTGTCAGGCCACGCATGGCGTTGAAGGTGTGTGTTGTGCTCACCGCGCCTGCGGCGATGCCCTCCCTCGCCTCTGCGGCCAGAGCGTCGCTGTGCCCAAGGCTCACGCGAACGCCCAGCGCTGTTGCATGCCGGATGAGTTCCAACGCGCCGGGCAATTCGGGAGCGATCGTCATCAGGCGGATATTGCCGTATGCCGCCTGGTTGAACCGTTCGAACAGTTCGATGGAAGGGGGCTGTAGCTGTTGTGTTGGATGTACGCCGCGCTTGCTGTGTGAAAGAAATGGGCCTTCAAGGTGGATGCCGATCACTTGCGCGGAATCGTCCTGTGCCGCCCCGTAGATAACATTCGCGATGCCTTCGAGGGCACGCAACGTGTGCTCTATGGTGGAGGTGACGGTCGTCGCAAGAAAGCGTGAGGTTCCGTGCCTAGCCAGCACACGCGCCACGGTGCCAATCGCCTCGGCCGAACCTTCCATTACATCGCGTCCACCTGCACCATGCACATGTACATCGAAGAACCCCGCGGAGAGTGTGCAGTTGGGCAGCGTAAGTGTGCCCTCCGGCACGCTCTGATCGTGGAGCGATGCCACACGTGAAACCCGCCCATCTTCAATCAGGATCAACGGCATTTCGACAATGCTGTTGCCAGTGATCAGTGCTTTGGCGGAAATGGCTCGTACTTCTTGGCTCATGGTGTAGCTCCCATGGCTGCTGCAGGCGCAGGCGGGATGCCGAGGTCCGCCGCAGACGGCAGACTTTGTGCACGGTCCCACTGACGTTGCGCGGAGCGCACTTTGTCGATGCGGCTGAGCCACAGCTGAATGGTAAGGTCGTAGCGCTCCAGATTGTTGCGCAGCCAGTACGGTCGGTAGCTCTTGAGCCATGCCTGTTCGTACAGGTCCCTTGTTAACGAGTACGCGTTGCGCAAATCCTGCAGCTTGCCGTTGACCGCGTTGATGTCGACCAGATCACGGCCCACTTCTGCACGGCTGTCCCGGTCCTTGCTGCCCTGCAGTGCGTACGCCCGTGCGTAGGTGGCCGCGATCTCGTCGGTTAGCTGAAACTTGAGGCCGATCAGGTCCAAGCGGCGCGCACCGAGCTCCATGGAGTCGAGTGCATCTTGCTCCTGCAGCGAGCCGCCGCTGCGCGCTTCTCGCAGTAGAATAATCGCTCGTTCGGCATGCAGACGAAGGTCGCGGGTGTAGGGCCGGATGCGTGCCGCGGAGATCTGTCCATCAGGGCTCCAGGGGTCTACCCAGAACAAGAGGTCGGAGGCATCAGAAGATTTAAAGCCATCCTTTAGCAACGCATGCGCGGCCATCAGCTCCTGCTGCGCCTGGCTCACCTTGCCTGTGGTGTCGCCGTGGAAGACGGCACCGTACTCCGCCTCAAAGTGCGGGATGGAACTTTCGCCCTTGTGCCACGCGGCCTCTGCGCCGAACAGCACGGCATACCAGTTGTTGTTGAAGAGCGCCTCGCCGTCATCGTTCCATACCGTGTTCAGCTGGCCGGTGCAGCCGCTGCGCTGCGCCTGCGCGGTGAACTGCTGGATGTTTGGCAGCGCCAGGTTGAAGTTCGGGTAGACACGGCTCCAATTGTTCACACCGGGTGCCACCCAGCATTCCATGCCCGCATCGGTGTACGGCTTGATCCAGGGCAGAAAGCCACGCGGCTGCGGATTGTATTCCCAGCCCACGGCAATGGTGTTTTGCTTAAACGCCTGCGGCACCGTACGCAGCAGCGCGGGCTCCTTCATGGCGATGTCGCCCCAAAACAGAAAGCGCCGGTTCAGCGGTTGCAGCTCCATGACGATCTTTTGCAGGTAGTCAAGGTAGACCGGACCGAGTCCGCGAGCGTCCACTGCGGCTTTGGTTTGCCCTTTGCCCAGTTCCACCGTTTCATCCGCGCCCAGGTGCAGCAGCGGGCTTGGGTAATCCTGCGCGAGCTCTGTGAACAGGCGTTTGGTTAGTGCGAGTGACTCAGGCTGGCCAGGTGCCAGCACGTGACCGTGCGGTGTCTCAGCCAGCGGGGCATACAGGTCGTTCGTCAGCAGGTAGTGCAGGTGGCCGAACGCCTCCTGCTCCGGGATGATTGTCACATGGTACTGCGCGGCATACGCAACGAGTTCGCGTGCCTGCGTTGCCGTCATGGAGCCCCCGGGCGGTGAGGCCAGCGGCTCAGACGCATACTGCATGGTGTGTTCGAAGTACGGCGAGTACACGTTCATCTTGTAGGCAGCCAGGATGCGAATCTGCTTCTTCTGGAAGTCGAGCGTAGGCACCGGACCACGGGACAGGTCGTCGTGCAAGCCGCGATATTTGAGCCCGGGCCAGTCGCGTACCGTTGCTGTTTGCAGGATTGCGGATGTGCCGCTGCCCGTCACCATTTGCTTGGCGGTCATGGCCGCATAGAAGAGCCCGGCTGCTGTGGCAGCGACCGCGGTGACGCCGCTGCTATCCGGCACGATGGCATAGCCTTCCGCCGTCATCTCGGGTGACCACTGCACATTTGCGCTCTGCAGGGCTGCGCGCCCCGCGGCACTACCCTGGCGTACCAACGCGATGTGTACCGGGGACGACGCCCTGACGCTGACACCCGCAGCCGACAGTGCCTGCGTCAGTTCCTGTGCGGCAAACGTGTCTTCGCTGCCGCAACCCACGCAGGTGACGGCTACGCCTGCTTGCAGGAACAGGCTGCTCCCGGTGTGAACCTCCTGCGGTGCCGGCAGTAGCGCGAGCTGTGCTGTAGCCGCAGTCCAGGCTGCCAGCAGGACAGCCAACATCCCCTGCAAAGCGATGCGGCGGCTGCGAAGACCGTACGGACAAGCATTCCCCATGCTCACCAGCTTACCGGCACGCGCTGCAATAGATCGCATCACCTTTAAGCAGGCGCACGCACCGTCCACAGGGCAGGCTCGCGGATGGGCATGCGCCGCAGCATCACGGGCGAAGTCGCATCCTCAGGCAGCGCCTTCCATGTGTCGATGTATTCGGGCCTGCTGTAGGCACGGCCCGCTAGTAACATGCATGGCTGGCGACGCGGTAGTTGCTGGAAGAACTCCGGGTCCGCAGGAAATTTCCATGCCGCGCGGCTGGCCAGGGCAGGGTAGAGGAATGCGACCGCGGAGCGCATGCCGCGCCCGTCCGGCAAAGTGTAGTCCCATAGCCTGTCCGTCGGGCTCGACAACGCCTGGCAAAGGACGGCCATGCAGTCGAGTGTGAAGATGGACGCGGCATACGCGTCGGGCCGGTTCAGCTCGGCGGGGAACTGGCCGTCGAAGTTCATCTGCCGCAGCAGCTTGTCGCGAAAGCGGTGGAGGCACTCGAGGTGCAGCGAGTCGTTGCGAGCAAATCGGGCGAACTCCGCCGCCTGCAGTGTCCAGCACATGGCGAGCCGGTCCTTCGCCTCACGCGCAAGAAAGCCAGGCTTCGACTCATCGAGCCACGTCGCAAAACTGCCGAACCAACTCCGCAGTCCTTTTGCCTCTTCGTCGGTCGCCGTGCCGTCGTAGCTGCACAAAAAAGCTGCGGCGCGGGCTGTCTCTGCGAGCATCATTGTCTCCTCTACGCCCCGCGGAGTGCCGTCCAGCGAGTCGGGCTTGCACCCGGCATGGTCCAGATGCGGCTGCATCACGGAAGCACCATCCAGAAACCACGTGTGCAGGATTTGCACGGCTCCGTTGGCGTAGGCCGTCTTGCGTGTCAGGCGCCAGGCAGCGACGCACGCCGCTACATCTGCATTCAT
The DNA here is from genome assembly GCA_937873305.1 of uncultured Terriglobus sp. Classification (GTDB taxonomy): domain Bacteria; phylum Acidobacteriota; class Terriglobia; order Terriglobales; family Acidobacteriaceae; genus Terriglobus. Next base: position 10,761 of record CALMOM010000126.1, read on the forward strand.
CGCGACCAGGGCATCGCGGTGCGCGCAAAAGGCTTGCGGATTGCTACGACCGGGCCGCTGGTGAAACGTCTTGGATTCCTCCGCGGGCCACCACTCTGGATCCTGCGAGTAGTACGTGCCGGCCGGCAGGTCTTTTGCTGCAGCCGGCAACGGCCCGAGACCCACCGGACCTCGCCGCAGGGCGAAGTCTGCGGCACTCAGGATGCGCGCGCGGTCAAATTCCCCAACATCGAAGTGGATGCCCGCGCCCGTCGCCGCGCTTTGCGCAAATCCCTGCCAACCACTGAGGCACACTGCCGCGAAACGACCGCAAAGACTGCGGCGCGACACGGTGCGGCGTTCGCCGATGCTGCCCATCGTGCCTGAAGGCTAACACGCAGACCAGGGCACCAGCGGACGGGTGAAGGGTTGACCCGAACCTCCTATCCAGCTATATTGGAAATGCGGGGTGGAGCAGCCCGGTAGCTCGTTGGGCTCATAACCCAAAGGCCGCAGGTTCAAATCCTGCCCCCGCAACCAATCAAATCAACAACTTACGAGGCCTGACGATTTCGGCCAACCCCACAAAACCCCACACGGCTGGGGCTTTCGTGCGTTTGGGCCTATCCTGCGGCCCGCATAACGCCGCTTTCAGGCAGCACCATGCGAACGACGTTGCTGTTTGCGGCACGCTTGGAACGCATCTGCGCGTCGCCGTAGACATTCATCGTTGTAGCCACCTGAGCATGGCGCATTAGCTTCTGCTGCACGCCTACAGGCGCGCCCGCGTCGTCTAGCAGGCTCCGGTATGTGTGCCGGAACGTATGCCATCCGATGTCCCTCCCCAGCTTGGCCTTGCGGCCAGCAGTCCGGATGTAGTCCTGCTGGATGCAACTCGCGTGGTACACCTTGCCCGTCGTTTCGTTGACGAATACCCAGCCTTCAGGGCTCTTCGGGGCGCGCTTCCTCCAAGAGCGCAGGAGAGTAGCGAAGCTGGCGTCGAGGGGCAATTCATCCTGCGAGTATTCCGTCTTTACGCGGCTGATGCGGCCATGTACCGCGGCGCGGGTCACCTTTAGGGTGAGTGCGTCGAAGTCGAAGTCAGCCCATTGCAGCGCCAGGACCTCGCTTACACGTAGGCCTAGGCACATCGCCACCTGCACCATGGGCTTGTACGGGTCGTCCAGCGCGCCAACCACCAACTGGTACTGCTCCGGCGTGAGGACGAAGGGCTTCTTCTGCCGCTTGCTGATGCCGCGAATCTCGACGAACTCCATCGGGTTGCGCGCCATGGGCATAAGCTCCCAAAACATTGCTCGCTCGAAGAGCCGGTGCAGCATGGCCTTCAGATGCCCTCGCGTCTTCACTGAGACTGGCACCGCTTTGCCGCTCTCTTCGCGCGTGAGCCCGCGAAGCCAGGTGTCGATCGCCAGAGGTTTCACGGCAGAGAGGGGAACTGACTCCCATGCTGGCCGGAGGTGCTTTTCCAGCATGGTGCGATATGAGATTGCCGTTGAATACTGCAGACCACTGTTGTTTCTGGCAATACCTGCTTTCTGAGACACAATCTCGTCGATCCGCTCCTCTTGCTTGTAGCGGTCGATGAGGGTCCCTACAGTGGCCGTGTTTTGCTGCTTGAAGGGCCCAGCGCCGTTGATGTCCAGCAGCTTATGCTGCAGGGCTACGCGCGCTTTTGCTTCGGACGGGTAGTCGACTATCGATAAGGTCATCTGCTTCATGGGGCTGCCCGGAAGGGAGTTGTCGCGGTAGCGGAACTCCCAAACTGGACGACCATTCTTGCGGGGCCGCCTTCGCAGGCTGCCCGCCTGGTAACAATTACACTCTAGCTGCAAGGTGTGTGTCCTTTCAGCTGTCACGCCGTGACTGGATGTCCGACTGTAGCGCGCTGTTTACCCAGGCATCAAGGGCCGACGCGCGGAAGCGCCAGCTTTTGCCGACGCGAACGGCGGGCAGCTTGCCATTACGCGCAAAAGACTGCACGGTTTTTTCGTGGACTTGCAGGAGCTGAGCCGCCTGCGTTGGGGTTAGAAGCGGCTCAAAGTGTGGGGCGAACTGCCCCACCTCACTACCTTGCGGCGATGGGGGCTAGAACGTGGTCACTCGTCACGCCCTCTGTTTAGAGCCGTCAGGTGATTCCACGCCAATTCAGGAATGCACGGACATCTGAGGCGCGAAGAATGGGCTAGCGGTGCTCGATGACGCAGTCTTCCGGAAACGCTAATGCGTCATTCTGCGGCAATAGAGGGCGTTCTGTTGGGTCGGACGCTCGTGATAATCCGAGACGTAGCGCTTTCTCGTAGCCTTGCGCATGGGCCTTGCCCTGACAAACGCATGTGCGGTCTTCCCGGTGCTCCGGATGCCGCGATCCCGCGATCCATAGCAGCCAGGTGAGCAGTACCGGATGTCAGCAGGCTTGGTCGCAGGGAACTCTCAGGAGTACGTCTTGAAACCTGCGTTAATCCCTAAGCTGCAACAGCTAGGGGCGATCTTTCGAACCATACTCTGCCGCGAGACGCTGGTACTCTTCTTTGCTGTGGCCTTGATGTAAGGGGGTAGCCGGGCTGATTCAGTACCCAATTCCGTATCAACCTTTTGCGCCTGTGCATAAACCAATGTAGCTTCGGTTCCGGCTTCTTAAACTGACTCAGGGAAATCATGTTGTCCGCAAGTATTCGCTCGATACGCCGCAAGGCCGCGTGAAATCGCTCTCCCTTTTCTCCATGCTCAGCAACGCTCTGGGCCAAGTCGTGGACCTGCTTGTTATCAAGCGTCAGATAGAACTCGTTGACGAGAAGAAAAGCATCCAGGCAGAGGACTGCCGTTCGCTTGTTGCCATTGCTGAAAATGTGCGCAGTGGTGAGGTGATAGAAAATGTATGCCGCTTTGGCCTGGAGCGTTGGATACGCTTCCAGGTCAAAGAGGTAAATGTAAGGGCTTTCTTCGATGGAAAGCAGTTGGTTCAGGTCAAGACAGGTACCCCGTACGACTGGTTCAACACCAGGCCAGGTGAAACCAATGCCTTCGTCATGCGCAGCTTCGACAACAGCCGCAGATAGACGGTAGACCCGCTTACTTCGTGGCAAGCTTCTTCAGCGCGGGGTAGTACTTGGCCGCAGAAACCGAGAAGGGGTTGTCACCCTTGATCGTAACTTCGGGCAGGTACTTCTTTGTGTTGCTGGTGAGAACCGCCACTTTCTTTGCAGTGGATTGGGTCATTGCAGTCGGCTCCCGCCCTTAAACAACAATCGGACAACATGTTCGATTGCTTTAAGAGACAATTTTTAAGCGCAGCTCTACCGTACACACTTTGTGTTGAGTGTCGGACAACTTTGCTATCAATTGGACTCATTTGTACGCGATTTGATGCCTGCTATGCAACAGTTTTTACAGGTGCATGTAACGCCATCAGTGCCAAACACGTTAGAAATGCGGCACTATCAGCAGTATCTGCGTGCCTTTCCAACAATTGGATGAGTGAGCCTGCTATACCTGCTCGCTGTATCGCCACTTTTTGACAGCCACGCTACCAGCAGGATGTCAGCATCTTGCCGCAGTTTGTTAAGCGCTAGCTGTGCCAGGCTGCGTCAGCAGCTTCGCTCTTCCATGTACTGAGACAGTGCTTCCAGCAGAATGTCATTCTGAGAGCGTCGGGAATCAAAACTCAGCTGCCGAACCTGCTCGTGCAACTTCTCAGGCAGGCGAAGCTGTAGATGCACTACCTTCTGCTTGTCTTTCTTTTTAATCGGTTCCTGCTGATCCACGATTCACCTCGTGACATCCAACTACGTCATTTACCACTACATCTATGGTGTCATAGGTGTAAATTGTACCAAGTAGGTGGTTAGCCAATGAGCTTCCACCACGCGCGCTAGCACAACCCTCTTCTCCCGACAGACAGAAACGCTCCGCCTAAGCGCTAGTAACGCTTGAAGCGGAGCTAACCAGCGAAGTCTACGAGGGAATCCACATGGCTACACCGCAGCATAACGGCACGAGCGCCTCCAAATACGGCAAAATTGACCAAAGCTCTTTTGCCATTTCACCTCTTACCAGCTTGGCCCACGGCGTCTTCTCCGAATACACCGCCTACGATTCGGGTCCTGGTATAGTTCCGTGCGTTCTGCAGAAGGATGGGGAAGTCATATCCTATTGGAGTACGCCAGATTTCACGCAGTACGCTGATCGGCATGAAGCAGCAGCAGACTTCGCCCGTCGCGCTGCTGCTGCAGTTGTAGTAATGACTCAGCGCTTTGGTGGTAGCGCGAGCATCACGCTACAGGATGTGGTGACAGATTCCAACTTCATCGCAGCCCTTAGGGGACCGCATAGCATGGACAGTTATGCCGCGCATCTGTTCATGGACCAAATCAGCCGATACCTTTGGGGCTTCAGCCAGCGATTCAGCGCGGCAGACATCGTCGCTGACGCCGAATCGGCACGCAACGAAGAACGCTTCCTCGCTGAGGAAGATGAGGCTAGCGCGACGCGACGCGGCGTCAAGTTATCGCACGAGACTGCCGCTTAGCCCCACGAGCTGCGGCATCAGCTTTGCTCTTGTGGTCGCCCTGCACGTACAACCACGTACAGGCAGCCGCCACGAGGGCAGGGCATGTACTCACTCAAAGAGTTTCTGGCGTTGGCAGGCATCAGCCGAGCCACGTTCTACAAATTAAAGCGCGTCGGGCAGGCTCCAGCACAGACCGGCATCACGCGCCGCGTGCAGATAGCCCACGACACGGCGCACGCATGGCTAAAGAGGCGGGAGGCAGTCGCTTAGCGACCACCGAATAGCGCTTTAAGGATGCCCCCGTATCAAAGCTGTTAGCGAGCTTCGCCTCGAAGTCGTCGCGGTCGTCGCCCTGCTTCTGCATGCTAGACAAGTCGAAGCCGCCGTCTTTGTTCTGAGTGATGTTTAGCAGGATGGAAACCTTCTTCCCGTCTCCACTGCCCGGCAAGGCCGCAGCATTGACGAAGGGGCGGAATAGCGATCCAAAGACACCAGCAGCGCCGCCCGTCGTGTTGCCAGGCGTTGTTGGCATGCCTGCGGGAGTGTTCTGCTGGGCAGGGAGGCCCAGGACAGCCGTTAGATTGCCGACCAGCTTTTCTGTCATGGGCTGCACGGTGCGTTCGTAGACGGCCTTCTGTAGAGCCCTCTCCAGATTCTTTCCGAAGCCCTCAAACGCCTTGGCCGCGCCCTGATCGAAGTTCAGGAATAAGTCCTCGAAAGCGCCATCAAAGCTCTCCCGCAGATGAGCGCTTACCTCGTCGATCGGGTTCCGCAGTTCGATGATCTTCTCCGAAACCTCCTCCACCTTTGCGGCGGCTTGCAGGTCACCGCCCTTCGCAAGCTGCTGGTACGCCTCCAGCACGGGCTGCAGGTTGTCGGCCTGCTGCTGGCCAATTGCGGCGCGTTGTGCACGGGCGTCGCCGCTGCCAACCTGGCCAGCGCGCTCCTGGTAGTCCAACAACCGCCCCTGTGCGTCACCCTGCGCGTTCGCTACGTCGTATTGCTGCTCGGCCCCACTCAGGACGATGCCGCCGCGCTTCTGGTTCTGCCCGGCTTGGTAGTTCCGTACCTCCTGAGAGTCCGGGCCATACTGCCCGCCAAGCACTGCGGACTGAATCTTCGTCTCGTCGTCCAGCTGCTTCAGGCGGGCAGATGTACCGCCGCGGGTCTCCTCCAGCTGCGCTGCCAGTTGGTCGCTCTGCGCCTGCAGCGCTTCCTCCCGTTGCGAGGTCGCTGTTGCGGCTTTCGCATCCGCCGCCGCGATCTTGTCGGAGCGCTCCAAGATGCGGTCCGCGATCTTCGCCTGCTCGGTCGATAGCTCCACCAGCCGTGCCCGCGTCTTGATCTGGTCAGCTTCCGACGCGCCAGGGTGTGCAGCGACGCGAGTCTTTTCGATGGCCAGCGCGCCATAGCTTTTCACGTCGGCTGCCTGGTCCGCATAGAGCGACGCCTGCTCCAGCTGCTGCTTGCGGGCGTAATAGGCATCTTCCGACACGAGGCGGCGTTTGTAATCGCCCTCCAATAACTCCAGCATCAGCCCCGCATGCGACTTCTGCTGGTCGGCCTCTGACCTGGCGGCTTGCTCCGATGCCTTTCGTGTGGCGTCTGCAAGCCCACGGCGCGCCTCCGCAACCTTGGAAGCCCCTGCAGTATCCGGAGTTCCCGCATAGCCCTTGCCGCTGCCAGCGCGGCCCGTAAGGCGGCGATGCTCGGAGATGCTCTCGCCAGCGCCAGGCGCAAACCCGGTTTCAGAGACCATCAGGGCCGCTTCGCCCTTCTTCTGGTAGCCGTCCGCCGATGCCTCCAGCGTTGCCGCGTTCTGCTGCAGCGACTTGGCTTTGCCGGTAAGGCCTGCCGCGTCCGCCAGTGTGGCCGCGGTGCTGGACGTGGCCGCCTCTGCACGCTCAAACGTGGCCAGGAAGCCGTAGACGCCTGCCGTCGCGTAGGCCATGCCTCTGCCGAACTTCTGGCCAAACGCCGCGAAGTCGTCGAACTGCCCTTTGCTGCCGGTGATGATGCCAGCCAAGGCAGATACGGCAGGAATAAGCCCGGCAGTGAAGCCCAGCGACGCGCCCCGGATACGCTCCTGCATGTCGCGTAGCTGCTCGTTGGCTTTCGCCAGGCGGCCTGCCGTGTCGTCGCCAAGCTGTACGCCTGCTTCCTGCGCCTTGCGGCGGAACTCATCGAAGTTGGTACCTAGCCGCTGCAGCAGCGCCACCTGGTCGACGCCACCCCGCCCGGTAAGCGCCGTCGCCAGTTCGTTGCGCCGGGCCGCGGATGACGTGTTCGCCAGCGTGGTCCCAAGCGCGCGAAGTGCGACCTCGGCACCATCGGAACGCCCGGCCAAGTCCTTCGCATTCAGCCCCAGCGACTTTATGACGCCTGCGGCCTTTTCGTTGCCGTCCGCAGCGGCACCGATCGTCTTATCCATGCGCGCGACCGCGGTCGTCACCCCTTCGAAGTCGCTGTTGGTGATGGTGGCGGCATAGTGCAAGGTGGACAGCGTCGAGACGGACAACCCCGTCTTCGCCGCCGCCTTCTCCAGCGTCTCACCGAACGCCAGTGCCGCGGTCGTGGCCTGGGCAAACTGAGAGACGGCTGCGCGCAACCCCAGCGTAATGCCAAGGGATGCGCCCAACTGTGTCAGGGAGGACAGCGCGCCGGACGTCTCGGAAGACGACGCCCGTATCTTCGCCAGGTGCGCATCGAGCGCGTCCAGCGCTGGCTTACTGCCGTCCTTCGCGTCGATTACAACCACCAACCCGCCGCTTACCGCCATGTCTTACTCCTTCAGCTTCCCGGCTTCGCGCCGCTTCTCCGTGCGATCCCATAGTTTTGCGAACTTTTCTTCGTCGTTCAGTTCGCGCCTGCGACGTTGCGGCTTGCCGCGGCCCAGCAGCTTGTCCGGCTGGACCTTGTCTGCGTCCGCACCGGCTGCAATCAGCAGGTAAGAGACGCACCACGCCGCCAGACTGCGATCGCGCTCGATGCGCGTCTCATAGCCCTTTACGTAGTGCCGCCAGGTGCGGAACGGAAGCCGAAAAAGCTCCACACGCGAGATGCCCAGAGCCGCAGCGACCTCGAAAACGCTGGACCAACTCCAGGCGTTGGCGCGGGTTCGCTTCCAGGAGCCGCGACGTCCGCGCGAACGTCGAGCCCCGCCGCTTCCCCCGGTGACATAAAGCACGACAGCACGGCGCGGGCGATTGTCGCCTGCAGTTCGTGGATGTTGCCGATGTTCACACAGCGCCGGATCGTCGCCTCTGTTTCCAGTCGCGGCGTTCCACGCTCGGCTGCCATCTCTCGATCGGTTTCCAGCATGGCGTAGAGGACCATGGCCAGCTCGTCAGGCTTTACCGGCTCAGTCTGCCGCACATCCTTGCCGTCGATGCGCACCGGCCTGCCCAGCCAGCGCTCCGCAAGCCACAGCAGCCAGTGTGCGCCGATGCGACCGTCGAGAACGCGGCCCATGTTGAGGTCGGGGCTCAGTGAACGCTGTTCACCGGCCAATGCTATATGCGTACCGCGGCTCAAAAACTCCATGCGTAAGGTATGCCGCACGGGTCAGGATGCGGGCAAAGTAGACTGGCGCGGCCTGCGGTAAACACTGGCATACAGGTACCGTGATACCAAACAATCACGACACACTAGCATCGGTGTTTCGTTCGCTTTCCGATGGCAGGGCTTGCAGTTACAGTTTCAGGCCGCGGTCGTAGATGCGCTTCCAGGCAATGTCCCACTGGCGCTCCAGGCGCTCACGCACGATCCGCTGCACCGTTGCGACCATCTGCAGGCCGGATTTCTTAATGCGTACCTCGTCGACCAGCAGGTAAAAGGGGGCTGCGTCTCGCCCGGTAGCTAGGCGGCCAAAGATGGCTTTATGCCCATTCTTTAGGTCCTGCACGAAGAAAACCATGCCGCGCACGATTCGCTGATTCTTTATGGCGATCTGCCCCTTGCGATTCCTGCCTGCGTAGCGCCCGCCTGTTGCGCCCAGCAGATTTCGTGGCCGTAGCTCCGCGGGGATGACGCCCGGAGCCATGGCGCGCAGGTACCGCGTCGGCACGGCTATGTGCTGCCTGCCATTCACCGGCACGCGCTCGCCGCCGTCTTCCTGCTTCACGAGGTAGTCGGGTGCGCCCGTCGCCCGGTTTGCGGTGTCGGTGTAGACGACGGCCTGCAGATTGGAGGGCGTCGCGGCTTTGATCTTCACACCCTGCTCGGTCCAGGTGTTTCGCAGCTTAAAGGACGCTCGCACGTTGCGGCGCACGGCCTGCTGGGCGTCCTGTGCGACCGCAGTAAGCGTGGAGGCAAGGGCAAAGGGAACATGGCGCTTCTCCAATTCCCGGCGTGCCCGGATGAGGTCAGAGGCGTCTACGCCGATGCATACATCTACCATGCTCCGCTCCAAGATGGTCTGGTACTTCAACCCGCGAAAACGGCCTCCAAGCAGAAGCGTATGCGGCTGTAAGGCTGTGCATAACCTCACGTTGTAAACAAATGAACCTATTCGACTGTGTGAAACTGCAAAAAGTGCCGTAGCGCAGGTTTTCGGAACTGTTGCATAGTTACGCGTAGATGAGCAGCCCCAAAGACACAATGAGTAGCGAACTCTACACACTGAAGCAATTCTGCGGTGTGGCTGGCATAAGTGTCCGCAGCTTTTACAAACTGCGCAAAGAGGGCACCGCTCCCGCGCAGACACACATAACGTCTCGCATCACGATAGGCAAAGAGACCGCCCATGAATGGATAAAGGGACGGGAGTCAAGAAAGGCAAGGTGTTGATGATCCAGTCGAGCGCTGCACTGTGGCTTTGAGCCGCAGAGGCTAGCGACTGAAATACAGAAGCCCTGCTGGCAGGCAGGGCTCGTAAGGATGGTTTGTCTACATGGAATGTAACCCTGTTCCTAAAGCGGTGGCAACTTTGCATTGCCAACCTCAGCAATCCGGTGCGCAGAAAGAAAGGCGTCTACAGGAACTCACCAAAGCGGCGCGGCACATGCTTGAAGCTCTGCAGAATTCCCGCGAGCAACACGCATGCTTCGACGTGCCTGACGGCGTACTAGAAGACATCGAGGCATATCGTCAGCAGGAACGCCGCTAATGGCGCTCCGTGGGACTCTCGCGCATTGGAAGACACGGATGCTGGCTCAACGCCTCGGCATTGAGCCCTGGGCGGCCCTGGGCCTGCTGGAGGCGCTGTGGCACACCACGGCAACGCTAGCGCCTGCCGGTAACATCGGTCGCCTACCTAATTACGCAATTGCCCTGGAAATGTTCTACAGCGGCGATCCGGATTCACTTGTTGAAGCGCTTTGCTTTTCCCGGCACCTTGACGCCAGCGTTGACCATCGCCTGGTGGTCCACGACTGGGCGATGCACTCCGACTACAACACTCGCCGCAAGGTAGTTAGACGCGGCGAATGCATGGCTGATGGCACTGCACCCAAGCTCGGAACTCAGCGCGATAACGTGCAGCAACGCGAAGTGACGCGTCATGACTCGCTTAATGCGACCGTGACGCGTCATGAAAGTACTCCAGTTCCAGAGCCTGTTCCAGAGCCAGAGCCTGTTCCAGAGCCAGAGCCTGTTCCAGAGCCAGAGCCTGTTATTGCTCCGAGCGCTAACGCACTCGAAGCCGAACCCGCTGTTGGAACACTTTCGCTTGTAAACGGCAAGGAGTGGCCCTACACCGCTGCGGACGTAAGCGGCTGGGCTGAAGCATTCCCCGCCGTCGACGTCGGCCAGCAGCTTCTGGCTATGCGTGAGTGGTGCAAGGCCCATCCTTCGCGCCGCAAGACGGCGAAGGGAATCGCCAAGTTCGTCATTTCCTGGCTCAGCCGAGAGCAAGACAAAACGCCCCGCCGTGGGCTGGAGGTTGTATATGGGACCGATCGTAATCGAAAGCCGTCAGCAATTGAACGTCAGCAGGGCATTGTCGACGCCACAACGCGCGCCATCGAACGAGGCAACCGTCGAGTGGGCGTGTACCCGGATCGGCATTATGGAGAGTCTGAAGCAGGGGCCTACGCTCACTGACGCTGCGCGCGACTACTTCGCAGACGAGTTGATGGAGGCTGCAAGCGAGTGCGGAACGGCTGCGGTGGAACAGGCGATTAAGAGGTGCTTGCGAGAGAGCCCCTTCCGGCCTGACATCAGCGACGTTCGCAAGGCGTTGGGTATTACTGAGGCGCAGGCTGGTACCGCTGCTGCAGGCGCGGCCACGGTGGAATCGAAGCAGGCGTGGCACGATCTGCTCGATTACCTGAAGCGCTACGCCCAGACTGATGAACACGGGCGCTACAGCTTCCGACCGCAAATGAGACTACGGCTGGAGAACGGCCAACCCGTGCTCGTACAGGATGCAAAGGGGAGGAATGCAGTCGCCTATGAAGAATTGCCCATGACACCACTTGCGCCGCGGCTGGAATGGTGCCTGGAGCAAATAGGGGGTGTAGCCCGGATAAAAGACTGCGAAGACCGCTACATCGAAATCGTTCGGAAGGAATTTGTCGCGGCATGGCCGCTCTACACGGAGAACGATGCCCGCAAGCTGCCTGCGAGGGCCGCTGACGGAGAGGTGAGCATCACAGACGTGCTGCAAATGGGTGCTACCTCGCGCATGGCAATGCCAGAAGGTGGGGCATGAGAGGCAGACATCTGGATACGCACACTACAAGCGCAGAAGAGACACTCGCGCTACTACCGCATGCGGAGTTTGTCTTTGAGATGCTCGCTCTCATTGGCATAAAGAGGCTGGGGCGCGTCCCGCTCACTTTCATTGCGTACGTCGGCCCCGAGATAGTCCGCCTGAACGCGGAAGCGGTCAGGGACGTGCTGCAGGACGCGCTGGCCGACGACGTGGATAAGTCCATGACTATGGCCACGTTCTACCAGCCAGCGCTTCGCTACTGCGAGAGCCGCGGCCTCAGCTTAGAGAGGCTGCGGATCAACCTGGAAAGGTGGCAGCCCGAGCAGGGAGCCTTGATCCAGTGACGCGTCGAGGGCGGGCTTGACGGGTGCGGCGCGTGTTAGCTCTAGCTTCGCGTGCCGCCCTAATCCTCACCTTACGGCTATGCGCTCGTTGCCGTTGCGTTTCGCGCGTGACCCTCTCCTCTTCAACCGCGCCGCCTGAGGAGTTGCATGTCTACTATGGGACAACCTACCTCTGTTATTCGCCAGCCGCAGTGACGCATCGACGGCCCCTTCAAGGTAAGTGGGCGTGCAGTGTACACGTCCGACCATAACTTTCCGGGAATGCTTTACGCTGTGCCGGTCGGCGCGATGATCGCCAAAGGCCGCATCGTGGAGCTGAAGACCGCCAAGGCTGAAGCAATGCCGGGCGTTCTCATGGTGTACCACCACGGCAATATTGGCAAGCTTTATCAGACGGCGCCCGACCCTACTATACGGCGTATGTCGATGAGCAGCGACCACCGTTCAGGGACAACGAAATCAACTACTACGGCCAGTATGTAGCGGTCGCCATCGCAGACACGCTTGAGCATGCAACTGCGGCCGTGGATGCCGTCGAAGCGGTCTACCACAGTGAAGCGCCTTCTCTGGATCCCAAGCTACTCGCAACCACGAGCCTCGAAGCCGGCTCACGCCGAGGTGATCCGCAGAGCGCGTTGGCAAGCGCTCCAGTCCAGATTGATCACGTCTACGTGACACCGGTCGAAACTCATGCTGCCATCGAACTGCACGCCACGGTGGCCGTTTGGAATGGCAGGAGCGTGACGCTGTACGACACCGTTCAGGGGAATATGCAACCACCAGAACGTGATGACACAGATGCTCGGAGTCGAGAAGGAAGATCTTCGAGTCATTATGAAGTATCTAGGCTCGGGCTTCGGCGGCAAGACTGGGGCATGGACGCACTGCTGTCTTGCTGCCGTTACTGCGCGGGATCTGAACCGTCCGGTCAAGCTGGTCATCACGCGTAAGCAGGCTTTTGGAGCAGCAGGCCACCGGCCACGAACGGAACAGCGATTTCGACTCGGTGCAACTCAAGATGGAAAACTGCTCTCGCTGCAGCATGACTACTCCAACACCACGTCCATGCTCGATACGTTCGTGGAAAACTGCGGCGAAGCGACCCCCTATCTTTACAGCACGCCAAACCTCGGGATCAGTTCGGGCGTGGCAAAGCGCACCGTAGGCGCGGCCACCTGGATGCGCGGCCGGGCGCAGTGCCGGGTCTGTTCGCGCTTGAGTCGGCAATGGATGAGATGGCCATCAAGCTTCGCATGGACCCGATTGCCTTTCGTAAAGCGAACGAGCCGAAAATTGACGAAAGCCTGGACATCCCTTTCTCCTCACGCCACCTTACCGAGTGCATGGATGTTGGCGCAGAGAAGTTTGGCTGGTTCAGACGCACGCCGCAGGTGGGCTCCATGAAGCGAGATGGGCTAACGCTTGGGTGGGGAATGGCTGCGTGCTCTTGGATAGCCGCCCGCTTCGGAGCGACTGCCAGCGTCGAGTTTCGCGCGAACGGAACGGCGCGGGTCGCTTGCGGGACCCAGGATATTGGTACAGGGACGTATACCGTTCTGGCTCAGCTTGTAAGCGAATGTTTGGGTATACCGCTTGAGCGTGTTGAGGTGGCTATCGGCGATACGTCCTTACCGCCCGGACCTCTCTCTGGAGGTTCGACGGTGACTGCCTCGCTCGTCCCCGCAGTGTACAGAGCCATGGCTGATGCTTCGGGTAGGCTGACGGCGACCGCTCCGCGTACCAGTGACGCGCGATTTCAGAGGGCGAAGCCGACTGAAGTCGTCTTCACAAAGGGCAGGGTTCATCTAAAAGATCAAACACCGGAGAGCGGCATGTTTTTTGAGGACGTGCTTACCCAAGCCAACCAGAGCAGCATTCGTGGACAAGGGCGAAGCGAAAGCACCTTTACCGCAGACAAGCCGAAGTTCTCCATGCACTGTTTCGGGGCTCAGTTTGCCGAGGTGACATGGCAGCCCGAAATTACGCGCCTACGCGTGAGCCGTGTCGTGACCGTGGTCGATGCGGGAAGGATCATCAACCCGAAAGCTGCCCGCAACCAGATCGAAGGCGCGGTAGTCATGGGTGTCGGCATGGCACTGTTCGAAGAGACGCATTATGACGCGCATAGAGGCCAGCCAATCAACAGCAACCTGGCGGACTATATCGTTCCGACCAACGCGGACGCCCCTGAGATCGACGTCCACTTCCTCGGCTATCCGGACTTCGAGTTGAAGAGCTTGGAGCAAAAGGTATAGGCGAGATCGGCCTCGCAGGAGTTGCGCCTGCTATCGCGAATGCGGTGTATCACGCGACAGGGGTACGGGTACGAGAGTTACCCATCCGCATTGAGGATTTGCTCTGATGCTTTTTCGTTCTGACCTTTGTGCAAGAGCAGCAATCAAGCGAGCGAACAACATTCGAACTGGAGCGCGGTCATGGCCAAGGAAGATTTCGACGCAAAGCGGCCCATTGAAGTAAAGGGCGGAAATGTCAGCCGGCGATCGTTTCTGGGCCAGATCGGAGCTGGAATTGCAGCGACAACGATTGCTGTCGTTGAGAAGGCCGCTGGTGAACCTGTCTCCGCCGGAATGGACGCAGCTGACCAGATGGCTGCGGTTGCCGGTGAGACTCTCGTGCACCTTCGCATTAACGGCAAGCTCCACGCCGTCAGCGTCGATCCGCGCACTACGCTGCTTGATTGTCTTCGGGAGCGTGTCTCCTTGACCGGCACTAAAAAGGGCTGCGATCATGGCCAGTGCGGGGCGTGCACCGTGCACATCAACGGCAGATGCGTAAACTCCTGCCTGACCTTTGCGATCATGCATGAAGAAGATGAGATCACAACATTGAGGGCCTTGGAGATACCGCCAAGCTGCATCTCATGCAGGCCGCATTTGTAGAGCACGACGCCTATCAGTGCGGCTACTGCACCTCGGGTCAGATCATGTCTGCGGTGTCTCTCTTGAAAGAACTCTGTGGGCCGAAGGACGCTGATGTAAAGGAACTATGAGCGGAAACATTTGCCGATGTGGCGCTTATCCTAATATCGTGGCAGCCGTGCCGGCTGTTCGTCAGCGAAGCCTTATCTGATGAAGTGTGCTTGTCTGAGTACTCATGATAACGTGCTTCCATTTGCTGGAAGACGTTCGCAATTAGAGATAGATCGCCAAGTCACTCGTCGAGCATTGTTGTTAAGCGCTGCTTCGCTTCAGGCGTCAGGGCAGAAAGGGCCGCCGGATAGGACGCCTGCATATACTTGGAATCAGCATTTAATGCAGTCGCTGCAGTCGCGACAACAGCTTTTCTGCGAGAAGCTCACCACTTTCCGTCCAAAGCAGCCGTGATGAAACACCACAATGTTTTTCGACCGACAGAATAAAGGCAAGTAGTTTCTCCACATTCTGTTGGAGAACTCGTTTCCCATCGTCATCGAGTTCGCTTTCGTCCTGCACCCACGGCGTATCCAGGCCAAAATCAATGCGGATGTGTCCGTTCTGCTCATAGCTCGTTTCGTCAAACTCCGGTCCAAATCCAACAAAGCGGACGGTGGCTGGTTGCAGCCGCCAGCTCGCGTCCAGGCCGTCGCTGGCTGCTTGGGGTTGCCATAGCTGCCATTGCGATTCCACCTCGTAGGCCGTGT
>CALMOM010000127.1 GCA_937873305.1 uncultured Terriglobus sp.
GACAATGACTGGCCCCTGCCACGTAAGGAAGCCCGCCATGGCAATCAGCCCAAAGTGGCCGCTGGGCTTGATCATGCGGCCGACTTCGGCCCAGGAACCGTCAGCCCGCGAAGGTACCAGCGCCGGCTCTGTCCGGCGCAGATCGATCAGCGCATACACGGTAAAGATCACCAGCGCAATCAACTGCACAGCAGCCAAAACTACAAAGGAGCTGCGCATGGCAATGGCGACCGCCATGCCCACAATGCTGACAAACCGCTGCGCACTGCTGATGTAGTTGCCCCGGTGCAGCCGCCCCACGGCCATGTAGCTGTTCGTCAGGAGGCCGAAAAACATATTGATGCCGATCTGTAGAATCAGCAGGTAGAGCGTCACCGCGGCGGCAGAGGCTCCCACATGCCGCAGCTTGAGCAGCGATGCCACGGGCAGGACAAACACCGCCAGGCCACCCACCGCAAAAACAGCCAAAAACAACAGCAGCAGCCGAAAGGCGCTGGCCTGGATGGCCTTTGCACCGGGAATGTCCCCCCGCGTGTACAGGATCGTCATCTGGTTATTGGCATACGTCTGCACGCCATAGTTCAGCGTGCCCAGGTAGTTCACGCTGGCGCTCAGGGCGATCCACTCGCCGTACATCTCCACGCCCGCGCCATAGAACTTGAGAAAGAAGGGTGGCACCAGCAGCTGCGTCAGCACGGTGAGCCCCTGACCTAAAAAGGAGGTCAGCAGCAGTTGAAGGATGCGTTTCAGTCTCATGCGTTGGTCGGTGGTGCAACTTCAGTGTACCCAGCCGTCTGCAATCCGGCAGGCGAGCTGTTCAGGCGCCTTCTTGCCAGGCCGCTGCCAGCATGGTCAAAACGGCATCTGTTTCTCGAAAACTTTTTGCGCGGCACAGTTGCTGCACCGGCACGGTGGCGCACAACCTGGCCGTAGCCTGAAAGTACTCGCGTTCCTGTCCCATGGCCCGTACAAGTTCTGGCCGATAGGCGTTTTCCTGCAGCGCGGCCATGGCGCGCGCGGGGCCAAGCCGCTGCTGGCTGGGCGGCTCGCCCGCGGGCAGCTGCCCCAACAGGTAAATGCCCCCTACCGGGCGCGCGGTTCGATCGCTATTGGCAGGCAGTGTGTAGAACTTGTCCGTGCGGCCAATGATCTCCGCACCGCGACGCGGTTGGTCCAGCTGCTCCAGCGAGGCAGACCAGAGCTTGAGCATGCGACCATCCGGGGTCGCCACAAACCGCCCGGCACCGTCCCGCGTCAGGCTGCAGACATCGTCATTGAGCAAGGGATACCCAGCGTCTGACAGCATGGCTGCCAGGGTCGACTTGCCCGCGCCGGACGCCCCGCAAAACAGCATGGCGCGTCCTCCCACATTGACGGCGCTGGCATGCAGCACCACGCCGCCGCGCTGCTGCAGCAGGGTGGCAAAGCAGATGCCGCTCAGGTACAGCGGCAGCACGCCAGGGTCATGGCCGGGAGCGGTTTCGTACAGCAACTCTCGTCCGTCCCGCATGAGGAAGCGTCCCACGTCCGGTACGCGGAAGCGGAACACAGCGGTCCCATCCTCGGGCAGCGACATCTCCGCTGGTGGCAGCACCGCCTGGCGGATGACGATGTCCGGCTCCCCGACGAAGGCATGCGGTATCGCCGACGGCAACTCAACGTCGGCCAGCACAGCAAGGCCAGAGACGCTATAGCGAAACTCCGCAGATGCAGCATCCCTGGCTGCTGCGCTGGCGGATTGAGCAACGGGCTCTTTCAACGGGTACTCACTCATCGGGTGTTCGGAAATGCGCTCTCCAGGTAAAAGGCATAGTCCAGCAGCTGGGCCAAAAACGGCAGCGGGACCAGTGCCGGGTGGGCGGCCGGGTCCAGCACCGCCTCTGGCCGGGGCAGCGCCCGCAAGACAGCCAGGACCTGGTCCAGCTTAAACAATTCCCGCACCAGGGGGTGGGCCGAGACCTGTTCCACACGCTCCAGCACGCGATCCCGCTCCTGCGTGAACCGGTAGGGCACTGCTGGCAGCGACCGGAATTTTGTATGCCGCCACTGCACCTCAGGCGGCAGTACACCCTCCATCGACTCGCGAAACAGCCGCCGCTTCCATCCCGCGTGCACGTGCCAGGCAGGCGGCATACCCAGGGCAAACTCCACCACCCGCCGGTTCAGCAAGGGGAAGCGAAAGGCCATACCGTAGCGCGCGCCAATGGCTGCGAATCGGGCCATGCGAAAGCTAAGGTGGCCGCCGTTCAGCAGCCGTGCCTGCACCTCTGCCGGATCCGCGGTGGTATACACCGGGCTAGCATCCGCGGCCAAGGCCAGCAGTTCCGGTGTCAGCAGTTCGCCCATGGCGGCAATACTGCTGCTGCGCGCGGTGCGGCCTCGCATGCGATGACGCACGCCGGGTGGCAGCAGCGGACCTACAACGTCGCCCACCAGCCCTCATCGCCACCCCACCCGGAGAGCACAGCACCCGCGCCCTGCCACGCCGCCGCATAGCAGAAAACAATCTCCGGTGCGCCATGCCACAGCACCAGCGGCGCATCCGCGCTCCACCGGTCATGGAGCCACTCCGGCGAAAAGACTGCGCCCACTGGCGTCCAGCGGATCGCTGGTTCCTGCCTGAGCACGGCGTCCACGTAGGGCCGCTCACCTGTCATGGGCAGGCCCGGCCACGTGTCGCTCAAAAAAGAGTAGGCCAGCAGATGCCGTTCTTCAGCCTGCAGCCGACGCGATGCCAAGATCGCGACCGCGGACGAGTCCAGGCCGCCGCTCAGGTGTGCCGCCACAGGGCCAGCCGGAGGCAGGCAGCTATTGACGGCCCCGGTCAGCAGGCCGCACAGCTCCTCTGCGGCGGCCTCCCGCGTGCCGCGCATGGGCTCACGTGGTGCCGCCTGCCAGTACCGTACGGTCCGCTGACCCTGCTTGGTGAACAGCATGGACGTGCCCGGCAGCACGTTGCGCACGTCGCGGAAGAGCGTCGCACCGGCAGCAGGCAGGGTAATCAGTTCGCGGGCGAGCTGCTCCCTGTCCAGTTCGCGCGAAAGCAGTCCGGCAGCAAACAGGCCCGCAGGCAACGATGCAAACACCACCACCCTGCCCGGCAGGTGATAGAAGCACAGTGGCCGCACGCCAAGTGCGTCCCGCGTCAGGGAGAGCGTTTTCCGCGCCGGGTTCCACTGGGCGACGGCGTAGTCGCCCGGCAGCCGGCCAGCCCACTCCGGCATGGAAACCTCCGCCAGAAGTGCGGCCTCTGCCAGATGCGGCATTCCGGCCTGCTCCCGTGCCGCATCCGGCTCGTCCAGGCGGACATCCGCCACCGTTACCTGGCCACTTGCGTTTGGTTTGGGCGCATCTGCGGACTCGCCAAAGCTGACTTGACCGAACCCCGCCGGACCGTCGCTCCACAGCGCAACAGAGCCCGGGTACACGGGCGATTGCAGCGCCTGGCACATGGCCTCAAGCGTCTCGCGCGCAACGGGTCTGCCGTCGAGTTGCCACAGGCCGCAGATCAGCCGCAATGGGCACGCTCCAGCTCGTCTTCGGTGATGCGGGCCAGCGGTGTATCGCCCAGCGGGCCGAAGTCCATCTGCTGCCCCATGGTGCCCCAGCCGGAGTTCGCCTCCAGCAACACGGGGCCGTCCGGCGTCACCACAACGTCCCAGCCGAGCGAGGCAAACGTGCCAAATGCCTCACGATGGGCGCGCCGGACCAGATCGCAACACTGCGCCCAGCAGGGCAGAACGCTGCCCACGATAACGGCACCCGTATCCGGGTGCACGGTCAGGCTGTCCGCGCCTGCCAGCGACACCTTGCGCAGGGTGCCGGTGGCGAGATCAGGAACGCCGCCCAGCGCACCCACCGTGGACTCGGACGCGCCCTGCGGCAAGGCAACGCTGGAGCCGATCAGGGTGCATTCGCCCGAGCGCTCCAGCACGGTCACCAGCCGCAGAACCACCGCCGCGCCATTCGAAAGATGCCGCATTGCTGGATGGTTCCATAACGCTGGCTGCACGATGCAGTTCGACTTGCTCAGCCGCTCACCCCATTCCTGCGGCAGCAGCTCTTCTTCGCCGCTACGCAGCGTTCCCGCTGCGGTTCGACGCCATAGCCTGCTGCCGCGCCCGCCGCTGCCGGTAGTCGGCTTCTGCCAGAAGGCGTCGCCTTGCAGCGTCTGCGGCTGAGCCCCGGCCACCTGTTCGCCTCCTCGAAACTCCATCACCGTGGGTACGTGGGGCAGCCCTGCCCGTGCGCACAGGGCGGCAAAGCGGGCCTTATCCTGCACATCGGCATTGGCAGCGCCGCGCTGCCGGTTCAGCCACTGCAGGGCGGGCTGATCCATCCAGTACAGGTAATCACCGGAACGGCGGCGGAGGCCCGGGTCGCGGAAGCCGAACATCAGGTACTCGACCGGTGGGATGTTCCTGGAGAGGGCTGCCCAGTACATGGGCAACATATCTCCCGCGCCTCCGGGCACGCCAAATCGCGGCAGGTGGCGTACAGCCTCAAAAATGCCCGGTATGGCAGCAAATGGATACAGTACCGCGCGTAAAAGTGCGATTCCAGCGCGCTGAAACGGCTCTAAATGGCCATACTGCGCACGAAATGTGACGTTCCGGAGGCGTTCCAGAGTCGTTTTTGCACGCAACAACGGCCTTGGAAAGCCACGTTTCGCGTGTTGCAGCAGGTGGGAGAAGCGTGCCATGGTGCCACCCCATGGTAGCCGCAGCCGTGCAAGAGTGGGCCGTGGCACGTCTTTGCTCTACCGGCACGAGAGAAAAGCTGTCACGCGCAACTCTTTTAGTGTATTCATGTCTCTATGAGGTAGGAACTATCTCATCTCAGGAGCTATGCACATGAACAATAAGAAAAATTGGACGGCACCTGCGATCACAGCTGTCGAGCAGATGAGCGCAGCCCAGGTTGCTGGCTACCCGATGGGCACGCCGAAGACTACCCCGCTACAGACTGAAGGTGTGTACCAAGGCGGCAACAGCTAACTACAAGTAAGCTAAAGTTTTGCTAGCCAGGCCCCTTGGGTCTGGCTTTACTTTGTGCCCGTGTGAGTGGTAGCAGACCCATAGCCGTATGCGCGCGCCAGCCCGATAAGGCCCAGGTCTGAAGCAGCGGAAGAAGCTACAGGACTACGCAAGTCTGCAGCAAAGCAATTTAACGAACCACCAGCGTCAGCGGTACGGTATGCGTCACGCCTGCCGCCGTCGCACTGACCACGATGGTGTATGTGCCGGACGGCGTGGTGAGCGTGGTCGTCCCTGTCCCGGTGCCAGCGCCGGTACCGCTGCTGGCAATCGTGCGATCGCTACCGCAGCCGCTTACCGCGGCAACGATACAGCTAGACAGCACAAGGGCGGAGAGCAGCCGCAGTTGGCCCACGCGGCGCACCGCGCACAGCGGCAACAGGCTGATTAGGGGCAGCAGCCACACGGCGGCGATGCGCCTGGCCGCGGTGCCGGTTAGAAGCGTGACTGTGACCGTTTGCACCGCGGACAGATCGCCATACTGCGAGAGAACGGTGCACTTGGTATTTGCGGGCGCACCGGTGCAGGTGTAGGTCACAGGATCTGGCGTGAGGACGCCGGGCCGCAGCAGCAGTGAAAAGGCAGCGCTGCCGCCGCTTGCGGTAGTCGCCGTCGTGTCGCCATTGGGCAACAGTTGGAAATCGATACCCGTACCCAAGAGTTGCGCAACCTGCGTGGGTGCGTTGCTGGCGATGGTGACCGTGCCGGTGCGCGCACCCGCCGCCGTGGGCAAAAAGGCAATCTGCAGCGTGCATGTGCCGCCCACCGGCAGCGTCGCACCGGCCGCGCAGGTGCTGCCACCACCGGACAGTATGCCAAAGTCGCCCGTCACGGTGACGGCGGTGATCGCCACAGGAGAGCCGCCGTTATTCGTAAGGGTGAGCGGCTGTGCCGCGCCCACCACGCCCACGCCGGTTCGCGCGAAGGTCAGAGTTGTGGGCAGCAGCGACACACCCGGCCCGGCCACACTGGTGCCCGAAAGCATAACGGTCTGCCGCTGTAGCACGTCTGTCACCTGCAGCGTACCCGTGATTGGGCCCGCTGACTTCGGCACAAAAGCCACAGTGATGTTGCAACTGCTGTGCGCTGGCAGCGTGGGTCCGCAGCCATTGACGGCGGTGAAATCACCCGTGAGTACCGCCGCAGAAATCAGCGTGAGTGCCACATCACCGCTGTTGGTGAGCGTGACGGTCTGCGTGGGACCGGTGCTGCCGACCACCTGCGGGGCAAAGGTGAGCGCGAGTGGTGCGAGTGCGTCTGTGGCAGGCAGCGTGCCGACGCCGGTCAGCGTTGCGGTTTGCGTGCCCGCATCGTCCACCACGGTAAGCAGGCCGTTACGGGTGCCACTGGTGCTTGGCGCAAAGACCACCGAGACTGTGCAGCCGGTTTGTGGGGCCAGCGTCGCGCCGCAGGTGTTTGCCGCAAGGGTGTAGTCACTGGAGACGCCAAAGTGGCTGATGGCGCCGCTGATGTTGCCCGTGTTGGAAATCGTGATGTTCCGCACCGCGCTGGTGGTGCTCACGGCCTGCGTGCCAAAGTCCACCGCGGTGGGCGTCAGGACGACGGTGAAGGCACCCGTGCCCGTACCCGTGAGTGGCACCGTCGTGGTCGCGCCGCTGGCACTGTCCGTCGTGATGGTGAGGGTGCCCGTGCGCGAGCCGAGTGCGCTGGGTGTAAAGGTCAGCGCGATGGTGCAAGTGGCGTTCACCGCGACGGTGGTGCCCGCGCAGGTGCTGCTGACGGCGAAGTCACCTGTCGCAGTGGCGGTCAACACCCGCAGCGCTGCCTGGCCAGAATTTGTGAGTGTCACCGACAGTTGCCCGCTAGTGCTGCCCAAAGCCGTATTTGGAAAGCTGAGTGACGCGGGGGATACGGTGAGTGCGCCGGTGGTGCCGCTGCCTGTCAGCGCCGTGGTGTGGTTGCCGGCGCTGTCTGGCACGGTGAGTGCGCCGTTACGCGTGCCTGCGGCAGCTGGTGTAAACGTGACGCCGATGGAGCAGTTGTCGCCCGCTGCAAGGGTGGTGCCGCAGGTATTGGAGGCAAGGGCGAAGTCGCCTGTAACGGTGGCCGTGCCCAGGTTTGCAGCGGAGGTGCCGCCGTTCACGACAAAGACCGTTTTTGCAGCGGCAGTACTGCCGACAGCTGTAGCCGCGAAGGTCACCGCAGCTGGCGAAACCGAAACTGCAGACTGCCCCTGGCCTGTGCCGCTGAGCGCCACGGTGTGTGGGCCAACAGCGTCGGTGACGGTCAGCGTGCCTGTGCGCGACCCGGCAGCCTGCGGTGCGAACGCGACCTGCAGCGCGCAGGTGCCACCCGCAGGGAGCGTGGCACCGCATGCATTGCTAGAGATCAGGAAGTCGCCGGTGATCGTTGCACCGCTGAGTGTGGCGGTGGACGTGCCCGTGTTGGCTACGGTAACGCTCTGCGCCGTAGAGGTGACACCGATGGCCGTGGCTGCGAACGCAAGGCTTGCCGGCGCAACAGACACCGCGGGCTGGCCCACGCCTGTGCCGCTAAGCTGCACGGTGTGGTTGCCAGCGGAGTCAGCCAGGGTTAGCAGACCCGTGCGGCTGCCCGTGGCTGTTGGCCCGAAGGCAACAGCAAGGGTGCAGGTCGCGCCTGCGGCCAGCGTGCTGCTGCAAGCATTGGAGGTGATGGCGAAGTCGCCTGTGATGGTGGGCGTCTTGAGGGTGGCGCTGCCAGAGCCGCTGTTTGTCACCGTGACGGTCTGAGCCGTGGACGTACCGCCTATCGCCGTCCGGTCAAACGTGAGCGAAGCGGGCGACAGCGCCACGACCGGCTGCCCCGTGCCTGTTCCGCTGAGCGCCACGGTATGGGTACCCGTGGAATCGGTAACCGTCAGGTTACCGGAGCGCGCACCCTCAGCCGTGGGCGCAAACTCCACCGCGATGGAACAGCTGCCGCCGCCTGCCGCAAGCGCGCTGCTGCACGTGTTTGCACTGACCAGGAAGTCGCCCGTGATGGTTGGCGTCGCCACTGTGGCGGCAGCTGTGCCGGTGTTCTTGAGCGTGATGCTTTGTGCCGCGGAGGTGCCGCCCACTGTAACGGAGCCAAACTGGAGCGTGCCCGGTGTCACAGCTACCACCGCAGTACCGCGGCCGTTCCCCTGCACCTGCATTTGGTGCGTGGTGAACTGGTCTGGCAGGATAACCGTGCCATAGCGCGTACCATCCAGCATCGGCGAAAACGTGACGTCGAAGCCGCACTGCTGGCCGGGGCTCAGACTGCCTACGCAGGTGTTGGCCGCGATGCCGAAGTCGCCGGAGATGCCAATCGTGCCGAACTGCACTGTGTTGCTGCCGCTGTTGCTGACGGTGACGTGCTGCGCCGGGGACGTGGTGCCCACGGCCTGCGTAGAGAACGCGAGCGCCGGGGGTGAAAAGGTGATGGCTGACGCGATGCCCGTGCCGGTCAGCGTCGCCACATGGTTACCACCCGCACTGTCAGTCACGGTCAGGGTGCCGGTTCGCGCGCCCACGGCAGCGGGGACAAACGTCACATCCACGCTGCAGGTGGCACCCGCCGCAAGGGCCGGTCCGCAGTCTGTGTTGGCCACGCTAAAGTCATTCGTCGCTACAGGCGGGCTCAGGTTGGCGGACACCGTTCCCCTGTTGCTGACAGTAAACACGGCACCGTCAGAAGGCCCATTTACGTCCCGCAGGCCGTAGTCGTAGGAGGTGGGTGAGATGGATACGGCGGCAGACCCTGTGCCGGTGCCACGTAATTGCACGGTGTAGGTGTTGCTCTGATCGGCGATAGAGGCGGTCCCGATCTCCGGCCCGTTTTGCGAGGGCGCGAACGCAACCGAATTCGTGCAGGTGCTGCCCGCCGGCAGCGAGCTGGCACAGGTGCTGGCCGTGACCACAAAGTCCGGGCTGCTGACCGGTGCCTGCAGCGTGGCTGCGCCCGAACCCTTGTTGGTAGCGGTGATGGTCTGCGCGGCGGACGTGGCACCCACCGCAGTGGTGGGAAAGACCAGCGACGTGGGCGACAGCTGCAGGCTGGATACGCCCTGCCCGGTACCGCTGACGGGCAGCGCCGCATACCCGCCGCTCACGTTGCCATACACAGTGATCGTGCCGCTCTTTGCGCCAGCCGCGCTGGGCGAAAACGTCACCGTGAGCGTGCAGGTGCCATTCACCGTTAGGGAGGTGCCGGCGCAGGTGTCGGTTTCTGCAAAGCCCGGACTTGCCGCCACGGATGAGATTGCAAGCGCAGCCGTGCCGGTGTTGGTAAGGGTTACGGTTTGCGGGTCGCTGGTGGAGCCCACATTCTGTGCTGCAAACGAGAGCTGCGCGGGTGAGAACGTGATGACCGGCGCAGCCCCCTGCCCCGCCGACAGCAATGGCAGCTGCCAGATACCCCGGCCAAAGGTGCCCGCGCGCAGCACACCGCCGCCCACCCCCGCAGAGGCCACCAGCGACAAGACCGGCGCGTTGGGGAGACCGGTACCCAGCACGCCCCAGCAGTTGCCCGTCGCTCCCGTTGCGGCGGAAACGCACGCCGTCACGTCCTGTGTGGCGTACACACCCGTGTCGAGCGCAACGTAGACCACTAGCGGGTTAGTGGGATCGACGGCCACGCTATTCGCGGGCGCGTCGGGCAGGTTGCTGGAGATGTTGGTCCAGCTCGCACCTGCGTTGGTGGAGCGGTACAGGTGCGGGTAGCCGAAGCCCATGACCGTGGCGTACACCGTGTTGCCGGTGCTGTCGCTCGGGTCCACGGCAATGCTGGAGATGTCGAAGCCTGCTGGGTTGAAGCCAGCCGAGTCGTTGCTGACAGGGCTGGCCCCGGCGTTGGTCCAGGCGGTGGTAGCCGTGGCGGTGTTTGCGGACGTGTTGCTGTAGAGCGCGCCGCCAAAGCTGCTGCCGCCGTCTGCTGTTCCCGCTAGACCGGCATAAAGGACAGACGAGCCGCTGCTCTGCGTGCCGTTGGTGATGACAGGGGGCCCGCCTGCCGCCAGCGACCGGATGTATGCGTCGCTTGCGTTGCAGGACGGGCCGCTCGGCCCGGCCAGGACCTTGCTGATGGCGCTGGAACTGGACCATGCGCTGCCGCCGCTCGTGGGTCCGCGATACACCCGGCAAGTGCCCGCGATGACATTGGTGTTGAGCGCCGGGTCCAGCAGTGCCGGTGCGTCCACCAGCGACGCATCAATCATCACCTGCGCGGCGCCGATGCTTGCTGGCCCGGCGAAATCGGCTGCGGTACAGCCCATGCCCTTGGTGCACGTGTGCAACTGCACTCCCGCGCCCGCCTGCACCAGCCACGTTTGCCCATTGCTCTGGTCGATGGCGACCGTACCGCTCTCCGCGGCATTCAATTGGGACCATGCGGCTGCGCCGTTCGCCTGAGGCGCGGTGGTGCTGCTGGCGCTGCCGTTGGCTCCAAGCGCGGCTAACAACACATTGGGATCGGATGGATGCGAGGAAAACCCTGCGACTTCGGCAAGCGATCCCAGGCCGCCGTTCAGGTTGTCGAAGTGCGTGGCATCGTCGGCGGAGCACACCGCAGCCTGCTGCCGCACGCCGTCCAACGAGCGCCAGAGGCCACCGTCGTTACCAAAGAACAGCCTTGGCGTGCTGGTGTTCGACAGGTTCAGCTGCCACGCGATGGCATGCTGCGCCGGAGCGACGCCCGCCGGTGCCGTGCAGCCGTTTGCGGTGTTGGTCGTATTGCGCAGACTGCAACCGCCACTCAGGCCGCAGCGGAATAGGTCCGTGGTCCCGGCAAACAGCAGCGTGTCGGTCTGGCTCAGCGCGGTGGCTGCGGGCACGGCCGCAAGGCTCAGGTTGTAGTCACCGGCTGCAATGGTGCCGGACGTCTCCATGGGTGTTGCATTCAGCTGCGTGCCCCACTGCACGGTGCTGCTACTGCAGTTGCCGCCGTTGTTGTTGCAGGTGTCCTGCCACAGCCCCTGATCCCTGTTGTTGCTGTCCACAGTCAGGGCAAACAGGTCGCCGGAGGTGGGCTGCGCCGCCAGTGCGCCCCGAAAGATGGGGCAACTGGGCAGCCCGTATTGGCCCGTGCGGGTGGGACAATTCGTCGTCGAGAGGCCGGTGCCGGGCTGGTTGGCCAGGCGAAAGAAGCCGCCACCGTCTGTCGACTCGTAGTACCCATGGCCGCGGATCGCTCCATAAAATCGCTGCCGCACCGGATCCCACACCACAGCCGTTGCCGCGTTGCCACGGTAGTTGACAAAGCTGGTATACAACCACTGCACCACGGTGTTGCCATTGTCCAGGATGGTCGACAGCTGCCAGGTGGCACCTGCGTCCTGCGACACGTACAGCCCGCGCACGCTGGGTACTGTGTCTGCCCCCACCACGTCCGCCTCTGCCGAGGAGGACACCGCCGCCACTACCGTGTTCGGATTGCTGGTGCTCCATGCAAAACTCGCAAAGCCCTGCCCGGCGAACGAGCCGATATTGCTGGTCCGGATCAGGGACCAGGTCTGCCCGTTGTCCGTCGAGCGCAAGAGGCCCTCGCCGTAGTAGCTGTCCGAGGCGTCATTTGGGTCGCCCGTGCCGGCAAGAATGACGCCCGTGCCACCCGGCTGTACCGATACCGCGCCAATCGAAAGCGAGGGCAGCACGCTGCCACCCGCGTTAATGGAAAAGGCGGACAGCGCGTCTGTCAGCGGCTGAAACGACACCGCAGACGCCGCACCCGCGGCATTGGTGCTCTTCCACACGCCACCACCAGAGGTGCCAAGATAGACGGTGTTGCCTGTCGTGTCGTTCGGGTCGATGGCAACGGCGGTCACGCGCCCAGCCACGTGCCCATACAACGCGGTTTGCACGCGTACCGGACCGACCGCCGTCCAGGTATTTGACAGCGTGACCGCCTGAGAGCGAGGCCGCTGTGCGTCCAGCAGGGCGGCATGCTGCTCCCGCGCTCTCAGCAGGGCGGCGGCGGCACTCCCCTGCTCGGCGCCCGCAGAACCTGCCCGAAGCGCATGTGCAGTAACTCTATTAGCCGTGGACGCGCCAGCCGGGACAGGTGACCGGCCATGCAGAAAGCCGCTGGCCCGCCGCTGCGCGACCGCACCGGGTGCCTCCGCGGACTGCTGCGCCCGTCCCAGCTGCACCCATCCTGGGGCTGCAGAGCCGACCACCAGCAGGACCAGCGCCGCCGCGACGGCGCGGAGGCGGAACTGGCCGCACAAGCGGGCAAACTGCCGGTGTTGCTGGTGCTGCACAAATCTCCTCGGGTGCCGTGTTTGCGCGGCTGCCGTGCACCTGCACTGACCGCACGCAAATGCCCGTTTTCAGGACACCTCACGTAAGAGCCTTCTCAGGAAGGCCCAGCGGAGCAGTGCATGGAATGAGGAGAAGAAGAGGGACCGCGCGCACGCAGGCTCTTTTGGCCTGTTTCCCGTGACACAGGTCGCAGTCGAGTGGGCGCTAGCAGCGCACAATCTTGGGCGAAACGATGTCCCGGGTAGCGTTTCTCGAATCTACCACCAGCGTTGCGTCGGCAACAATGCGCTCCATCTCGTACGAGGAATGCGCCGTGGCCACGACCACGCAGTCAAACTCACCCACCCGCTCCAGCGGGGTGGAGTGCATGTTCAGGGCATAGCGGCGGCCCTGCCCCACGAACGGGAAGAACGGGTCGTTGTAGCTGACCTCGCTACCCAGCTCCTGCAGCTTCTCGATCAACACCAGCGCGGGTGACTCGCGCAAGTCATCCACGTCGGCCTTGTAGGCGACACCCAGCACGAGAATCTTTGCGCCCTTCATGGCAATGGAGCGCTCATTCAATGCCCGCGCTACCTGACGCATTACAAAGATCGGCATATTCTCATTGATCTCGCCCGCAAGCTGGATAAAACGCGTGGTCAGCCCGTACTCCTGCGCCTTCCATGTCAAATAAAACGGGTCCACCGGAATGCAGTGGCCGCCAATGCCCGGCCCCGGGTAGAACGGCATAAAGACGAACGGCTTCGACTTCGCGGCCGAGATCACCTACCACAAGTCGATCCCCATCAGGTGCAGGACGACATTCATCTCGTTGACGAGCGCGAAGTTCACGGCGCGGAAGATGTTCTCCAGCAGC
>CALMOM010000128.1:0-1554 GCA_937873305.1 uncultured Terriglobus sp.
CCGTATCCTGGGGCGACACCGCTGCCACATCCAGCCAAGCTACCCAGGCCTGCGGCGACGAGCACCGACCACACTGCAACACGTCGTCGCCGACGTGAGAGGGGAGGCAGAGTGAGAAGACACAAAGAGGCAAAGCTCAAGGCATCCGCTTTCCACCGCATGCCAACTGTTGGCCTTTGGTATCCAGAGCTCGCCAATAAGCTTCTCTTCGACGCGACTGTCATGCTGGTTATGATGGAGTTTGATCCTGAAGCAACTAGGGATTGAGGAATGATGCATGTCGGTGGTGCCGGGGTCCGTACCAGCTAAGACGATCCGCTTGCGGCCCCGGCGGTAACACTTTCACAGTAACAACTGCTGCTCCCGACAGCGGTCAAGAACCCCCTCCAGACAAAGCGCGAGTCGTGATCGTAGAAGATCAAGAGCATGTTGGCATCTGCATTTCACAATGCGGCATTACTGTCAAAACCGGGATAGATGGAGAATGGCTGGGTGCGACAAGCGGAGACTCTTCCGTCTCCTCGTTGATCAATCCCGGGCTGCACCACTTATGTGCGACGTGGCAGTCGAAGAAGAGGACCTTGCGTAATCGCCTGCAGCTCACCAGCTTCACAGCGAAACCCGGGCATACCTGTTATTTCCGCACTCACGTCACGCCCGGCACAACTGAAACGATCGCTCAATTCGACCTGCAGGCGCTGGACGCCGACGAAGGCAAGCTGTTGACGGCGTCATCACCAAAAAGTGTTTGGAAACTCAAGTAGCCCGTAGAAGTGACGTTTCCCGAAAGGTTCCGGACTTGTGGGATCAGCAAAGACATCGTCGGACGGCAAGAAGGAACCATGCATTTGCGAAACATTTGCGAGAACGCTTGAGAGCAGTCTCTCAAGCCATCGAGAGCAATGGTCCGATTTGAACAAGTAAACTGCTCCTATGCCCTCCAGTCGTTTGATGCTCTTGTTCTGTTTTCTTCTGTCTGTGCCTTCCTGTCGTACTGCTGCACAAACATCAATCGCTTCCGCGTCCGCAACGACCTTCGCCGAGGCACTCAAGGACAGCCGTATGCCCTTGTCTGTTTCCGATGGCAAGCTTTCCGGTCCGGGTGCAGACCTGTTGAGGGAGGCTCTTCAGCCCGCCCGTTTCGTCTTACTGGGCGAAGACCACATCACACGGGAAATTCCAGAGTTTGCCGCAGCACTTTGCGACATCATCCATCCAGACGCTTTTGCTGTTGAAGTTGGCCCACATGCAGCACAAATGGTTGATTGTCTTCTGCGTGAACCCGATCGCCTGCAAGCCATGAGCAGATACAACAGAGCCTATCCAAACTCTATGGCCTTCCTCGACACTCAGGAAGAAAACGATCTGGCCGCACATTGTGCTGCCTCTTCGCGCAACACCAACTTTCACATCTGGGGGCTAGATCAGGAGTTTTTTGGAGCGGGAGCTCCCTTGCTGGCCGAAATGATCGCCACGCATCCAGGGCCTGTCGCTTCCGCTGCGATTTCGAAAGCTCAACAGCAGGCAAAGCTGGCAGATGCCGCTGCGCTTCAG